>JAKPDL010000013.1 GCA_029552825.1 Bacteroidota bacterium
TTATGCAGCAATTATGGTTATACTCCAGCTGAACTTCAGAATATGAGACTTCATGAGCTTGTTGTTGAGAACGAACGTGAAACACTTATTGAGCGGGCTGCAAAAGTAAAAGGTTATTCATTTTCCGGAGAATGGCATGTCAAAAGAAAAGACGGCAGCCTCTCAGTCGTTCTTACTCACTCACACGAACTTACTTACGAAGGAAAACAGGCAAGAGTTATTGCAATAACAGATATCACATACCTGAAGGAGATAGAACAGGAACTTATTGAGGCCAGAAACAGGGCAGAAGAGAGCGACAGGCTGAAAACAGCCTTTCTGGCAAATATGAGCCACGAAATACGTACCCCTATGAATGCCATCCTGGGTTTTATGGAACTTCTTAAAAAACCTGACCTTCTGCAGGAAGACAGGGAAGACTTCATGACTATAATAGAAGAAAGCGGTAAAAGGCTTCTTTCAACAATAAATGACATTATCGAAATATCAAAAATTGAAACCGGACTGGTTGAAACAAATCTTAAACCCGAAAACCTGTATGAAGTAATATCAACAACTCTGAATCTTTTCAAACCTCTTGCCCGGGCAAAAGGTCTTGAATTCAGACTGAAATGCCCTGAAAAAACTGAGCTATGCAACATACTTACTGACCGATTCAAACTCGAAAGTATTATAACAAACCTTCTGAGCAACGCTGTTAAATTCACAAAAGAAGGTTACATCGAAACGGGATTATGGCTTGAAAACGACAGCATAATTATATATGTAAAAGACACTGGTCGGGGTATCCCTGCCGACAAACTTAAGGCTGTGTTTAACCCGTTTTACCAGGCAGATACGACTCTTTCACGGGAACATGAAGGTTCAGGTCTCGGACTGGCAATTGCAAAAGCCTATTCTGAAATGCTTCACGGCAGGTTATGGGTTGAATCGGAACCTGGCAAAGGTTCAACATTCTTCCTGATGATACCTTTAATTAAATCAGATTCCGCACAATCAATTCCCGAACAGGGGGTAGATTCAAAAAAGGAGTTGATAAGACCTTCAAAAATTATTATTGCCGATGACGAGGAAACAAGTTTCCTGCTGTTGAAAACAATTCTTGCTCCTTACGGCATTACATGCCTGCATGCTGCAAACGGCAAAGACACCCTCAGAATTCTTGATAATGAAAAAGATGTATCATTAATCCTGCTTGATATCAAAATGCCTGTAATGGACGGGTATGAAACGGTGAAAAAAATCCGGGAAAGAAACATTTCGATTCCTGTAATTGCGGTAACTGCCTATGCGTTTCCTTCCGACAGGGAAAAAGCACTTGCAAACGGATGCAATGATTACATCTCCAAACCTATTATAAAGCAGGAACTTATAAGTAAATTAAAAAAATACCTTTCCTGACAGGTACGAACAGCAACCTGAAAACTTTTCCTGACAGTTATTTGACAATTTCAATTTCTCTTTTTTCTTTAAAGAAGAAGATAAAGCATATCAGTACTGCAGTGGCAATATATGCCGGGACAAACCATATTTTCTGCCACTGATATACCTGTCCGGCTGAATAGTAACTGGTTACAAAACCCGAAACCCATGTACCGATAAACATTCCGAGGCCGTATGTGACGAATGTGAAAAGTCCCTGTGCTGCGCTTTTTATCCTTTCATTCGATTTTTTCTCGGTATACATGTAACCTGTAACAAAGAAAAAGTCGTAACATACGCCGTGAAGGATGATTCCTGCATAAAGCATCCATGCGTTGGGGCCCATATTGCCGAAGGCAAAGCACAGATACCGCAGCAGCCATGCGCTCATGCCGATGATGAGCATATTCTTCACCCCGATTCTGTTAAAGAGAAAAGGTATTGCCAGAATGAACAGTGCTTCGGATATCTGGCCCATTACCATCTTACCTGCTGCATTTGCCATACCCGACTGGTTCAGGTAGAGGTTGGCAAAACCGAAATAGAATGAAAGCGGGATGCAAACAAATATTGCTGCTATAAAGAATATCAGGTAAGGTTTATCTCTGAAGAGAATAAAGGCATCTATTCCAATAATTGATTTTGCCGTTGAAGGAGTTTTTGCCAGAGGAGGTGTATCGGGGAGGAAGAAACTGTACAGACCGAGGGCAAGTGAGACAACAGACGCCATCCAGAACGTACCCGGTGTATGCTCAATAGCCAGCACCCCTATCATAAAACCTGCAACAACCCATCCGATGGTACCGAAAACGCGTATTACGGGGAACTGTTTCCCCGGGTCTGACATTTGCCGGAATGCCACGCTGTTCGAAAGGGCAATTGTAGGCATGTACACGAGCGAATAAAGAAGAATGACCCAGTAAAAAGGAGCATTGCTTGTAAGTTTGGATGCAATGAACAACAGAATGCCTCCTGCAATATGCAGCAAACCCATCAGCTTCTGTGCTGCAAAATACCTGTCGGCAACCATCCCGACAAAGAAGGGGGAGATCATTGTGGCAATGGCGAGGGCGCTGTATGCCGCTCCGATCTGAAGTCCGGTTGATCCCAGATGTTCTGTCATGAAGGTTCCCATGGTGACATACCATGAACCCCACACGTAATACTGCAGAAACATCATGATACTCAGAACTATACCTGTTTTAATTTTCATAGGCAGGATGATTTGTTGATTCTTGTATGTTTGTCATTGATTCAGCAAGGTAACCTGTTACATAGTTAAAACATAAATTTAAATTTTACAAAATTTATTTTCGGCATTAGAGACAGAAAATAAAATACCATTCTAACAATAGGCTGCAGTAAAAACAATTAATAAATTTCTGAATAATCTCGCCCAATCTGAACTCTCATTAAAAGCTTATGATTATATTTGAATAACACCTTGCAGATAATGAAGAAAACAGCCTTTACCGCCTTTTTAATTGGTTTGCTTCTTATTGCCAGCTGCAGAAAAGAAACAGGCAACTCAGTCAGGTACCTGTTCCGTGACGAACCTTTCCTGCAGGAATACAGCATAAAATATTACCTGACCATCCCGGAAGCAAAACCAAAAAAGGTCGTATGCGACCGCAATGGATACATACAGGTACTCTCAACTGCAGGTCTTTTTAAACCCTCCGGAGGAATGCTCCTGCAACCCGGTACACTCGAACCAGATAAACACTACAGGTTCTTTGTATCAACTAATATTTTAGTCATTGAAACCTGCCGGAACCAGATAATATATTGCGACAATAAACACATCTTCAGCAACGCATGGGCAGGAAAACTGAACATTGAACACCGTCTGCCCGAGGTAAAAATGGCAGCGGCAGGAGATGACTTCCAATTCCTCCTGTCAGACGGCAAAAGACTTATACTCGCCGATACCTCCGGCATAATTCAGAACTACGAACTTGATGACGAAGAAATAACTGATATCAGATACTCCGGCTTAACAGGCAGGTTTTACCTCCTTGGGAAATCTTCCCTGATGGCTCTCACCCCGGGCGAGAAAGCTCCTGAGAAGATCTTTACCGGTACCCCCCTCACCTGTTTCGACATCAGCGGCGACAGAATAATTGCTGGTACCAGTAATGGAATACTAACAATTGACCTGAAAACAGGAAAACCAGAAGGCACGGTTAAAAGTAAAATACCCTGTACTGAAATCACTGCTTTATGCGTGATTGACGGCACCCCTTGGTTGGGCTCTGTTAAAGGAGCTATGAAACTCAGAGAGGACGGCAGGTTCGATTATTATTCATCCGAAAGGTGGCTTCCTTCCGATACGATTGTTGACATAACAAAAGGTCCTGACAATTCTGTTCTCATACTTACAACTGCCGGATTGTCAAAAATATGCTTCGAAGAGATAACACTTGAGGATAAAGCCCTCTTTTATGAAAAACAGGTACGGCAGCGACATATACGGCACGGCCTTAACGCCACCCTTGCCCTTGCACGTAAAGGTGACCTCAGTTCGGGCTCACTGGAAGATTCTGACAACGATGGCCTCTGGACAGGCCTTTACCTCGCCTCCCAGACATTCCGTTATTCAGTTACCCGCTCTGCAGAAGCACTGCAAAACGTGAGAGAGTCGCTTGAAGCCATGGAAAGACTATATACCATCAATCCGGTGCCTGGCTTCCCTGCACGCTCTTTCGAAAGAATCGGCTACCCTGTGCACGACCCCGAACGGTGGCTTCCATCACCGGAAGAGGGCTGGATGTGGAAATCAACCACAAGCAGCGACGAAGCAATAGTCCATATGTTTGCCTTCGGCGTGGTGGCAGAACTGATTGAAGAACCATTTATCAGGAGTAAGGCCGTAAAACTTATTGACACTTTAATGTCGCACATTGTAAACAACAATTTTTATCTGATCGATATCGACGGCAAACCTACACGCTGGGGGCGCTGGAACCCTGAATACGTCAACTCACTCCATCCCTCAGTGGGCGACCGCAAGCTCAATTCATCGAATATCATCTCAATGCTGCAGACGGCTTACCACTTCACCGGAAAGAAAAAGTACCGCGATGCAGCCTTTTACCTCATGAATGAGCATGGCTACCTTGAAAACCTCATGCGTCCAATGAAAGAAATAGGGCATGCTCCGGCTGATGCCGACGAAACAAGCCGCATGCTCTCCGACGGCTGGAACCATTCCGACGACGAAATGTACTACTGCGGCTACTGGGGACTTTATCGCTACGCCTTCAACGATACACTAAAGAAAAAGTTCAGGCAGGCAATAATTGACCACTGGGAAACAGAAAAACCCGAAAAAGAAGCACTGTGGAATATAATGACATTTATGACCGGCAAAAAGGACTGCGGCCTCGATGATGCAGTCTGGTACCTGAAAGAATACCCGCTCGACCTTATAACATGGACAATCAGAAACAGCCACAGAAATGATATTGAAAAAATACCTGACAACTTCAGGAACCAGACAATAAATGAAGTTTTACCACCCGATGAACTTCCTGTTACACGACACAACTCAAACAGATTTACACTCGACGGGGGCAATGGCGGATTGTCGGAAATGAGCGCAGGCGACATCTGGCTGCTACCCTACTGGATGGGAAGATATCTGGGGGTAATAGGAAGCAAGAAAAATTGAAAAATATACCTATAAAACAATATCCTCATGAAAAAAATCATGAAATTCATTGGCAAACTGTTGTTAGTAGCAGTTATTGTTCTGATAGTAAGCATTTATTCCAACCTTAAAGACAGGCACAGGGGTTACAGTGCCGACCTTAAAATAGTTTCTGCTGAGGAAATGCCTCTTATGGCAGGCTTCTCGGCTGTCACAATAACACCCGATGTCCCCGACCGCTGGACCGATGCCGACGGTGATGCGGCCTACAGACCTCGCAAAGGTGACACCTTTACCGACGGAAACGGCAATGGCCGGTTCGACCCCGTATGGATTGCAGGTTTTGGTCAGGCAAGAGCGGCAAACGGAATACACGACGACCTATGGGCAAGAACAATGGTTATCAGCAATGGTAAAACAAACCTCGCCATTGTGGCGCTGGATGCTATCGGATTTATGAACAACCATGTAATAGAGATAAGGAAAAAGCTTCAAAAAGACTTAAAACTCGATTATATTGTAATCACATCAACCCATACTCATGAGGGACCCGACCTTCTTGGCCTATGGGGTAAATCGCCACTGCACAGCGGAGTAAATAAAAAATATCTTGAATATGTAAATGAACGTATAATAAAATCTGTCGTTTTTGCCCTGCAGAACATAAGACCTGCACGTCTTGAAGTATCTGAAGATCCTGAAGGAGCGGCGCACTTAGTAAGAGACACCCGGGAGCCGCAGGTATTTGACTCCGGACTGAGAATAATAAGGGCCGTTGACACTGAAACCGGTTTAACACTTGGTACACTGATAGCATGGGGCAACCATCCCGAGACACTATGGGGTAAAAACCTTCTTATAACTTCCGATTTCCCTCACTATCTGAGAGAATACGTCGAAAAAGGCATTTACAGAGGTGACAGCCTCATCATCAAAGGAACCGGAGGTATTTGCCTGTATGTGAACGGAGCAGTGGGAGGGCTTATGACAACTCATCCCGATCTTGCCGTAAAAGATCCGTTTACAGGTGAAGAATTCAAAACACCATCATTCGAAAAAGCTGATGCTCAGGGAAAGCAACTTGCATTACTGGCTCTCAGGGCAATGGAAAATCCTGACACCAGGATTGAAAAAGCAGGTATCTCAATAATTGCAAAAACTGTTTACCTGCCTGTTGATAATAAGCTTTTCAGGCTGGGAGCTGCTCTCGGTATTCTTAACAGGGAGTTTGCAGGATGGATGAAAATGCGTTCAGAGGTCTCTGTCTTCAAAATAGGACCTATTCAGTTCGCCACGCTTCCCGGTGAAGTCTATCCGGAAATAATTAACGGAGGCGTTGAAGCACCACCGGAAAGAGACTTCCTGGTCGATCCTGTAGAAGTGCCTCCTGTCAGGGATATGATGAAAGAGAAACACAAATTCATTCTTGGACTGGCTAACGATGAGGTGGGTTATATTATACCCAGAAGTCAGTGGGACACCCGTAAACCTTTTGCATACGGAAAAGAGAAGGCACAGTATGGCGAAATCAACTCTCTGGGACCAGAAACAGCACCCATGCTTCACTCTGCCCTGAAGAATATAGTTGAAGCGATTCAATGATAAAATAAAAGGGCTGTCTCAAAAGCCTCTTTTTTGTTTTCACCCCAGAATCCCCTGAGAGGGGACTTATTACAATACAATCTGTAATATTTTAGTTTTTATGTTTTTATTAAACTTACCTATTATACATCTTTTGAGACAGCCCCCAGAGGGTGAAGTAATAAATCTCTAAAGGCTCCACCCTTTTCTGTACTCGTAGTGGAACAGTTCGTTTGCCTCGGGAAGATTGGTTATCTTCATATTTGCGGCATCATATTCGAGGGTGATATTTCTCCTCTGCATCTTCACCGCGATGTTTGTAAGAAGCATTATTTCAGTCAGTTTTGCTGCGATGGAGAAGTCGTTGCACGACTTTCTGTTATTCTTGATAGCATCGATCCAGTCTTCGAAAATATTGCCGGTTCGAGGCAGCCATGGTTCGGGTCCTTTGAATGATGGGTCGGCGGGCACGAGTTCAGGCATTGCTCCGTGGCTTCCGTGCATGATTATACCTTTGTCGCCGTAGTACACAGCATCTCTTACTGCGCGGCCAGGCTCGAGAGTGTCGGGGCGTGGAGGCCTCAGTCCGCCGTCAACCCACATAACCTTGACCGGAGGCATATAGCCGCGGGCGGGGAACTCGTAGATGACCATCTCGGCGAGCGGGAGGTATTCATCGTTGTAAGGTGTGCTGGTAGCGTGGATTTTTGTCGGGTACCCTAAGTTGAGTGCCCACACCGGTGCATCGAAGATATGTGCTCCCATATCGCCCATGGCGCCTGTGCCATAATCCCATAGTCCGCGCCAGTAGAAATGCACGGTGTCGGGGTGGTAGGGTTTCTGGGGTGCCGGACCAAGCCATACATCGTAGTTAAGATTTTTGGGCGGGGTGGTGCCAGCAGGCCTTTTGATGTCGCCCTGCGGCCAGAAGCCTATCGGGCGGTTGGTCGAAAGATGTACCTCCCTCACAAGACCTATCACACCCGATTGTATCCATTCAACAGTGCGGCGTGAGCCTTCGGCAGCATGACCCTGGTTACCCATCTGTGTGACAACACCTGTCTCCTTTGCTATCTCGGCAAGGCGGCGGCATTCATAAATGGTCTTCGCAAGAGGCTTCTCGCAATATACGTGCTTCTTCTCCTTCATAAAGGCTGCGGCGATTGGTGCATGGTTGTGGTCGGGTGTGCCAATAACGACAGCATCAATGGATTTTTCTTTTTCGAGCATCACGCGCCAGTCGTTATAGATTTTGGCCTTTGGATAGCCTTTGAACACATGTGCAGCATATTCCGAATCCACGTCACAAAGAGCGTATATGTTTGCCAGACGAATCTCCCTTCTTCCGGCTTCGCCCATCTGCACGGGTGAGTCGGCCTGGGGCCGCTGGCCCTGTTGTGCCTTCATCTGTGCCATACGGGCCTCGCGTTCGGCAATCTGCTCCTTTGTAAGAGGCGTGCCGTTGGCATTGCGTTGGGGACGTACAATAGGCACATCGGGCGTACAAATCTGCTGGATGTCGGCTCCACCCTGACTGCCGACTCCTATGCCTGCTACGTTAACCATGTCGCTCGGGGCTGT
>JAKPDL010000022.1 GCA_029552825.1 Bacteroidota bacterium
CTGTTTATCTACTGGGGTCTCTTTCCTATTTTAGGGGCGAGAATGTACTATCAATTGTTCTCGATTCTCGTCGTCCTGACAGCCGCCGGAATCATTGAATTCATAAGAACTTCTCATCTATCAAGAGTATTAAGACTAAACCACCGTTCAATTCAGATTGCTCTATTGGTAATCTTTACCGTCTATGCCTATGCAGTCCGATTGCCATCATTTGCCCGGCAGTCTCCCGAGGCCTACATTGTTGACTTAATTTATCCGGATTTCTTGAGCTTCAATAAAAGATTCGATGAAACAATTAGGGCACTAAATATAGATAATGCCGTAGTTTTATTAAGGCCTTTGTATATGGCCAACAAATATTTTCCCGACACAGGCTGGACTGCCGGTTTTAATCATGATGACCCCGAATTGAATCAAAGCCTTATATTTGGCCTTTATAAGCCGCAATATCTCGAGAAACTGTTCGGCTGCTATCCGAATAAAAAAGTTTACTTGTTCCTGTATACTGTTAAAAAAGCTATGCTTGAGGAAATTAAGTTCGAAAACGGGCAGATATCATTAAATCCCGTCCCCATAGCCCTCGATAAACAATTGCCTGTTCAACTAATCTCCAGCCCTGGAGACTTTTTCAACCCGTATTCACCTGAATTTTCGGAATTTTTAAAAGGATTCAGCAATATCCCCCTCTCCGAGTTTAACCTCGACCTTCTGGCCAAGCTGGCTTCAAATGAAGAATCACGAAAAAATTACAGTCGAGCTTCTATGTATTACGAAGCCATTCTCCAGCTTGAGCCCTATCCGGAGCATCGGTTTGAGCAATACAAACGCCTGGCGGTTTGCTATTTTAAGTCAGGAAACGCCTCTTTAGCCAAAAGAATAAATGAGAAAATCTACAAAATGATCTATAAGATGAGCGAATCAAATCCAACTAACTTAATACCTGAGAGAGGAATCTAAAAAGGAGAAAAACTGATGAAGGTAATCGTCATCGGAGGCGGGCCGGCCGGTCTTACTGCTGCCTATGAGTTAGCCAAAAATGGCCAGGAAGTTCTAGTTTTCGAAAAAGACTCTCAGGTGGGCGGCATATCGAAAACTATAAACTACAAGGGATATCTTTTTGATCTGGGCGGGCACCGGTTCTTTACGAAATTTCCTGAAGTTCAGAAAATCTGGCAAGAAGTTCTGCCTAATGATTTTTTAACCCGCCCTCGC
>JAKPDL010000023.1 GCA_029552825.1 Bacteroidota bacterium
ATATCTATTCCGTAAATGCAGTTTTCTACAACCCTTCTTTTCCAGTGTCCAATGTCAACGTAAATATCCTCATCACTTTCCCAATTATTCTCACATAATATATCCACAATTCCGTTTGCAAGCCTGTATGCTGCATTTACCAGGAAGTGGCCGCTTCCCATAGCACTGTCAATAACCGACAGGCTTAAAACCTTATCTTCGATAAATTTTACAGTTTCTTCGTCTATACGCCTCTGTATACGCTTTTTTCCAGAATCGGTGGGCTCGTACGCAAGTGCGTCAAAGTCAGTTTTTAATAATTCTTTCAATTCATTCTTAAGCTCCTCAAGCTTCCTTCCCACTGTATTTGATACTATGTATTCAACCACGTCTTCAGGGGTATAATATGAACCCGTATCCTTTCTTTCAGTGGCATCCTGAGAAAGGTATATATCTCCTGGTTCGATAATGTTTGGTTCATCTGATTTCCTTAAAGTAAGTCCTCGAGTTTTCAGATACTGTACTTTTCCTTTTGAAATACGTTTTACCATTCTCTCGTCTGCGATAAACAAATTGAATTCCAGAAGCCCTTCGTATATGGACCCAAGGTTCCTCACCGAAAGGTCCTTGTATTCAATTTTTTCAATATAGCTGTTTGTCTTTCTGTCCTTCTTATAGGCTATCTCCGCTAAACACTTTATCAGCCATCCGTTTGCAATTCTGTACTCCCTCAATATGGGTTTATCACTGTTATCAAAAAGCCCGCCGTTATAAGTCCTGTCGACATAAATCCTCAAATGCTCATCCAGTCTGTCCCAGAAATCAAAGCCATTTTTAATTTCGTGTGCCTTTCCCTGATTTAAAACATCCTTCGCTTCTTCACACAACTTGAAAAAACTGTTGTTCCTGTAATCAACATCCTCTTGATTGCATGGCAGCAGCCCCCTTGACTCGGCATACCCGAAGAAAAGCATGCGGAACAAAAGGGTAATCGCGTCCTGGTAAATCATCCGGCATGTTGTTCTGTCATACTTTTCATACCCCATATTTTCTTTGAAACCATAACACAGGTCCTTTAAAATCTCTTCTGCTTTACCTCTTAGGAAATCTTCAATCTGTTCAGCCTTTTTATCCGACTTCTCCTTGATTTTCTCAATTACAAGTTCACCATCATCTTCACGGTAGTATGTCCTGACATTAAAGAACAGGTTGAAAAGCGTAAACGCTTCATCTGGACTTTCCATATTATTTACGCTGTTTTCAATATCTACTTCCAGGTAGTTCTCGTACGGACTTACGTTTCTGGTGTTATAAACCCTCCACTTGTACCCGTTGGTCAGCATAGCCCATTCAACGCCATTCTCTTTTGCAGCCTTTACTGCATTAAAAGCATAGTACTTTCCTTTCTTTTTTGAATCCAAATCAAATCCTTTTGAAACGGCATACAACACTGCAACCGGTCTATCTCCGGAAGCAGGAGGGTTCGTATATAATATAATTATATTGTCCTTAACTGGTGGATATTTAAAACCCATTGTATCAAGGACCGGTCGGATAAAGTCTGTAAACCAATTAGTATCACTGCATTCATCATGCCATTCCTTAATTGTTTTGTATTTATTCAAAATGTCCTGGCCTGTAATGTCTTTGTGTTTTTGCTGTTCTATGTATTCTTTTATATATGTTTCTGAAAACAGGTAATGATTATCAAAAAAGCTCATTACTGCACCTCTTTTGTCCTGTAAAATTATGCTATATGCTTAGTATATAAAAATATCAAACATTTATCAAACCTTTCTCAGCAAAGCTAACATATCTCTCTCCGGCAACTATAATATGATCAACAACACCTATAGATATAGCTTCAAGGGCCGCAGTTATTCTTTTTGTCACCTCTATATCCGCCTGAGAAGGTTGCAAGCTGCCCCCAGGATGGTTATGTGCCAAAATCACACTATTAGCCTGGTGCCTTAGTGCTGTCTCGACAATCAACCTTGGATAAACTGGTGCCTCGTTAATTGTTCCCTCATGAACCAATGCCGCATAATTAACCCTGTTCTGTGCATCCAAACATATCACAAAAAACGCTTCATAGGTCCTGCCAGCAAAAAGAGAGACAGCGTACTCACCAGCCTTTGACGAGCTGTTAAGAACAGGCTTGTCTCCCCATTTTCCTTTAAAATATCTTCTTGCCAGTGAAGGAATCAGTGAAACTAAAATAGCTGTGTTTTCACTTACTCCACACCGTTTGCATATGTCCTTCGGGTTAGCTTCAAACAGCCCTGCCAGTGAGCCAAATTCCTTAATCATCTTGTGGGCAAGTTCATTTGTGTCCCTCATCGGAATGCAGTAGAACAGAAGCATCTCCAGCACCTGATGATCTTCGAAAGTATCCAATCCTTCTGTCAAATATCTGGTTTTTACTCTTTGCCTGTGTCCCTCATGTAGTTTTTTATCCATTGACTCCTCTTGCAAACACTATATAGCACTTGATTCATACGTCTGAAATTTTGTATAAATCAGCATGTAATCTTACTTTATATTGAAAATTTTAATACCACATCAGAACAATTATATCACAAATACTGTACAATAAAACGGATTGTGAAAAATATTTTGCCGTCCTCTTATTTCGATAAAATCCGTCATCCGTAAGGCTGCAAGCCACTAACTTTTATAATTCTACACAAATGTCAAAAATCCTTCATTTTTCTGGAAATATATCTTTGCCTTTACTACTTACTCTCAAGCATTACTTGTCACTATAAATCATACTTTCTTTCAATATCCCGAATCCTTGTTACCCTGTATAGTTCTATGGGGGTACACAGCTGTCACCGCCCCGGTGACAGTTACGGTAAATGGGAATTTTATCAAAATACGAAAAAGCAGAATCATCAGCTTGATTATCATTTTTTACCACCAAAAGATAAAGATTTGAACTCTGGCTTCTATTCTTCCTGTACCTTGGCGTTTTAACTATGTATCCTTCAGCACAAAGCTCCTTCAACGCCCTCTGAACAGTTCTTTCACTTAATCCTGTTTCCCTTGCCATAGTTGGAATGGCAGGAAAACAGGTAAGCTCCTTGTTTGAACGATTCACAATATAAAACATGATAGTTTTGGCCCTGCCTGGCAAGCTGGAGGCATATATCCGGTTTAAAACTCTTGCTTTATCCAAAAATCCAACCACCCTTCCGATATTGAAGAATATTAAACTTTTTAGCTATTCGATAGCTTTCACATGTGTATACTCTTTCACTATCTCAGCATATATTGCTGCATTTGCCTTGCCATCAAACAGGTCCGGGGAATAACCTGTAAAATACAATTGAACATTCTTATTCTTCAGCATATTACATATCTCACTTTGAACCTTTTTGGGAGTATAAGATAGCAAAAGAAACAAAGGCATATCACAGAGTTCCGCAAGAGCCGCTCTGACAAAAGCAAACTCATACGGTTTTGTTGTGCCGCACAAAATCAGCAGTTCACATTGTTTGAGCGTCTTCATACTGCATTGTGCAAAAGTGCCGAAATCAATAACGATAAAGTTATTCTCCTCCGGGAAATGTCCCCTGAAATAATACTTTACGCCGTTGTATTCAACATGTGTCTCGCTGACAGTCATTTCCTTATAATACGTTGGCAGAGTACTTAAATGGCCGTTTGTATTTGCTTCAACATAAGCTGCATCAGCTCCGCTATTTACAAGGAAATTCACCAGATTAAAAGCCGTTGTGGTTGTCCCAACCTTATGTGCTGCGCCCACTACCGCTATCTTTACGTCCCTGCATAAAAATGCAAAGTCAGCTTTATCTTTTTGCCTGATTTCTTCGTGCGGGAAGTACTTGCTTCTGATTGCTGAACGCATATCTTTTCCATCAGGGCTAATGCATTCGAGCATTTCTTCTTTTATATCTTCGTAATCGGTTGAAGTGATTATATTATAAAATCCCAGATCTATCAGCTTTGATATTAACGGGCTGCTGCCGTCAAGGCCTTCTGCAAACAGGATAATACGTGCATTATACATGGCACTGAAGGCCGTTGCTGCTTCAATAATTTCACTTTCAGCATCCTTTAAAGCCTTAAGGTCAATGAGAAAAAAATCAAATTGGCTTAAATTTCTGACATCATGAATTACAAACTGTTTCAGTCTGAAAAGACCGGACATCTTCTTGATTGGTATTCCACGCTCTTTTTCCACAAAGTCAAAAAGGTTAATGTTCTGGTTGCTGCACAAATACAGAATCACGGCTGTACCCCCTTTGCTCTCCAACTTTAAAATCCGAGTTGATTTTTATTGGCTCCTTCTCCGGCTTGCTCGTAATTAACAATGCAATGCCGACCACAACAACTATGACATAGATAAACATTTCAATGATGATCTTCTTTTTCATAGCTTTCTCCTTTCGAAATTATCCAGAACGGCCCGCCTGAACCCGCCTGTTTGCATGCTTCATTCAAAATTAAAGATAAATCCCACTCCTGTTCGCTTCGGCTCTTGCTGATAGGGTCTGCGACAAGGATTTTACCTTTGCCTGTAACCCCTCTTAACACAATAAAGTGCCCGGATTTTGTGAAATGGCCCTTTCCCATAATGGCAACAACAAGTTTTCCGTTCGCCAGAGCATCTACAATTCTCTGCGGCTCATTTACAGTACAGCCCTCCGCTTTTAATCCGAAATGCCTTGCTCCGTCAGGAATCAGGCTATGGTATGAACCATTCCCCTCACACCGGTAGCCGTTTTCATATGCCCATTCACTCATTTGAACCGGATCAATAACCGGGTAAGTGGACACTCCTCTGCTATCGCCGGTCATCCTCTCTGAGGAATGTCCAAGTAGGCTTGAAACCACCATTGCCAGTGATGTCGGCCCACAGCCGCTCGTGCCGATGGTTCCTGTTTTGCCATAAGGTTTGTTTGCCCATCTTTTGTCAGCCTGATTGAAATACACTACATCGATAGCCCCATCAGAAAAGGTTACTCCCGAATAATCAATGCCGTTGCTTTCCCTGTAGCTTGCATCATTTATATCAATGGTCTGGTCAAGTGAAAAACTGTCATGTAGCTGTGTCACCTGAGCAAGCTCATTGTCGGAAAATATTGTACTCAAATATTCCAGTGGATGCGTAATGATATACACAAACATGGTCAGAATTAAAAGCACCGATATTACCGGTATCAGTGCAATCATAATGATTCTTTTCCGTGCTTCCTCATCAGCAGCTGCCTTTAAGGCTAATTGTGCAAGTATCTTTGCGGTAGCCGGGTCTATTGCCATATGGGTTCACCTCCAATTTTGGGACAAAAAAACGAGTGCCTATTACAGCACCCGTCCGGCCTAAATTAATAACTTTTTATTCCTGGATTTTAGACAATTCAACCTCTTTCCAATTCTCTGGAAATCCCATGAGATGTAAAATATCATTAATGTTAATAGTATGGATTTTGGAACTGAGTTTTTTCAACTGTCCGTCTATTATTCTGACCATCTCAGAAAATTCAGCTGTTCTATTCTGCGGCAATAGTTCTTTTATACAAATCATTAAAGAAAATACATCATTAATTCCTTGCAGGTACTTTCCGTTAGCATTTTTACATATTTGCAACTCAGCATGTATAGGACCTGCTTTTATTTCAACTCCATTAAGCTTTGTGTTATATAATCTTTCATCATGCGCGCATATATTTCTAAATAGTGACATCGCTTTAAGATAACTGCGAAGAATATTTTCCTGCAATCCGAATTCTTTAGCAACAGCCTGTCTATCCGTAAGTTTCATTATCCCATAAAATTTGCTGATATTGCCAAATGTCAGGACACTTACCAATACCCAAAAAGGAACGTAGCCATATTTTGTAACATAATGTGTAATAGCATTATGTTTCCCGCTCTGTTCTGATATCGCCCTTTGCAAAGTTGAAATTACGGCCATTATAGATTGCAGCTCTGAGTTGTTTTTGTATGTATCAAAATTACCCAGTTTCAAATAATTGTCATGTCCGTACTTCTCTGAGAATTTATATGCAATCACAGACTTGATATTGGTCTCCAGCTTTAAAAGCTGCTTTAAAAATATAAAACGCAGTTCCCTATCAAACTCATAAAGTGCATAGATTTCATCAAAGTCGGCACCATCCTTAAATTTCTCTTCGGGTGATGCAATTTCCAGAAACAGGTCTTTGTAACCATTTATAACATTATAATAATTTTCAGTTTGAAGAACTCCTATGGCTCCTTCATCAACTTTCAATCCCCTGCTTCTAAGTATTTCTATCTGCTCACGATAAGTTTTAAACAGCTTGTCCCCCATCACAATCCCCTTAATGTAAAATGGCCCTGGCTCTCAAGGAACACCAGGGCACTGATCAACTTTATCGATAACATCTTTTACAAGGTTATCGTAACATAACAATTACAAGTAGTCAATACTTATTGTGATTGTCATGCATGAATAGTATATGCAAAAACTAAAATAGAATTCTATTATATATTATTTTACCACAAATACTTAATATTTTTCACAAAATAATAGCAAAATAATAGCGGTGATTTTTTGTCATTAAATATTGATCTTTCAACGTCCTCCCGCACTTCCCATAAACTTAAACTTATACTCCGGTATTTCAAACACTACATGCAGTCGTTTTGAGCCAATCATCACAAGGGCATTCCCGCGCTTTTTGCTTGCCAGCAGCTCCTCTTCAGCTTCCGTAAGGTTATATAATTCCTTTGTCTCCTGTAGGTTCTTCCCGTCACAGCCCATCAGTATCTTGAAGCATGGAATATCCAGAAGCGCCTGGCCGTATATCCTTACAGATTCATCAAGGAAATCCACCACACTATGGGATATGATTGCAATTCCGGCCTCATATTTTCTTGCTCTTTTAGCCACATTGCGGAGAAATACAAGAGATTGCGGGACATTCGGATCTATCATCAGATAGGCTTCATCTGCGATGAGAAGTACACGCTCGGTCCTGTTTCTGCTCATCTGCTCCCAGCACCAGGTCAGGATATTGAAATACTGCGTTCTCTTAACGTTATCGGAAGTATTCTGCAAATCATGGGTATCAAGGCATATACAGCTGGAATCAGTCTGCAATGTGCTGTGACCGTTCCACAGAAAGGAGTCGCTCCCATCTGAAATATCTTTTAACAGGCAGGCAAGGTCAGCATAAACATTGGCCTCGCTTTCTTTCCGCGTCTTCTCTTTTTCACCGGCCTTCTTCATGATAAGCTTGTACAGGTCTGAGAATATAGGAAAATCAGTATTTGACAATTTGCGTATATCGGTAGTCCAGGTGATGCCGAATTGCCGGTACAGCTCTATCAGGCATTCCTTGCGATATGCTTTACTGCCGTACTTTTACCCACACCCGCAACTCCCATGATAACCATGTTGGTGTTGGTCCTGTCGCCGCCACGTTTCCAGGTATCAATGATGATCAAACCTCCGGATGCGTCACGCCCGAAATAGTAACCTGTCCCGTCGTTATATCCGCTGGATGCAAACGGAAATCCCCCGACAAAAGTGGATAACGGCATGATTCTTTGAATGATTTCCTCAATCTGTTCATTTGTCGCATAAAAAGGGGAGAGCTGCTTGAAGCCCTCCCTTTGCAAGTTGGATAGATTCCGGATTTTGCATTTTAACATCGCAAAGGTGCTTTCGGTCTTTCTGCACACTTTCTGAAAGGCGCTGTCATCCCTTGAAACAGGCATGATTGCAATACTTAAAAGCCCAACCGTTTCGCCATGCTGGTCCACCTGTACCATGATGCGTTCACCATCAAGCGCCGCTCTCTCGGCACGTTTTTGTGTCAAGGGGTCTCTGGCACTCTCTGCCGTGCCTCTGTTCTGAATGACACTACGTGACAGGCTTTCAATAAATGAACCGTTGTCAATGGGTTTAAAGGAGATTGAGACTATCGTACCCGGGAGGTTTGTGATTCTGGACAGCCAGCCGTAGTCAACCTTTTGAGGATATTTTACAACTCCATACACTCTGCCGGAATTCTCACCTATCACCAGACCGTTGCGTTTAAGTTCCAGTCCCATAGGAGTTATAGCATTCAACAGTGCTGCATTAACAGGAATTTCTTCTAGTCGCGTCTTTTTTGTTATCATGCTCTTCAATCCTCCGAATTCAGATTTGCCAGCAAGGGTATTGCGGCATCAAAGCCTGTATCCTCAATATGGGAATAAGCGGGATTATTGACGAGATTGCAAAGTCTCACGATATCCTGCTGGTTCAGGATTTCACAGGGAATGCCGCAGCCTTCAAATCTGGATGAAAGTTCACAGCAGCGTTTTGATAATTCACGTTCAATACCTTCCTCGCATCTTTCCCATATCATGATGTAAAACTGGCGCTCAACTACATCACCCGATAAAGCATAATTACTCATGACAAACATTTCGTTCCGCAAGAGCTCTTTTTGTTTCTGGTTTGACGTACCTGCCATAAGCTGGCTGTACTCGCTGATAAGCGGAGAAATATCAACCGGTCTTGACACTGCAAGAAACTTAAAGGGCTTTTGCTCTGCCGAAAGCTCTGCAGTTAGCTGCTTTGTGAGAATCTTTTTCTCACGCTCACTCAACAGGTCAATAGCTATGGGGTTAATCTTTATATACATCATGACCTTGTTGTCCCGCGTGTATAAATACCTGTCCCGGATATCCCTGACATTGACGAATTCATTGGCTGTTTGCTGCTCCTTGCCGTCCGATGTCTTTGTTGTTTTTTTGCCCATTTTTATATAAAAAAGAAAACCCCCGCCGCCAAGCAGGGTTATAATTATTGTGACTATTGGAATAATCGGGTTCACTGTTAAACCTCCATTTCGTCTTCATCGTCCCTAGTATATACTTCAATGAAAATTGCATTCTCCACTTCCTCAGCAGTATAGTATTCAGGCTCTTTGAAGCGTTCGGCATATTTTTTTATCTGCTCATCCGTAAGTGAAATCATTTCTCCCTCATCATTGGAGCCGCAAATAATGCTCCGCATAGAAAAAATAAACAAGGAAGCGGAGCATGAAATGCGCTAATGCGGGCACACAAAAATCAAGGTAGAATTATGTGCCCGCGCGCATTATAAAAAAGCGCCGGCAATTATATCTCCATTGTCGATGCGCCTGTTTCCTTCAAGCCCCATGCATTTTCCCTCTTCATTGCAAACTATCAATACGTTTTCCTCAAGGTATAAAACTTCTATGAGTCCGTCAACCGCTTTTTGCAAAGATTCCAGATCGTTGCCGATTTGAGTGACAAAAGGCTTTTTCCCCGGTTCAACCATTAAAACTCTCATATAATATCAACAACCTCCTATCTTTTGGGCGCACTATGCCAGTCGTCATATAAATTGCCCTGGATGTCCACATAATCACTCAATGAACAGGACAACATGCCATCCGGTGTCCATGCATCAATGACATTTGCCACAGGCGAATATCTGCCGTCAGGAAACCACAGGGGTGTAAAGTGCACCCTTCTGCCATAGGTTGAGAATTCATTGGGCTTCAGTTCAAATTCCGCACTGTACCCGCCCGTTATCATATCAGACAGTCTGAGGTACGTATTGTAATTGAATTCAGGATAGTAGGACAATACATTCTGTGCTCCTGTAATTGCTGAAGACGGTGCATTGGACCATAAACCTGTTTTTACATTCAGATTGATTCCGTATCCCGACTTCATGGTTTTCCCTGATGCGGTTGGAACCTTTGTATCGGGTGTGACAGTCATACTGGCTGTAAGACTGGCTGAGTAGTTTGTATATGTGTATTCCCAATCACCCCGGTCTACCCACTCGCCATTATCCACCCAGTATCCTCCGCCTTCACCGTCCGAAACCCACTCCCAGTCGGACTCCCATACCCAGTTTGC
Organism: Bacteroidota bacterium; assembly: GCA_029552825.1. Classification (GTDB taxonomy): domain Bacteria; phylum Bacteroidota; class Bacteroidia; order Bacteroidales; family VadinHA17; genus LD21. The sequence continues at coordinate 9,880 of JAKPDL010000023.1, forward strand.
TTTCCAGTAACAGCTCCATAATCCCCAGGAGGCTGTTGTTTTCTGCGGCATATTGGGTACAGCAGGAATAGAATATCCATCCGGCTTTTCGTCGTTTGCCGTAGGGTTGGGTGGAACCTTTTCATTGAGGTCCACAACCCTGGCAGTTATGGTTGACCGGCTTACCGTACCTCTGTTTGCACTGACTGTAATAGTAAAAGCTGTAGGGTATCCTGGTGTATGCCATTTTACCCAGACCACCTGACTGTTACCTTCCGGTATGACAATATCAGTCACTCTGTACTTTGTTCCATTGATATTAAAGGTCACTGTTGCAGGATTGTCAGGGGTAATTCTGCTGCCGGCAGTCACAGTAACCGCAGTGATTACATCTGTGTCAACCCTGTATTCAAAATCACTTCCACCAATAACTACAGGAGTATCGGCTTCCCGGAACCGGACAATTCCCAGGCCCAGTGAAGATATGATTTGATCGTCCGACACCTTTTCGGTGGTTGGACCATCCCAGGCCGGGAATCCCAAATCAGAAGTTTCCAGGAACATGGCAAGAGGCAAATTCTTATGGGTGAGGCTTGGCATTGTGCTTCTAAGCCTGCCTCCAATCTGTTGATCATATAAAGCTGCTTCATGGGCTGTCAT
>JAKPDL010000047.1 GCA_029552825.1 Bacteroidota bacterium
CTGCCATGAACCTAAAAAAACTGGCACTAAGGGGTCATGTTTGCCCTTTATTTTATCGATTTTGGGCTATATTTTTGATATTTCAAAGAAAACAGGCATTCTCACCCACGTGAAAATGCCTGTTTTTCGACAATCTGAAATAACATAAGTCTATGTTATATTATTTCACTTGGTCTGTAAAATTTTTGACTGAAAACACAGGTCAGGCAGAATTCCTTTTAAGCAATCTTCGCCAATTCCTTCCCCTTGCTGGCCCAACTATGCAAAAACGTCCCGTAAGGACGTTCTATCGGAAATGCACAATCGGATTCCCGGCTTTCAGCCGGATGATGAAAAGTAGTTGCTTTATAGCAATGAAGCCAGGTCTATCGAAAGCTGCTGAACCGGAGGCTGAACATTCTTTTCCAGCAAATACAGAAAGGAAGGCCGAGGCTCACCCATTATTTCCTTGCAAATCAGGCCGTCTCTGTGAAATTCTTGCAGCCGCAAGGATAACATGCGCGGAGTGATCCCTTCCAGCGATTGCCGAATTTCTTGGAATCTTGTGTGATTAAAGTTCAGTGACAGCAGGATGGGAATACCCCAAACTTTATCGGATAACCTGCCCTGTCCGATTCGCTGCTCACTGAGTTGAACCGCGCGAGCCGCTTCGCGATAGAGTCGTCCTTTTTCGGTAAGCACATATTCAGGCAAAAGCGGATGTCGTCGATCCCCAGGAGATAAATGAAGCAGCAAACCGTCCTCTACCATCTTCTTCAAGTACGCACTGAGTCGGGAAGGGGCAATATTCAGCTTGTTCTGCAGAGCCGTAAACCGTCCTCCGCTTCCTTCCAGTGCCAACAAGATAGGCAAGGTCCATTGCCCGGTCAGTTCGCTGCTAAGCCTCAGGACCTGTTGTTCCTTGCTCAAAGCTCAACGAGGGTTTCGGCAAGCATCAGGTTATGTCCATCGGGATCGACAAAGGTTGCGAGTTTGGCCATGCCGGGCACATGTTCCACTTCGCCGATAAAATTGACGCCATTCGCCTTCAACTGCTTCATGGCTTCTTCAATATTGACCACTTCAAATACTGTGGAAGAGGTAGCCGGCTCTACCGTCTGCGCTTCCGAAAACCCAATGACACAGTCCTTGGTGTTTGTGTTGACCATCGCTATGCCGTTGGCAGGATCGTGAAAAGTGACCTCAAAGCCAAGCTTGCCGGAATAAAACTCCAATGTCCGCTCCAGGTTGGATACGTTGTACCATACACTTAGGCCCGATCGATACATGGGTTCAACCTCCTGAACAAAGATTTTACTACCGAAATTATATCATGGTATAAAATCGGTAGTAAAGTATTTTTTTATCCTTGCAGGACCAGCAGTTGGTCTTTTTTCATTGGCGGTACTAAAGCCACTAGAACCAACCCAACCTTTGCGCCAAGTGCGCCAGCAGCTGGGTTCTGGTTTTCACATTCAGCTTGCTGTAAATGTTATATACGTGCTTTTTGACGGTCGACAGGCTGATCATCATCTCATCGCTGATATCCAGGTTCGATTTTCCCTGCCTGAGCAACCGGATGACTTCTTTTTCCCTGTCCGATAAATGATAATCATCATACAGTTTTTCCAGTTTACTCTCCAGATTTTTTACGCCAATCCCATCATGCAATAAATTATAGGTGATGTTGGCAAGGTGCTTCTTCAATACATCCAATATGTAGATATCCTTATCCTTGAAGTCACCTAATTCCTTATTCCTGAATAAATTGATGATACCGATCAATTTCTTGTCTCTCATCAGCAGAATACCCGCGCCATACGGTATTTTAAGAGGCATCAGAAAATGCCTGTAAAACTCGGTTTTTGTTCGCACTTCTTCTTCCATGATATCGGTATCACGGTAAACCGTAGTCTCGGTAATAATGTCATACACATACCTTAAGTAATCCTTTTCATAAAAGTGTTCAATATATTCTTTCTTTTTCTGCTCGTCAAATCCGATGAAAAAGGATTTATCATCTTGAATACTCTGATTGCTGTCGAGCACAACAAAATATCCGCTTGTATAGGGAATAAGCATGCGAAGCACTTTTAACAGCTTTTCAGCCATGATATCGATATTTCTGATTGCATAAATCTCCAATAAAATGTTGTTGATTGTATTCCATTCTGTTTCCTTCAGCATAACGAACCACCGCACCCAGAGAATTTATGCAATAAAAACAGAATATAAAATAATAAAGGACAAAGAAAATTCCTGCCAGAACTTCTTTGTCCTTTTAATAAGGATCATACCAAGTTATGGTGGTTTTTTCAATTTGCATTGTAAAACAAAAGTACCGTAAGTTACCACAAAAAAGTGCAGCAAAATGCTAAACGAGAATCGTTTTGCCGCATATCTCGCAAACAAGCAGGAAAATGGGACCGGTTTATTCTCGTATCCCAGAATCAGAACAACAGGAGCTTATCGGGCGGAAAGCAGGCAAAAAGCGAATGCCCTCCTTTTTTCATGTATTCCCAGCGCTCCTTGTCCACAATGGCCTGGAGGAGAACATCCCTGGTGCGTTTTATAAGCAGCCGGAAAAACAGGGTGGCTGTAAACCGATCCTCCAGTATCCTGACAATCTCGCACATAAAGCTGTTGACGCCTGGGCTGGTTGAAATGCGCACATGCTGGGAGCGAATACCCACATGGGAAACCTTCTGCTTGCCCCCGCATTCCAAAAAGCACCCCCACTGGGGCACCAGGATCATATTCTCCTGAACCCTTATGGCCTCGCTCACATTCCGAAGGCCCAGAATCCTGGCCGCCGCAAGGTTGGGCGGATGATCAAAAAGCCTTTCCCGGGCGTCAAAGGCCAGCATTTTACCGTTTTCCATCACCAGGATGTTATCGCTTAAGCGGTAGGCCTCGTCCATGTCATGGGTGACCATCAGATAATTATTGCCATGGAGCAGGCCAGGGAGTTTTTGCTGCATCTGCTCCCGTAAAATCCCGTCAAGGGCCGAGAAAGGTTCGTCCAGAAGGATCAGCTCCGGCTCGGCAGCCAGCATGCGCGCCAGCGCCACCCGCTGCTGCTCCCCGCCTGAAAGCCTTACAGGATAGGCTTCTTCCAGCCCCAAAAGATGGAATTTCTCAATGAGCTCGCGCACCCTCTTCTTACGGTTCCACGCGTTTTGAAGGGCAATCTAAACTCATCCTCCTCATCGCTTACATCATCACTTGAACCTTTTTCAGAACATCAAACTCCCTGAATGCTTTGCGTAGTTTAGAAAGGTCTTAAGGAGCAGCCCCTTTGCTTAAGCAAGTTCTTCTGCAAAAACCCTGTAACTGAAAAGGCGCCTTCAAGCGTTGCTTGTAAGGCGCCTTTGCCGGATAAACCGTCTTCTGGAATTCCAATATTTAGATGAATCATTGTTTTGGTTACATTATACCGGGTCCGGGTCCCGGTTACTATGCACGCGTTTGTATAAGGTTTACAACCGAAAAAACGCTTTTTTATACAGACTTAACAAAAAGGATATTGTTTCAACATGATGTCCGATGCAGCCGTAAACATACTCTGTTAAGAAAGCTGCCTTTCACGGAGATGGGGACGTCCAGAACTCCCATGCATCATAGCTCAACATAATTTACCTTTTCGCCTTTTCCGAAAAAATGTTTCCTATTCTTAACAGTTGCAAGATGGCCTTGGGCTATATCTGGGATAGCATAAATCTCTCGACTACTTGTCCTTCTTTCGCCTCCCTGGTTCTACTCAGTCCTTTCAGTAATTGGCTCTTATAAATAAGGGAAGTTGTAAAATAAAATGCCGTAATATATAGAAAACTCATGGTAATCCATTGTAAAATGTTTAATAACCAAAGAAAAACATTAGCAAAGGAGTACCATGAGTTATATATGAATAATAACACAGAAACAAGAAAAAA
>JAKPDL010000052.1 GCA_029552825.1 Bacteroidota bacterium
TGTGATGCTCTTTTTAAGTTTGTTTTTGAAAGGATACTTTGTGTCTTCAGGTATAGTATTAAATTCTGCAAGAAAACTTAGTTCCTCTCTGATTTCAGGATTTTCGTCAAGAAATTGCATTAACAGGCAGGTCTGTTCCTCGTTAAGGCGGCCATCGAGGTAATCAAGGATCCATATTTCATAATTGATTCTTTCGGGCTTCATTTGTCAAAGCACTGTTTCAATTTTCCCGATAAAGCTCTTCAAAGCAATCCGGCCCCTGTAAATATTTATTTTTACCTGAGCTTCGGTCTGTCCTGTAATTTCTCCAATTTCCCTGTAACTGTATCCTTCATAATCACGTAGCAAAACAGGTATTTTCTGATATTCAGGCAGCCTGTCGAGTGCATGGTGGAGAATTTCGTTGAGGTCGGTATATTCTGACTCGTAAGTAATTTCATTTTCATGCTCCTCTTCAAGTGGAATAGTTCTTTTTTCTTTACGTATGATATCAATCATACTGTTGTATGCTGTTGAAAAGAGCCATGCTTTTACCACTTTGAATTCTATTTCAGTTACGTGCCGCCAGAGTTTTTCGTATGTATCCTGTACAATGTCATTTGCCCTGTCATCATCTTTCAGGCTGCTTCTGACAAAACGGTATAACGCATCAGAAAAATCATCAACTGCTTTGTTGTATTCTTTTACAGTCATAAAAGTTTTAACACTAATAAAGACGGATAAAAGTGCTGAAAGTTACATCCAGATAAAAAAAAAGAGGTTATCATTAAGACAACCTCCATTTTAAATTATTATGGAATTCAATTCTTTGGTATGTAAACTCTTACCCAGTCTATTTCCATTGATGTCATACTGTTAACCGGAGCAGTTACCCCACCTGCAAGATTGATATACATTGGTTCCTGGGGAATGTTTTCTGTTGTACTGAAAGCTTCAACACCATTAATTTTCCATATAAGTTTATCAGGAGTCCATTCTAGAGTAAAGATGTAGCTCTTTTGTGCATATTTTCCACTCACTTTTGATTTAATCTGTTTTCCGTCTTCAGTAAAGAGTGTGAACCATACTTTTCCTCCTGCAGTGGTGCAGATATTGATGTGTGGAGTCGTTTTTTCTCCAACAAGCCAGAATGAATGTCGGGCATTTGGGTCACCAAGTTTTATTTTTGCAGTAAAGATTCCGTATTTCTGCCTGAACGAATTTCCGGTATTAATTATTCCTGATGTATAATTGAATTCTTTAATTGTAAATCCCCGCACAGGCGACCAGGCTTTGCCTTGAATTTTTTGCGGCTTTGTAATTATTTTCAGGTAACTATGACGAATTTCAAAATTATCTTTTTCAGTATAAAAATGAAGGTCAGATTCAAGTGAATATCGGTCGTGCAGGAGTTTTTCGCCCCAGTAATAATTTGTCAGCCATCTTTTTGTATCGAGCGTGTCACTGTCAAACTCTTCACTGAAAACAAGTTCTCTTTTTTTCAGGACATCAAATTTGTCCGAATCTTTTGTTTTTAAATACCATACAATATCGGGGTCATTTTTAAGGTCGAGATACTCTTTAAGTGTTTTATATTCTTCAGTTTTCTGAAATCTGTTTTTGTCAAGAAGAAATGCCTTTTTTTCCTGGAATTCTTTTGAACTTGTGTATTCTTTTAATTCATTGAATCTGGCAAGCCTCGATGAGCCATCAATATTCAAGAAATTTGCATATTCTTTTGAATTTTTAAAACTGTAATACTCTTTTATATCCGGGGATGAATCCATCTGTTTAAATTCTGCCAGTTTTCTGGCATCATCCGAACCTGAGAAATCTTTTGATTTCATTCTTTCTCTGAACCCTGCTTCAGATACAAGCTGTTTTAGTTCTTCGTATTTTTTTATCTTTTCAGAACCGTCAAGTTCCCTGAATCTTTTAAGCGCATTTCCTTCGACAGTCCTGAAGTACATAACAATATCTTTGGCTTTTTTCAAAGAAAGAAATTCTTTTTCTTTAGCATATTCTTCAGAGTTTTTATATGAAAGACTTTCAATTTCTTTCTTTTTCTGTTTAAAACCTTCTGAATTGACAAGTTCATGCAATTCATTGAACCTTGCAAGCTTTTGTGATTCAGAAATTGATTTTAGCCTTTCAAACTCTGCTAGAAGTGTTTTTTCTTCCTGCTCAATTTTTTCGGTTGAGGGAATAAGGCCTAGTAAAAGCTTTAAACTTGCCATGAGTTTATAAATTTTGATATAACATGCTAAAGATAAAAAAACTTTTATTAATTAATGATTAACCATTTGAATGATTATATACAACAATTTAATTTAATCATGTAAAGTTATGATTAAAAAAACTAAATATAACAAATTACAGAAATAAAATTGCTTCATTTAAAAATATATAACTAAAAACGAAATCTGTAATACATTGTTTTATAGACGTTAAAAAAAATTAAAAAGTGCCTCTTCTAAGTAACATGAAAAAATAGAAGTCTGGCTTATTCGTTTATTTTTTTAAATTTGCTCTCATTATTTAATACAGTTAGATTTATGAAATCGAATAGAAGAACTTTCTTAAAGACTGCATCAGTTGCTGCTGCCGCGTCGGTTATACCTTTTGAAGCGTTTTCCATAGGCAGGCCCGGTGTATCTCCGAGTGACAGAATAAGAGTGGCATTAATAGGTGGAAATAGTATGGGCTGGAACGATTTAGCCTCTTTCCTGAAGAACAAGGAGGTTGAGTGTGTTGCCATATGTGATGTTGACCGAAATGTTCTTAACAGGCGAACAGATGACATTGTTAAATTGGGATTCCAGAAACCCAGGTTATATGTAGATTACAGAAAGATGCTTGAAAGCAAGGATATTGATGTAGTTATAATTGGTACGCCCGACCACTGGCATTGTCTTATGCTGGTTGATTCACTGGAAGCTGGCAAGCATGTGTATGTAGAAAAACCGATTGGCAAATCGATTGCCGAGATAAATGTTATGCAGAAGGCTGTAAAGAAACATGGAAAGATGGTGCAGGTAGGGCAGTGGCAGAGGAGTCAGCCCCATTTTGTTGATGCAATTAATTTTCTTAAGTCCGGAAAACTGGGGCGTATCAGGGTTTGTAAAGCCTGGTCGTTTGTTGACTGGAAGGGAGCTGTACCAAAAGTACCGGATTCTCCAGTACCAGAAGGTGTTGATTATGACCGGTGGCTGGGACCTGCTCCTAAAAGGCCGTTCAATCAAAACAGATTTCACCAGTCATGGAGGTGGTACTGGGATTATGCAGGTGGATTAATGACCGACTGGGGTGTGCACCTTATTGATTATATACTTTATGGAATGAATAAGGCTGTTCCCAAATCAGTTATGGCTATAGGTGGTAAATATGCTTTCCCTGACGATGCAATGGAGACACCTGATACAATGACAGCGGTATATGATTTTGAAGACTTTATGATGATCTGGGAACATACAATAGGGATCGGACTAGGAAACTGGAGAAGACCTCATGGGATGGCTTATACAGGTGAAAATGGAACACTTGTTCTTGACCGTAACGGCTGGGAAGTGATTCCAGACAAAGGGAGAATGGAAGCAGTGCCTTTGCAGAAAAATGTTGGTTCTGGACTGGACCTTCATGTAAGAAATTTTCTAGACTGCCTTGAGAATAATACCCCGCAAAAGCTTAATGCCAGCATAGATGTAGGAAGAGATGTAGCATTGGTTGCACACATGGGAAATATCGCTTTCCTGACCGGCGAAAAGGTATACTGGGATAATGCAAAACAGCAATTTACTTCAGCTGCTGCCAATAAACTTATTACTCCGGTATATTATAACGGATATAAGTTGCCAAAATACTAATCTGCTGTATCCAGTTATAGCACTGAAATAGTTTTCTTTATTGCGGGCCATTTTTCGGATTCAATACGTGCCCCTGTTATTTCTATAACTTTTGCTGCAAGGTAGGAGCCATATTGTCCGCATTTTTCAAGGGATTTGTCGGATGCCAATCCATAAAGAAAACCAGCAGCATAAAGATCACCTGCACCAGTAGTATCCCTGCATTCCACCCGAAAAGGTTGTACCTTAATAATTTTGTTACCACTTTGTATAAGAGAACCATTAGCTCCTGTTTTTATAACGGCAATTTCACATTTTTGGGATAAGTCCTTAAGTGATTCTTCCGGTTCTTTACCTGTATATGCTCTGGCTTCTTCGGAATTGGCAAACAAAATATCAGTATAATTGACTATTACCTCTTTAAAAGCATCTATATTGTCATTTACCACATTGTAACTTGCCAGGTCGAGTGCAACTTTCATTTTAAGTGATTTAGCCAGAGAACAGGCTTTGACCACAAAATCTTTATTGTATATAAGATATCCTTCGAGGTATAGAATATCATATTCTGAAAACAGTTCTTTTTTCAGGTCGTCAACAGACAACTCTACGGCTGCGCCGAGATATGTGGCAAAAGTTCTTTCACTATCGGGAGTGACAAGGGATATAGCTGTGCCTGTAGGGTTGTTCAGTTTTTTGATGAAGGTTTTTACACCTGCTTTACAGAGTTCAGAATCAAATAGTTTCCCTGTTTCGTCTTTGCCTGTAGCTCCAAGAAAGCCGGTTTTTACTCCAAGCATTGCCAGGCCGTAAATGGTATTTGCTGCAGATCCCCCAGGTGCAAACGTGCTCTGAAATTTTTTAGTTGCTTCTCTTATTTTCAGCGAAGTGGTTTTGTCCACGAGTTGCATACTTCCTTTAGGCAGGGAAAATTTTTCAAGTATTTTTTCATCGTCTATAAATGTTACGATGTCAACCAGAGCGTTACCTATTCCAAGAATTTTTTTCATAAAAATTTTTTCAAAGATATTGTTAAATTCACTAAAAGCCTGTAATTTTGCCACGCAAAAAATTTGATGCGGTAAAAATTCCTCAGTAGCTCAGCTGGTTAGAGCGGCGGACTGTTAATCCGTAGGTCGCAGGTTCGATCCCTGCCTGGGGAGCGAAGTTTGAAACTTCCATGATGATTTTTTTATTATAAGTTCTGTCTTGATAATCCTGGTAATAAATTCTCCTGAGATTTTATTTTCTATCCTGCCGATCAGTAATTTTGCTGCTTCTCTTCCGATTTCATAGCCATGTTGTTCAACAGAAGTAAGCGGAGGGTCGGTAAGGTCAGAAATCATGCCACTGGTGAAGCCTACAACAGAAATATCTTCAGGGATATTTAACCCCGATGCTTTAATAACTTTCATAGCTTCAGCTGCTGTTAGGTCGTTAACGGCAAAAATACCGTCTGGCCTATTTTCTCTTTTAATAAGTCCGGGCACAATTAATCTTGCATCATTGACAGTATCGCATTTGATAATATTTTCTTCTTTTATTGTAAGCCCAGCTTTTAATATAGCCCTTATGTATCCTTTCATTCTTTCCTGGGCGATTTTCAGATTCTGGGGTCCGGCCAGATGTACAATTTCCCTGCAACCTTCATTAATCAGGTGGCTGACTGCGCAAAAAGCCCCTTCTTCATCATCAACAATTACCTTATCGGTTTCCAGCTCTTCACATATCCTGTCAAAAAATACAAGGGGAATTCCATATTCTTTAATTTTCTTAAAATGGTCGTATTTGTCAGTAGTTTTTGACATTGAGACAAGTATCCCGTCGACCCTTCCTGAGAGAAGCGTTTCTACTGCACGTACCTCCCTATCGTATGATTCGTTCGATTGGCAAAAAATTACCTGATAACCAGAATTATAAGCTTCATCTTCAATACCGCTGATAACGGTTGAAAAAAAATAATGAACAATTTCCGGAATAATAACACCGATAGTTTTACTCTGCCCAATTTTAAGGCTTAGGGCTATGGGATCAGGCCTGTAATTAAGCTTTTCAACCAGTTCCCTTACAGCTTTTTTTGTTTCATCTGAAATATCGGAATGATCCTTCAATGCTTTTGAAACGGTTGAGGGTGATATACCAAGCTCTTTTGCTATATCTTTGATGGTTATCTGTGTCTTTTTATGCATACTCTCTGATAAGCGTCATAAATTTACATTTTATTATCTCTCTTTTTTCAAACTTTTAAACTTAAAATTATTGACTATAAACAGAACATATATTTTAAAAAATCAACAGTCGGGTAGTTTTAAAATAATCTTGTTTACATTTCAAACGTTTGCGGTAAAAAGTTCTTAATTTATTGAAAATTAATGTATTTATATTGTTTTTAAATTGTTTTTTTTATAAATTTGTTACATTGTAAAATCATTATTGAATTTTCAGGACATAAATAGTAACTAATTTAAAACTAATTTTTTATGAAGAAAAGTATCATATTATTTCTGTGGATGTTTTCCCTGGGAGTGTTCTTTACAGGGACACTTTATGCGCAGGGAATAAGAGTCACAGGTAAAGTTACAGATGCTTCGGATGGATCCCCTCTAACAGGTGTAACGATTATTGAAAAGGGGACATCTAACGGCACCATGACTGATGCCAGTGGGAATTATGCAATTACTGTATCTCCAACATCAGTTCTACAGTTTTCATATGTGGGATATCTGAGTCAGGAAATACCGGTAAATAACAGAACAACGATTGATGTTTCACTTGCAGTTGATGTGCAGGCATTGCAGGAAGTAGTTGTCATTGGTTATGGTACAGTTACCAAAAAAGATGCAACAGGTTCGGTTGTTGCAATAGGGACACGTGATTTTAACATGGGTTCGGTTGCAAGGCCTCAGGAACTTATTATAGGTAAGATTCCTGGTGTACAGATTACAACATCAGGTGGGGATCCTACTGCCGGGGCGACGATAAGAATAAGGGGTGGCTCGTCCCTGTCGGCAAGCAATGATCCTCTTATTGTTATTGACGGTGTTCCGATAGACAATGCTGGCGTTTCAGGAATGCCAAACCCATTAAGTCTTATCAACTCAAACGATATTGAATCATTCACTGTACTAAAAGATGCCTCAGCTACAGCTATATATGGTTCAAGGGCATCCAATGGTGTTATAATAATAACGACCAAAAAAGGTCTGACAGGAAGGCCTTTCAAGGTTACGTATGACGGATCAGCTTCCGTAGGATTCCGAACAGGCGAAGTAAAAGTCCTCTCTCCAGAAGAGTTCAGATCGCTCGTTTATTCGAGGTATCCTCAGGGCTCCCAGGCAGTTCAGCTAATGGGAAAATACAGAACCGACTGGCAGGATGAAATTTTTCAGACCGCATTTTCACTTAACCACAATCTGAGTTTTTCAGGCAGTTATAAAGCTCTTCCTTATCGTTTTTCGGTAGGGTACACAAATGAAAAAGGTTTGCTGAAAACCTCAGGACTTGAAAGGCTTACTTCAACTCTAAACCTCAATCCGAGCCTTCTTGACAATCATCTTACTTTTAATATCAATGCGAAATATATGAACATAAGAAACAGGTTTGCCGACCACGGAGCTATTGGAGCTGCTGTATCAATGGACCCGACACAGCCTGTTTATGATCCTTCAAGCAGTAATTACGGAGGTTACTTTACATGGAAGCAGCCTAATGGTGATCCTATTACCATCGGGGTAACAAGCAACCCTGTTGCTCTTCTTGACCTGAGAAATGACAGATCGATGGTCCACAGATTTCTTGGTAATATTGAAATGGATTACAGACTCCATTTTCTTCCCGATCTTAAATTAACTGTCAATGCAGGAGCAGACTATTCCTGGAGTGATGGGAAAGTAATTGTTTCAGAAATGGCTGCCTGGTACTGGAATTCAGGAAGAGGAAGATATAATACTTACACTCAGAACAAGAAGAATGAACTGCTCGATATTTATATAAATTATAAAAAGGATATAGAAGCGATAAAGAGCAGGATTGACTTTACAGCAGGTTACTCATGGCAGCATTTTTACAGAGAAGGAAGTTATCTTGAAAGAAACTATGCAAAGACAATTACCTATCAGGATAATGAATATTTCACAGAAAGTTATCTTATCTCATTCTTTGGGAGACTTAATTATGTTTTGCTGAACAGATACCTGCTTACTTTTACGCTCCGTGATGATGGATCTTCGAAATTTGCAAAAGAAAACCGCTGGGGTCTTTTCCCGTCACTGGCTCTGGCATGGGACATTAAAGAAGAAAGCTTCCTCAAAAGTGGAAACTTCTTCAGTGCACTTAAATTAAGACTGGGTTACGGTATAACGGGCCAGCAGGATATTGGTGGTGATTATCCTTATCTTGCAAGATATACATACGGCCAGGATAATGCAAGGTACCAGTTCGGAAATACATTTGTAACTACTCTCCGCCCCGAAGGATATGACAGAAATCTCAAGTGGGAGGAAACAACAACTTATAATGTTGGTATTGATTTCGGAATCCTGAAAGACAGAATAAGTGGTACAGCTGAGTATTACTACCGTCCGACTAAAGACCTTCTTAATACAATCGATGTACCTGCAGGGACAAATCTGACAAACCGCATAACCACCAATGTTGGTAATCTTATTAACAAAGGATTTGAATTCTCTCTTAATGTTAAACCGTTGGTGAATCCAGATTATTCCTGGTCAGTGGGAGTCAATGCCACAATTAACAAGAATGAAATAACAAAGCTCACTGCTGTTGATGATCCCAATTTTATTGGAGTTGAAACTGGAGGAATATCTGGTGGTGTTGGCAATTACGTTCAGATTAATACTGTCGGATATCCCAGGAATTCATTCTTCCTTGCAGAACAGGTTTATGATGCACAGGGCAATCCAATAGACAATCTGTATGTTGACAGAGATGGTGACGGAATTGTAACATCACAGGGTCTGTCAGACAGGTACAGAGTAAAAGATCCCTATCCTGACGTCCTTATGGGATTTAATTCGATGTTCAGATACAAGAACTTTGATTTCAGTTTTAATGGAAGGGTAAGTATTGGTAATTATGTTTACAACAATGTTGCTTCTGGCAGTTCATATGCAGGGCTTTATGCTTCCGTTGGTGCCCTCAACAATCTGAACAGGAGTATTCTTACAACCAAATTCTCGAATCCCCAGTACTGGTCAGACCATTTTCTTGAGAACGGGTCTTTCCTGAGAGTGGACAACGTGAACCTTGGATACAATTTCGATAATATTGGTTCATCAACAGGTTCTCTGAGAGTATATCTTTCAATTCAGAATCTGTTTATAATTACGAAATATTCAGGTCTTGATCCTGAAATATTTGACGGTATAGACAATAATATTTATCCGCGTCCAAGGACATTTATGCTTGGCGCAAGATTAGATTTTTAACTTTTAATACCAGACAGATATGAGTACTAAATATTTTAAAACAACAGCAATTTCGATGATAGCCATATTAATGGCTCTTGCATCGTGTGTGAAAGATCTGGATACTGTTCCTATAGATCCTCTGGTAATTACTTCTGCCACAGTATATAAAGACACAACAGCCTACAGACAGGTTCTTGCAAAATGTTATGCTGGTCTGGCACTTTCAGGCCAGCAGGGGCCTCACGGAAATCCTGATATAAGTGGAATTGATGAGGGTTTTTCACAGTATCTGAGGCAATACTGGCTTGCACAGGAGCTTACAACTGACGAAGCAGTTATTGCCTGGAATGACGGAACACTGAAAGATTATCATTTCCAGACCTGGACTTCAGGTGGTGAGTTTATCAAGGCGCTTTACAATAGAATATATTATCAGATTTCTCTGTGCAACGAGTTTATCAGGGAGTCGTCGGAAGATAAGCTGTCGCAGAGAGGTTTTACAGAAGCTGAAAAAGCGACTGTGAGAATGTACAGGGCTGAAGCAAGATTTCTGAGAGCTCTGAGCTACTATCATGCAATCGATCTTTTCGGTAATGTTCCCTTTGTAGATGAGACAAATACTGTAGGAGCTTTTCTTCCGAAACAAATTTCGCGCAAAGATTTATTTAATTATCTTGAATCTGAGCTCCTTGATATTGAAAGCCAGCTAAAAAATGCGAAAACTAACGAATACGGGAGAGCTGACAAGGCAGCAGCATGGATGCTTCTTGCCAAGCTTTATCTGAATGCTGAAGTTTATATCAAGGAAGCCAGATATACCGATGCACTCACATGGATAAAGAAAGTAATTGCAAGTCCTTATACAATAGAGTCTAATTATGCATATCTTTTCCTTGCTGATAATAATCTTTGCAATGAAATAATTTTCCCCATTGCCTTTGACGGTGAGAATACTAAGACATGGGGTGGTACAACCTTCATTATAAATGCTGCAGTGGGAGGAAACATGTCTCCTGCAGAATTTGGAATCGGAAGTGGTTGGGGCGGAACACGCACAACTCCACAGTTTGTTGATAAGTTTCCTGATGTAACAGGTACCACCGATAAAAGAGCGATGTTCCATACCAGCGGACAATCAAAATCGATTTCTGATATTTTCCTCTTTACCGAGGGTTATGCTATCAAGAAGTGGAAGAATATCAAGAGGGATGGGTCACCCGGTAAAGACAGGACTCATCCGGATACTGATTTTCCTGTTTTCAGGCTTGCTGATGCATATCTGATGTATGCAGAGGCTGTGCTGAGGGGAGGAACTGGAGGGGATATCAATACAGCACTTGGATATATTAATGCATTGAGACGCAGAGCTTACGGTAATGAATCGGGTGATATTACTGCCGGTCAGCTCGACCTGAATTTTATTCTTGATGAAAGAGCAAGAGAACTTTATTGGGAATGCCACCGCAGAACAGACCTTATAAGGTTTGGTAAGTTCAGTAATTCGACTTATGTCTGGGAATGGAAAGGCGGGATAAAAGAAGGAGTATCAACAAGCAGCCACTTAGATCTGTTCCCGATTCCCTCATCCGATATAGGAGCAAATCCGAATCTGGTTCAGAATCCAGGATATTAATATGATAACGTAAAATCTCAGGTATATGAAAACAAAATATATATCATTATTTATGATAGTTCTTGGCCTGCTTTTTATTGCAGGTTGTGAGGAGCTACCAGAAGGTCCTTTTCTTAAAAGTGAGAAGGAAATTGTAAAACCTAAATTTTCAAATCCTTCAGGAGGTACAAGTTTCACCATAACTGAAGCAAACGAAAATAATGTGATGACCACATTTAAGTGGTCAGCCGCTGATTACGGTTTCCAGGCAGCAGTTACCTACACCTTGCAGGTTTCCATTAATAATTTTAAGGATATTAATGATATAGGAGTAACAACAAAGACAGAGCTGGAAATCCTTAATTCAAAAATGAATACTGTACTGCTCATTTTAGGGGCGGAGCCGGATGTTTCAGTTGCTGTTAAATGCAGGCTTAAAGCTTTCATTAATCCAAATGTGCCCCTTGTTTATTCAGATACTTTAACCATTAATGTTAAACCTTTTGAAAAGGCAATAGAATATCCGAAACTTTATGTTCCGGGAAGTTATCAGGGTTGGGTATTGAATGAATCAACACCGGTTATAACATCAGCAAAAAGTGATGGTAAATATGAAGGTTATCTCTATTTTCCTGATGCTAATACGGAATTCAAACTGACAAAGGTACCTGCATGGGAAGAGCCTAATACAATAGGTGATCCCGATCCGAGTGGAATGTCGGGTACTTTAAAAATCGGAGGCTGGGGTGGTAACAATATAAAGGTTACAGGTGGTCCGGGACAATTCAGAATAAATGCCGACTTAAATGAGGCAACCTATTCATGGGTTAAAACTACATGGGCTCTGATTGGTGATGCAACACCGGGTGGATGGAGCACCGATACCCCGATGACATACAACATCAATGAAAACACCTGGACAGTAACTGTCAACCTGATTGGTGGTAAATCATTCAAGTTCAGAGCTAACGGAGAATGGGCAATCAATCTTGGTGATACTGGAGGAGACAGGAAACTGGAATACAACGGCGATAACATCCCGGTTGCTGAAAATGGTAATTACACAATAACTCTTGATCTTAGCAAGACAATCTATAAATATAAGATTGTCAAGAACTAAATGATTCCAGTGTGTTATAAAGAGGTTATCATCAGGAGGTGATAACCTCTTTTTTCACTTGTAAAAGTTTTATATTCAAAGACTAAAAAAATTACAATGTTAAACAGGTTTACCTATTCAGTGATTCTCTTTGTCATTCTTATCGTATTAACATGCTGTAAACGTCAGGGCGACAGTTTGCAGCAGAAGAGGATTTATTATCTGCCAGATAAATTTGTCATGGGTGCCGACCTTTCTTACGTAAACCAGATACTTGAACATGGTGGGGTTTACAGAGATTCGGGGACAATTAAGGACCCTTATCTTATTTTCAGGCAATATGGAACAAATGTAGTTCGCTTCAGATTATTTCATAATCCAGTATGGACAAGAGAGGTTTATTCTCCTCCCTCCGAAAAGATGTACAACGATTTTGCAGACGTTAAAGATGGAATCCGCAGAGCTAAATTACTTGGAATGAAAGTATGCCTCGATTTCCATTACTCCGACACATGGGCTGATCCATCAAAACAGATAAAACCAGCAGCCTGGCAGTCGCTCGATATTGCCGCACTTCGTGATAGTGTTTATAATTATACTTATAAAACGCTTAAAGAACTGGACAAAGAAGGTCTTATGCCTGAATATGTTCAGCCCGGAAATGAGATTAACCCGGGTTTCTTGCTTCCGGAAGGAAGCCGCTGGAATGGCAACGAGAATAACATGATTTATCTTCTAAATGGTGCAATAAGTGCAATCCGGAGTGCTGGCAATTCAAGTCAGATAAAACCCCGAATAATAATCCATGTAGCACAACCTGAAAATGCTGATCCTTGGTTTGAAGGCCTCTGGCAAAAAGGATTAACAGATTATGATTTTATCGGGTTGTCTTATTACTACATATGGTCAAAGGTTAAACTTGAAGAGCTTAGCAATTATATCTCGATGCTCAAAACAAAATATACGAAGGATGTAATGATAATGGAAACAGCTTATCCATGGACTATAGAGAATGCAGATAATTATCCCAATATAATTGATACAGGCAAATTGACTGACCGATTCCCTGCTACCCAGGAAGGTCAGTTCAATTATCTGAAAACACTTGTTCAGGAAATTATTGAAGGAGGCGGCGAAGGTGTTTTCTACTGGGAACCTGCATGGATTACATCTGAAATGAAGGATCTCTGGGGTACGGGTTCATCATGGGATTGCAATACTTTTTTTGATTTTCAGGGTAATACAATCAAAGGCATAAATTACATGACTGAAAAATATAACATCAGATAAAACACACTAATTGTAGGATGAACATTTTAAAATTTTGAAATGAATAAATTCCTGGCATCAGCGGTTCTTTTTCTTTTGTTTCTCTTAAGTGTTTCGGGGCAAATGATTTCAACAGATCCAGCTGTTCCGACACTGGGCAGGGTAATTAAAATATATTATGATACAAATCAGGACGCTGGTGAACTTCATAATTATACCGGTGACATTTATGTACATACAGGGCTTATTCTGGAAGGTAGTCCAAACTGGCAGAAAGTTATAGGCACCTGGGGAAATAATGCGGTTCAGCCTAAACTAAATTATCTTGGCAATTACAAGTATGAGTTTATTATATCTCCCAGTATTGAAACATTTTATAATGTACTGCCGGGAGAAAAAGTCAAGAAAATTGCTCTTGTTTTCAGAAACTCAGATGGAACTCGTCAAACAAGACCCGATATTTTCATAGATGTTTTTGAAAGTGGTTTGAATGTAATATTCACACTTCCTGAAAGGTTTTCAGTTGTTATTGAAAAAAACAGCCTGCTTGGAGTAAGTGCATCTGCTACGAATGCCGATTCAATTTCGTTGTACATTAATAATCAGTACAGGAAAAGTGGCAGAACCAGGGATCTTGTTACTGATACCATTATTGCGGAATCTTACGGTGAATATTGGGTTAAAGCAGTTGCATGGGACCTGCCGCGATTTGCTGCAGACTCTTTCTTCTGTCATGTCAGAAAATCGGTTGAAGTTGAAGAACTTCCACCCGGTGCCATTGATGGTATAAATTATATCAATGATACTTCTGTTATTCTGGTTCTTCATGCTCCATATAAAAACTATGTATTTGCAACAGGTGACTTTACAGATTGGCTGGCGTGCAGTAAGGGTTATATGAAGAGAACACCAGACAGTGAGCGTTACTGGGTAAGGATTGATGGCCTTGAACCAAAGAAGGAATACAGGTTTCAGTATTTTGTGGATGGGGAACTTTATATTGCCGATCCTTATGCAGATAAAATACTTGACCCTTTTAATGATGATTTCATTACTGAATCGACCTATCCAGGACTGATAAAATATCCCAAAGGAATTACCAATGGTATGGTTTCGGTGCTCCAGACAGCACAAAATCCATATAAATGGAAAAATGAATTCTTCAATGCTCCCCCACCAGAAAAGCTTGTCATTTATGAACTGCTTTTAAGGGATTTTGTCGCTTCACATGATTTTAAGACTCTTACTGATACATTAAATTATCTTAAAAATCTTGGTATAAATGCTGTCGAACTTATGCCGGTTACCGAGTTTGAAGGTAACCTGAGCTGGGGTTACAATGTGGCATTTTATTTTGCACCCGACAAATACTATGGACCTAAAGAATATTTCAAAGCTTTTGTTGACAGCTGCCACGGCAAAGGTATTGCCGTTATAATGGATCTTGTTCTTAATCATTGTTTTGGACAGTCTCCTTTTGTTCAACTATACCTGGATCATTACGGCGCTCAGGAAATAGTTATGAAGACTCCAAACCCCTGGTTCAATTCAGTTTCACCAAATCCGGTATATAAGTGGGGAGCAGATTTTAACCATGAGGCTCCGGCTACTCAGAAACTTGTTGACCGTATTACTTCATACTGGCTTACAGAGTATAAAATAGACGGTTTCAGATTTGACTTTACCAAAGGGTTCACAAACACACCTGGCGAAGGGTGGACATATGACGCTTCGAGGATTGCAATTCTGAAAAGAATTGCAGGTAAAATCTGGGAGGTCAATCCTTCGGCATATGTGATTCTTGAACATTTTACTGAAAATGCTGAGGAAAAAGAACTCGCCGAATATGGGATGCTTATATGGGGTAATTTAAATTATCAATTTGCAGAAGCAGTTATGGGCTACGATTCAGATCTTTCAGGAGCAACTCATATAGCCAGAGGATGGAAAGTACCAAATCTGGTTTCTTATATGGAAAGCCATGATGAGGAAAGAATTATGTACAAAGCTCTTGCTTATGGAGCTTCTGCCCCCGATTATAATGTCAAAAATCTTCAGACAGCTTTACGGAGGATGGAACTGGCAGCTGTGTTTTTGCTGTCAATTCCCGGACCAAAGATGATATGGCAATTCGGGGAGCTAGGATATGACATCTCAATCGATTATAACGGAAGAACAGGTGAAAAACCTCTGCTATGGAATTACTTTTCGATACCGGAAAGGCGAAGACTTTACAGAGTTTACAGTGTAATGAACAATCTGAGGCAGACCTGTGATGCTTTCAGTAATACTTTTTTTACATATTCCCTTTCAGGCAAACAGAAAAGCATAATTCTTGGTTCACAGAACATTAAAGCATATATTGTTGGTAATTTTGATATTTCAACAGCAACTTTTATACCTCTTTTCCCACAAACAGGAAAATGGTATGAATATTTTAGTGATGATTCACTGACAGTAAATTCATTCAGTGACCCTCTCACCTTACGTCCTGGAGAGTACAGAATTTATACAACTGTAAGACTCCCATCTCCTAAAGAGTATCTGGGTGTACAGGAAATACTCGATAATGAGTTGATATCTGTAAATGCCTATCCTAATCCATCAAAAGACCAGTTTTATTTTACTGTCAATACCAAACTACCTGGTTTATTGACTCTGACAATTTACAATTCAACCGGAAACACAATATGGCAAAAGAAAATGCCGGCTTTGAATGAATTCATTGTTGAATGGGATGGTAAAGACAGCAGGGGGAACGACATTCCAGCCGGTATATATTTTGTTCATGTTCGAAACGGAAAGTATTATAATGTGATAAAAATCGTAAAACTGAATTAAGTACCAACCCTTTTAAGTACTATTGCTGAAAGTGGTTTTATGTTGATAATCAAATTTTTATTATTGGTTTTGTAATCTTTTTTATTGTCAGGGAAAAGTTCAATATAAAGAGCCTTTTTCCGTACCGGTAACATCACTGTTTGTTCACTCCCTGATCTGTTGAAGATGGTGATGATTTCTTCAGAACCTTTTTCACGGGAATAGGCCAGTATCATTTTATTGTCATCAGCAATAAGAAAATCGAGGTCTCCATAAACAAGAACGGGATTTTCTTTTCTTAGTTTAATCATCTTTTTGTAAAATTCATTTAGGTTATGGTCGGGTTTTACAGTATCGGCAGGTCGTATTTTATCGGGGTAGAAGTGAGTTCTTTCCACCTCATAAACAATGTCATTCCACACCATTGGTTTGCGGCAATCAGGGTCGTCGGCACCCCACATTCCAACTTCCTCACCATACCATATATGTGGTGCTCCTGTAAAAGTGAACTGGTGAACAAGGAACATTTTTTGCTCAAGCAATGTTATACTGTCAGGTTTATTGATTTTGTAATCAGGGTTTTCAGAAGGTTTTGCACGGTATTTGTCCAGGGTTTTGTTATAGAAAGAAGTTGAAAGTCGTGGAGAATCATGTGTGCCGGCAACATTCATCATTGCCATCTGGTTTTCGGCCGGAATTCCGACATTAAGTTTTTTTATCCATTCTACAAATTCGGATGGAGTCAAGACAGGTTCTGCCTGTGCGAAGAATCCTCTTGCCACCCTGAACCATCTATAATTCATTATTGCATCGAATTGTTCGCCCATAAACGGGGCGGGGTCAAGGAGCTGGTCGGGCCATTTGAGCCACCATATCTCACCTACCAGATATGCCTCAGGATTAATTTCCCTGACCACTTTTCGGTATTCACGCCAGAAGCCCATTGGTATTTCTGCTGCAACATCAAGACGGAATCCGTCAACACCGTCTGAGGGATCACCATTGCCATCGGGGTCAAGCCATCTGCGGGTGACATCAAATATATGTTTACGGAGGGAAGAAGAATGGAGATTCCCTTCAAAAGGCATGATGGTATCATCTGGGGGAATTATATCTTTTCTGAAAACAGGCATATAAATGTTTCTTCCGCCCCATCCTTCATATCTGAATTCATTTTCAGGAGTTGCAGGGTTATCATAACTTATAATGTTGTACCAGTCGGCATATTTTGAAAATGGACCTTTTTCCCTGATATCTTTAAGTGCCCAGAATTCCTTTCCTGTGTGGTTCCACGAGTAATCAATTATTACTTTGATGCCTCTTTTGTGGAATTCCTCAACAACTTTAAGAAAAAGTCTGTCGGCTGAGGTCCATTTCCATGTTGCCGGGTCATCAGGGGTTTCTGATTCCATCAATTGAGAGTCCCCTTCAGGATCGGGACCGAAATTGCGGTCGATATGAGTATAAGTGCGGGCATCGTATTTGTGCAGGGAAGGTGAGTCATTTAGTGGATTAAAATAGATGGCAGTAATCCCCAGGGAATCAAGATAATCTATCTTATCAAGCACACCCTGAAGATCTCCCCCGTAACGGCGGGCCTGGATTTTTGCATGAAAATTACCGCCCTTGATTTTGTCGAGCCAGGGCTCATGTGCATACCAATCGTGTCCCCATGGAGTGATGCTCCAATCCTCGGGATAATTATCGGGATATGCACCGGTAATGTCCTTTACAGAAGGATCGTTGGATGGATCTCCGTTTCTGAAACGCTCAACAAAAATCTGATACCAGACAGCTTTTTTTGACCATTCCGGAACAGTATAAGTTGTTTTGTAGTTGCATCCGCAAGCCAGGAGTAAAATGGCGATTATTTTATAAAAATTCTGAATCCCCATGGCTCAATTATAAGCGGTTTATCGTCAGGCATTTCGATTACTGAATGGTTGAAATAATCGGTAAAAGTACCCCGGATGTTTTTAAGAACCGGTTTTACGGCCACCTCTTTATCTCTAAGATTCAGAAAAACTATCAAAAGGTTACCATCTTTTTCTCTGCTAAAGGCAAATACCTTGCCGGGCTGATTGGTTTTAATAATTTCCATCTTGCCTCCTTCCTCTCCATTCCAGAGGGCCTGATTTTCTTTTTTAAGGCGTATAAGTTTTTTATAAAAAGCTGTCATTGTACATGTATCCCATCTGATAGTATCCTTTGTAAAAAAGCGAAGACTTTTATTAAGGCACACTTCCTGGCCATTGTAAAGCAAAGGTACACCCCTTGTGGTAAACATGAAGACAGCAAAAGGATACTGGGCTTCACCCATTCGTGATGTTATGGTTCCGTTCCATGAATTTTCATCATGATTGTCTAAAAATACCATCCGGTAAGTATTCTGCGGATAAACGAAAAGCTCTTTTTCGTAATATTTTTCAAGTGAATTTACGCTGTCTTTTTTGCGGGCTATCTGGTTCATCAGATGATGCAATTCCCAGGAATAGTTCATGTCAAAGCCCTTTTTCATAAATTCATTCTGGCCCTCATTTTCTGCCAGCAGCAGAACAGGTTTAATTTTCCATAGTTCTGCCCTTACCGTTTCCCAGAATTCAGGAGGTGTTTTATGCGGATGGTCAACCCTGAAACCGTCAACCCCAAGTTCAACCCAGAATTTAAGCGCATTCAGCATATATTCATGAAGGCCTTTATTAGTCCAATCGAATTGTATGACATCAGTCCAGTCTGTTCCCAGAGGTGGAATAAAATTACCGTCCTTGTCTTTTACGTAGAACTCTGGATGTTCAGTTGTTAAAGGATTATCCCATGATGAATGGTTTGGAACCCAGTCCATTATTACATGAAACCCTGCTTCGTGAGCTTTGTCAAGTAAGATTTTGAAATCTTCCAGAGTGCCAAATTCTGGATTTACTTTCATATAATCCCTTACTGAATAATAGCTTCCAAGTTCATCCTTTCGGTTTTTTATTCCTATAGGGTGGATTGGCATAAGCCACAGGATATCAACTCCCAGTTCCTTAAGTCTGGGCAGGTGCTGGGTAAATGCTTTGAAGGTCCCTTCAGGTGTAAATTGCCTTATATTTACTTCGTAAAGAACAGCATCTTTTGACCATTCGGGATGAACAACTTCTGAAACAAAAGGCTGGTAATTGTTACGGTTTCTTTTATGCAAACAACCTCCTGCCGCAAGAGCGGCTACAAAGAAAATTGACAGAACATAGAGAATAATTTTTTCCATTATTTTTTTATTAAACTATTAAACTCATTTATATGAAATAAAAATAATTATCCTGTTTTGATTTTAATTGAATCTTTTGGAGAAATATCGAAGTTTTTTTCTTTAACTGATATCGGAAGAATTCTCTCAGAAAGGTTTCTGACAATGCAAAAAGATTTTGTTACTTTAATCTCGAAGAGTATTTCTTTAAACCTGGCATGAAATGAATATGATTTCCATTTATCCGGAATCAGCGGGTTAAAATTTATCCTGTCCCCTGCAATCCTCATTCCTCCAAAGCCTTCAGCGATAGCAAGCCAGTTTCCAGCCATGCTTGTAATATGCAAACCTTCAGCCACTTCTTTATTATAATCGTCGAGATCGAGTCGAGTGCTTCTTATGAAAAGCTCATATGCTTTATCTATATTTCCTATCCGGGCTGCAAGGATAGAATGGACTCCGGCCGAAAGTGAGGATTCATGAACAGTCATTGGTTCATAAAATTCAAAATTCCGTTTAATAGTCTCTGTATCATATTGGTCTTCAAAGAAATATAAACCCTGTAAAACATCCGCCTGTTTGATATAGCACGACCTCAGAATTCTGTCCCATGACCAGTGCTGGTTAATAGGCCTGTTTGAAACAGGAATTGCTGAAGCTGGTTTGAGTTCCTTGTCGAGGAATCCATCTTGCTGTAAAAAAATTTTTCTTTTTGGATCGTATGGGAAGTGCATACCATCGATAATTTTTTTCCATTTTCCGGTTTCAGATTTATATCTGAATTTTGTTTTCAGGAAAATTTTCTCAAGGGCTGCCGGATTGCTTTTTTTAAGTTCTTCAATATTATGAATGGTATAGGAAAGGGTCCAGACAGCAATAGAATTGGTGTACCAATTATTATTTACATTGTTTTCATATTCATTTGGGCCTGTAACTCCCAGTATAACATACTTCCTCAGGTTTTTTGAAAAAGATACTCTCTGGCTCCAGAATCTTGAGATACCGATAAGAACTTCAAGGCCATAATCTTTCATATAGTCTTTGTCTCCGGTATGTCTTATATAATTGAAGATGGCATAGGCTATTGCACCATTTCTATGGATTTCCTCAAAGGTTATTTCCCATTCGTTATGACACTCTTCCCCATTCATTGTAACCATTGGGTATAGAGCTGCTCCTCCTCTGAATCCAAGTTTTCTTGCGTTTTCTATACTTTTCTTCAAATGCCTGTATCGGTAAAGAAGAAGGTTCTTTGATACATATGCTGGAGCAGTTTTAAGAAAGAAAGGAAGAACAAAAGCTTCTGTATCCCAGTAAGTGCTTCCTCCGTATTTTTCCCCGGTAAAACCCTTGGGTCCTATATTCAGCCGTTCATCTTTCCCAGTATATGTCTGGTTAAGATGGAAGATACTGAACCTTATGCCTTGTTGTGCTGCAGGATCACCATCAATTTTTACATCGGAGATACTCCAGATATTTTCCCACTCTTTTTTATGAGCAGAGAAAAGATTTTCAAATCCTTTCTTTTTAGCATAGTTGAGACGCGAGGTTGTAATTTTAAAATGATCTTTTACCGGGTGGTACAAGGAAGATTGCACCGATACGTATTTGACAATGACTATTTCGTCGCCGGGTTGAAAATCCAGATGAATAATATTTGCAGCATATCCTTTTCGGTTTATAACTTCTGGAACAAGATTTAATTTATTTCCGTTTAATGTAAGTTCATATGTCATACCGACTGTCACGTAAAAATCGGTTCTCAGGGTTCTGGCAGTAAGCATTCCCAAACCGGGTTCAGCAAGGTTGTCAATGTCTTCCCAGAATTTTTCTCCGTAGTTGGTGTTTTCATTTTTAACATCAGCATCGAGATAAATATTCAGTGAGAGAGTGCCGCTAAGATTCACGGGATTGATTTTATATTTAATTATGCACAGGTCAGGGTCTGCCATACTAAGAAATCTAAGGCTCTGAATCCTAATTTCTTTTCTGCTGAAAGGTCTTACAGTGAAATTTCTTTCCAGAAAACCTTCTTTCATGTTAAGAACACGGTTAAATTTTAATGGCTTATGTTTTGCCAGATCTATTTCGGCTCCATTCACATTTACATCAATTCCTATATATTTTGGTGAGTTTGGAATCTTGGCATAATATTCAGGATATCCTACTTTCCACCATCCCACTTTGGTCCTGTCGGGATAATATATTCCTGCAACATAGCTTCCCTGAAGTGAATCACCAGAGTATTTTTCCTCGAAATTTGCCCTGTGGCCCATATATCCATTGCCTATTGAGAAAATACTTTCGGCTTCCCTGTTTATTTCAGGGTGAAATCCTTCCTCTTCAATTGTCCATTCATGGATTTTGAAAAGATTGGTTTTTATCATTGATTTATAGTTTTTAAGGCGGTTAATTTTAAAAAGCTCATTTCAGATAGGTCATTTATAACATAATCAGCTTCAATAAGTATTTCCTTATTGCCAACTCCTATACCATACATTCCGGCTTTGTGGGCTGCTTTTATTCCTGCTACCGAATCTTCGAAAACTATGCATTTTTCAGGTTTAACATTCAGTATTGATGCAGTTACAAGAAAAATTTCAGGGTCGGGTTTGGCGCTTTTAACCATATTACCGTCGGTTACTGTATCGAACAGATCTTTTATTCTAATCTTTTCAAGTATTAAAAGTGTATTTTTACTGGCCGAGCCTATGGCAGTTTTAATTCCATGGCTCTTTAGATCTGTCAACAGTTCGATAGCTCCGGGCAGAATTTCGGAAGGTGTCATACGGGAAACAAATTCAACATACCACGTGTTTTTCATTTCTGCAAACTTTGCTTTCTCTGAATCGGTGTATTTTTTACCTGAGAGTTCAAGAATTATTTCGAGAGATGCAAGACGGCTTACTCCCTTAAGTTTTTCATTTTCTTTTTCACTGAAAGGAATATCCAGCATATCGGCGAGTCTTTTCCATGCAAGAAAATGGTATTTGGCCGTGTCGACAATTACTCCGTCGAGGTCGAATATACAGGCATCGAACCACATAGTCTGCATTCAGTTTAGTCCTTATCGTCAACAAACAGCACAGAAACTGCTGCCAGAAACATTGATACACCGCCGGTAACAATTGCAAATATGCTTTCACCGCCAAATAGGTGTTTTACAAGAAAACCAAGAATTGATGCTGCCATTATCTGAGGAATTACTATGAAGAAATTGAAAATTCCCATATATGTTCCCATTTTCTCAGGAGGCAGTGAACCGGTAAGTATTGCATAGGGCATTGCGAGTATGCTTGCCCATGCGAGCCCTACTCCAAGCATTGAAATAATAAGTAATTCGGGTTTTTTGAACAGGATTATCGAAATAAGTCCTACTCCTCCCGCAATGAGGCTTATCATATGGGTAAATTTTCTGTTTGTGTACCGTGCAACGACGGGGAGAAGAAAAGCCATTAATGCAGCAAAGCCGTTGTAAACGGCAAACATTACACCTACCCAGTTGGCTCCTCTGTTATAGAGTTCGCTTGAAGTATCACTTGTACCGTATATATGGTGGGTAACAGCTGAAGTTGTGTAAATCCACATGGAGAATAGTGCAAACCAAGAGAAAAATTGTACCACTGCCAGCTGTTTCATTGTCCGGGGCATTTTGAACAGGTCGGTTATGACAATAACCAACCCGCTTTTTGTTTTGCCACTTGATATAAATAGACCAGAAATCAGTTGTATCAGGCCAAAAACAGCAGCGCCAACAGTAAGAATATAAAGCTCAGCTTCCAGATTCAGCTTCATTATCATAATGCTCAGCAATATGCCTCCAGAAGTCCAGTAAATACCGTGCCTGATATATATTTCTTTATTAAGCACTGTGCTTTCTTCCGGCTTTTCATCTGGTGTTTTACTTTCTACATGTGAAAATTCTTTGAGTTCTTCAGGGGAGTATTCCCTGGTTTTTATTACTGTCCAGAGTATTGCTGATAAAAAGACAGCCGCACCGATATAGAATGCAAGTTTTACCGATGGAGGTATCTCACCAGGTTGTGCAGTATTTCGTACGTTAAGCCAGTTTGTAAGAATATAGGGTAAAAGTGAGGCTATGACGGCACCAGTTCCTATAAAAAAACTCTGCGTTGCGAAGCCTTTTGTTCTTTGTTCTGGAGGAAGCATATCGCCAACAAAAGCTCTAAAAGGTTCCATTGAGATATTTATTGAGGCATCCATCACCCATAACATCCCGGCTGCCACCCAGAGAGCAGGTGAGTTTGGCATTATCAGAAGAGCAAGGGAAGCGAGTATTGCACCTGTGAGAAAATATGGCCGTCTGCGCCCCAGTCTGTTCCATGTATTATCACTCATGTGTCCTATAATAGGCTGTACTATCAGGCCAGTAACAGGAGCAGCAATCCAGAGGATAGGAATCTCTTCTATTTTTGCTCCCAGGGTTTCGAAAATGCGGCTGACATTTGCATTCTGAAGTGCAAATCCGAACTGGATACCCAGAAATCCAAAACTCATATTCCAGATTTGCCAGAAGCTCAGAGGTGGTTTTCTTTTTACCATGTTTAGTTAATATTCGTTTAAATAATCAGGCAGGGTTCTGTTCAAAAATATGTAAAATCATCTAATAAAAATCTTGTATATGTCATTTATTTTCAATGGAATCAGTAACCAAAACGGTATATATGACTATCAGTATTTATTTCAAACGTTTTCGGATAAAATGGATTTTTAAGAAAAAATTTCTGTGAACTTTCCGATTTTTAAAAAGAATTCAATTTTTTTATTGGTTGATTGGTATATGCTGTTATTTTTGACACTTTATTTTAAATGTTGTTTAATTTCATAAAACTGACATGATGGATTCATCAATAGAGAAAGGAAAGCTTGTCGATCCCCAGAATCTTATACCATTCATTCTAATAACTTCCCTGTTTTTTTTGTGGGGGCTGGCTAATAATATGACTGATACACTTCTTGCCGCTTTTAAAAGGATCATGAGCATGACCGACTCAAGAACTGCACTTATTCAGGTGGCATGTTATGGTTTAGGGTATTTTATTTTTGCATTGCCAGCAGCAATCTTTATAAAGAAATTTTCCTATAAATCTGGTGTTTTACTTGGACTGGGGCTTTACATAGTGGGGTGTTTACTGTTTTATCCTGCAAAAATTACGGGTAATTATTTTCATTTTCTCGGGGCATTATGGATTCTTTTCGGGGGACTTTCAATTCTTGAAACATCTGCCAATCCTTACATAATTGCGATGGGTGATGAAGCAACTGGAACACGAAGGCTTAATCTTTCACAGTCATTTAATCCTTTAGGTTCCATTGCGGGAGTTGTTATAAGCCAGATGTTTATTCTTTCTGGCTTGAATCGTGCAACAGCTTCAGAAAGGGCTGTAATGCCAGAAGAAACACTAAAGGCCATTCAAAACGGAGAACTGAATGCCGTTACAATGACATATGTTACAGTTGGTTTTCTTTTACTTATATTATGGATTATAATTCTGGTTGTTAAGATGCCCCGAGCTTCTGATGCTGATACAACAGTCAATCTGGGGCAGACGTTCAAGAGGCTTTTACGTAATAAAAATTATGTAACAGGAGTTATTGCCCAATTCTTCTATGTAGGCGCACAAATTGGTGTATGGTCGTTTACAATACGTTATGCCATGGCTACTCTTAACCTTGAAACTGCTAATCTACCAGGTGGAAAAACCCCAGAACAGGTAGCAGCGACATATTATATAGCTTCACTAGTACTTTTTGGAGCTTCCAGATTTATTTTCACCGGGCTTATGAAATTTTTTAAACCTTCGTCGCTTTTATTTTTTGCAGCGGTGATGGCCATGTTATGTACATTAATAGTAATTTTTGCAGGTGGAATGACAGGAGTAATTGCCCTGGTAATGATTTCAGGGTTTATGTCGCTTATGTTTCCGACAATCTTTGGCCAGGCAGTAAGGGGTCTGGGAGATGATACAAAAATAGGAGGTTCAGGTCTGATAATGGCAATACTTGGTGGAGCAGTGATAACATTTCTGCAGGGTAAATTGTCAGATCTTACAGGTAGTATAAATTATTCATATTTCATACCCTTTATATGCTTTATTATCATAGCATATTACGCAGCTTCGGGCAGGAAAAATGAGTATTCGTTGCAATGAAGATTCTGGTTATATCCGATTTAAGTGGTGGTTATTCAATTACACTTCCTGAAAGGCACCTTTATAAAGGGCTTGCTGAAAAGGGTGCTGAACTAACCATCATATCGCATTGGCCTACCCCTGAAACACATGAAATGGAAAATTCAGGACTAAAGGTTATTTATCTTCCTATTATAAGAAAGATTGATCTGAGGGTTGTAAAAGAGCTAAGAAGAATAATAATTCAGGGTGGGTATGATATTCTGTATATAACTTATGGCAAAGCTCTCACAAATTGTTTGCTGGCAGTGCGTAACCTGAAGGTTAAAATTGTTGGATACATCGGGTCGTTGAATATTCATTGGCATGATCCTACAGCATATCTCTCATTTCTTAACAGGCGGATTGACAGGATGGTATGCCTGAGCAATGCTGTTAAGGAGCATTTTGTGAGGCAGAGGGGGGAGAGTTTCAGGGATAAATGTGTGGTGATCTATAAAGGTTATAATCCTGAATGGATAAATGTAACAAGGAAATTGGTCAGGGCAGATCTGTCCATTCCCGATGATAGCCTTATTATATGCTGTATTGCGAATGTAAGGAGGATAAAAGGGATACCGTATCTTATTAAGTCGGCAGATTATCTTCCATTAAATCTGCCGGTTTACTTTGTATTAATAGGTAAAGGGATGGACGCCCCGGGGCTTATGAAACTTGTTAGAAAGTCATCATACAGGGATAATTTCAGGGTGTTTGGTTTTATCAGGGATGTTTTCCCTTATACCGACCTGTGTGATCTTTACATACAGCCATCCATTACTGAAGGGCTGGGCCGTTCAATCATTGAAGCCATGTGCCTCAGCAAACCGGTTATTGTTACCGATAGTGGTGGTGCAAGAGACCTGGTTGATGATGGGGTAAATGGTTTTATTGTACCGGTAAAATCGCCCACAGCCATTGCTAAGAAAATTATATGGTGTTTTGAAAACAGAGATAAGCTGAAAGCAATGGGCCAGAAATCCCTGAACAAAATCAGGGAAGTTCTTGACCCCAATAAAACTGTTGATCTAACTTATAGCTTGTTTAAGGAAGTGCTGGCTGAGACATAATTTTGAATGAGGTGTTAACTCACTGGATCATTTCACAAACAGGGTAACATTCACCTTGAAATTGTCATAAATGATTTTGTCCCCCAGGTTGTCGAAAAATTTTCCTGACCCGTACCTGACATTATATTGAGTGCGGTCGATAGTAATGTTTGCATAAAACCATGTGCCATCTTCCTTTTCCTGGCGTGTTGCAGTGAATTCGACTGGATTTGTTATTCCTTTAATTGTAAGGGTTCCCCGCACTGTTGCTGTTCCTTTGCCGAAATCATCGCTTCCAGTAATAGTAAGTTTCGACACAGGAAATTTTTCAACTGAGAAGAAATCATCTGATCTAAGATGTTCCTCGAGTCGTGTCAGGCCTTCATCGCTTTTAATTGTTCTCATATCAATAATAAATTCCCCGGATGTAATCCGGTTATTTTCCCATATGAGCCACCCTGATTGCAGCATTATAGTGCCCGGGTGTTTACCTAGAACTTTTTCTCCAAGCCATTCAAGTTTTGTATTTTTTGGATCAGCATTTAATTTTTTCTGACTGTATAATGTTGTAGCTGTCATAATAAGTATTATTAAAATTTTAATTCTCATTTTTATATTGATTAACATTTTGGAATATAAACAGAGGAACAGGGTAATTGTTCAATTGAATCTCTATCAGCAATTAATACTCAGGGATTTTAACTATTTAATTCGAATTTTGCAGGAGTTGACCTGAAGGATTAAGCCAGTCTCAATATATCGGGTTGATTAAGAATGCCAGGTTAGAAGGTTCAACTTTGAAGTAATGATATTGGTTTTGATTATTAAATACTTCTAATATTAAGGCCACCGCTTACCTCGAAAACGGCACCTGATGAAAAATCCCAGTCGCCCCGGGCGAGGGAAGCGACAGCCCTGGCAACATCAGCGGGTAACCCCCATCGTTTTTGACGTACGGTTCCTTCTTCAATTATTTTGTCATATTTTTCTTTTACTCTGGCGGTCATATTGGTTTCAATTATTCCCGGTCTGACTTCGTATACAAGTATGCCTTCACCGGTGAGTCTTTCTGCAAACAGCTGTGCCACCATGCTTAAACCTGCTTTTGATATGCAATATTCTCCCCTGTTAGTTGAAGCTATAGTTGCTGAAATGGATGTTATGAAAATTATTTTTGGTTTATAATCCTGGATTTTTGATTTGAGCCAGATCATTTCCTTTGCTATTTTCTGGGTAAAGAAGAGGGGTCCTTTGAGATTAATATTCATAACCCTGTCGTAGCTTTCTTCTGTAAGTTCAAGTAAATCATTTCTTTGCAAAGGAGCAACCCCGGCATTATTCACCAGCAGGTCGATTCTTCCATACCTGTCAAGTATATTCCTTACAACTTCCACATGGCAACTGGTGCATGAGATATCAAGTCCTATGGGGAAAAAGTCGCTTCCGAGTTTTTCGACTTCAACGCCAAGTGTCTCCATCCCTTCACTGTCGAGGGATCTGGCTATTGCAACTATGTCGTATTTTTCTGCAGCAATAGAAAGTGTTATTGCTCTTCCTATACCTCTACTGGCACCGGTAATTACAGCAACAGGTTTGCCATTCATAGGCTTTTGGATTAGATCAGGTTTATCAGGTTTTGACTGGTAAAGGTAATAATTTGATGCATCATTTCAACATTCTGTCATTTTATCTTCAAGATTTTTCTTCCAGACCTTCTCAAACCATAATTCCTGTTGAGGTATGGGACGGACTTCTACCAGTCTTGTTCTGACGGTTTTATTCAGATATTTAATTTCAAGAATTTTATTTTCGATGTCACGGTCGTAGTTACAAATATTGAAGCGCCAGTGGTTTTCAAGTTTACTATGGGGAAGGATTCCTTTATTATCAGTAACAATAAACGATCCTCGGCTTCTTCCACCAGCTTCCAGATATTTATTCAGTGCTGAAAGATAAATATAGTGAGTCAGGCAATGCTCTCTCAGCCTGAATGCATCTGCAATTTCCTTGACCCTGCTGGCATATATCTGGTGGTCTATATTTTCAAGCATTTCGTAAGCCTCTTTAACTGCTTTACCTGTTTTTCCAGGATTTCGGATTATACCTGCAGTTTCTGACATTCGGACTCTTATTTCTTTGAAAAGTTCTTCAAAAGATACTCCCCGTTTTTGTTCAGAGATCCATTTTGTCACAAGTGCTAGTTTCTCTTTGATCTGCGCAGAGGCCAATTCAAGGAATTCGAAAAATGGAGGAGGATTATAGTTATATTTTTTCGATATCCATTTTGCTGCTCGATAACTGCCTACCTGACCCGAATTTAATGCTGAACCTCCTGGTCGGTATACTCCATGGGAACCATTCACTTCACCTACAGGAAATAGGTGGAGAAGATCAGATTCCCACCAGATATTTCCTTTAAGACCGCCATTATTATGCTGGACACAAATTGCAATTTCCAGAGGTTCCCTGCTTATGTCAATATTATGATCGAGAAAAAGTTGAATTGCAGGCTGGTTCATTGCCTGAAGTCTTTTATAAGGTGTTTCTTTAAGAGCATTCGATTTCTCGAGGTAACTATAAACTTCGTTGTCAAGAATATTTTTTGAGAACTTTTCACCTGCTGGACCTATAGGGTTTCTGGTATAGTCGAGAAACACCCTGCGTTTTTTTTCTGTTCTTTCCCTGTAAATCAGGAGGTCGATAAGTGATGAACCGTAATTATTAATCCGGTCGGGTGAGAAAGGCCATTGATATCCTTTAAGGAAAATAGCACGGGTGAGAGTTCTCAGATCAGGAAAGAATTCATTCAGAAATTCTTTTGGGTCATTTCCGTTTTTATCGGTCGAAAAATATCGTGGAATTACCTGCTGATAGCTGCCTGAAAGGTTCCATCTGAATTTTAATGATGCGATACCAAACTGTGATTCAGTGAGATTCTGGGCTGTTGCACCGGCTTCAAGGGCTATGCCGGTTGATCCATGTTGTGAAGGCGGATAGACAGAATCCCTGTAAATGCCTGCCGGTCCTCCTGTGGCCATAATAATATTGACAGAATTAAACAGAATAAATGCATTTTCAGGTTTATCGGCTTTAAGGTCGATGGCGAGGGCACCTATAACTTCTCTTACATTTTTTCCTGATTTTGTGAGCAAAGCAACCACTCTGGTATTGTCGAGTATTTTGATTTTTCTTTTTTTCACCTCTCCTGAAAGTGCTTCAAACATTAGTTTTGAAGTGTAAGGACCGGCAGATGTTCCTCTTGCCCTTGGGTCGTGGTCGGTTTTATAACCCACCCAGGCTCCATATCGGTTTTGCGGGAATGGGACACCCAGCCTGACAAGATTCAGGAATGACTGTACAGATCCCTGTGCTTCACAAAGTGCGATATCTCCATGCATGCATTTGCCTTTGAAAAGGTCTTCAGCCATAATTCTTGCACTGTCGGGCTCATCACCTGTAAATGAAAGTTTATAATATGTTTGTTTGTCGGAACCTGCATTTCGGGTTGTTCCGGCACCCCATTTTTCAGTAACGATGAGAATGTCTTTCTGACCTGCCATATGCAGCTGAATTGCTGCATTTAGTGCTGCGGCCCCACTTCCTATGATCAGTGTATTACTACTGTAACAGCAGAGCCGGAAGCCTTCAAAGTCAACTATTTTTCTTTCCATCGTCAATAAGTTTTTTCAGTTCGTTACCGTATATTTCCCTGTCGTGAATAACACATCCTGCTGGTCTGAAATTTTTCATAAGCCTTGAGCATCCCGAACAGGTTATGCAGAATTTAGAAGATTCCGGATAGCCTTTTGTCATTGTATCCCGAGGCATTTCTGGATAAGCAAATGAGTTTCGTCCGAAGCCTATAAAAGTGGCGCCTCCTGATTTAATTACTGCAGCACCTGTATTCAGGGCGAATTGCCTGAGCCATGAATAGGCCGAACCTACAACCATTAGCCCGGAGAATGCATGCTGCACAATTGAAGTGCCTTCAATCATTCTGACCACTCCCTGTAAAGGATGTTCTGCGGGCTTTGAAGCTCCGGGCAGAGGATTATCATAAGGCCTGACGACATGAGGATTGAAATATGGGCTCCCCATGGTTGTATTTAATATCTTTAATCCCCTTTTTTCAAGTTCCCCGATGAGCATTAATGCTTCTCCAAGGTCATAATTTTTTCCATCGGGAGTAGTGGAGAATCCACCAGGATAGATATCGCTGATATTGAGGCGGGTAGTAACCATTATGTCAGGTACCTCCTCCTTTACGCGGTCAATTGTTTCAAGCAGAAACCGGAATCTTTTTACAGGTTCTGGTCCACCGTAAATGCTGTTTTCCCTTCTGAATGAAAAAAGAAGTTCATGAATAAGATAACCATGACAGGCTTTGATATCAACCGCGTCGAAACCTGCTTCATGTGCCAGTTTTGCTGATGCAATAAAATAATCCTGTATCCTTACAAGATCATCATCCGATAGTATTTTTTCGTTACCTTTGTCGAGCAACGGATGGTTGCATGGGACCAGAGGCATTGGCTGTCCTTCAGGCCTGCTGTACCGACCTGAATGTGTTAACTGGGCAACAATAAAAGGCTGGGCATTTAATGGAGATTTCAATCTGATATTTTCTACAAGTTTCTTGTACCTCTCACAATTTTTCGTATTAATCATCAATTGACGGGGATTGGAACGTCCTTCAGGTGTAACGGCAATAGCTTCAAACCATATTATTCCGCTTCCTCCGGCTGCATACCTCAAATATCTTCTGGTTGTAAGGTCTGAGGGGGACCCATCTGGCTCAGAGTCATAACCCTCCATAGGCTGGACAACAAACCGGTTACTGATAATTCTTTCACCGATATTGACCGGATAAAACAAAGGGCTTATATCATCACTGAATGGTAGGTTCAGGGAGAGCTGGCATGCTTTCTGAAGAAGCTCATCACTGTTTCTGAATCTGAACTTTTCGTGCATAGAGGTTATTTAATCAGTAATTCTGTTTGTTGTTCAGTTATAATATAGGATTGGTTTTTTACTGTTTGTTTCAGTTCTGTGGTTTTGCCTCTATATGAGACTTTCAATGGGTTTCCGAGTTTAGAAATAATAACTGCCTGTTTTAGTTTCCCGTTTTCCCAATCGATATTGACTTCAAAACCTCCTCTTGCCATCAGTCCATGAACAAATCCGGTTGCCCATGCGGCTGGCAGGGCAGGCAGAAGTTCAATTTCACCTGCATGGCTTTGAAGCAGCATTTCTGTTATTCCTGCGGTTCCTCCAAAGTTTCCATCAATCTGAAATGGCGGATGATTATCGAGAAGATTGTTTAGCGTTGATTTTGTAAGCAGTGCTAGAACATTTTCGTACGCTTTTTCTCCGTCTTTGAGGCGTGCATAGAAATTAATTATCCATGCTCTGCTCCAGCCGGTATGGCCCCCTCCGTGAGCAAGTCTGTATTCGATGGTCCTTTTTGCAGCTTCAAACAATTCAGGGGTATTCTGGCTGGTTATCTGGTTTCCGGGATGAAGGCCGTAAAGGTGTGACATATGCCTGTGACCGGGTTCAGCTTCTTTAAATTCTTCTGGCCATTCCATTATACGACCGTCAGAACTGATTCTCACCGGTGCCAGTTTTTCCAGAGTCTGTTGCATTTTTCTCCTGAACCTGATATCGTCGTCGAGCAGAATAGAAGCTTTGATTGTGTTCTGAAGGAGATCTCTGATAATCATGTGGTCCATTGTCGGACCCATAACCATGCTTGCTCTTCCTCCGTTGCCCGGTATTATGAAGCTGTTCTCAGGGGATATTGATGGGCCTGACACCATGTAGCCAGTACGTGGATCTTTGACAAGCCATCCCATGCAGAATTCTGTTGCCTCTTTCATGACAGGATATGCTTTTAGCCTTAGATACTTTATGTCACCTCCGAATTCAAAATGTTCCCAGAGATGTCGACATGCCCATGCAATTCCCATCGGCCACATTCCGTACTGGATTGCCCCAAATGGTTCTGTATAGTGCCACACATCGGTAGTATAGTGCGCTACTATACCTTTTAATCCATATACTTCACTGGCAGTTCGTCTTGCATTGGGGACCATTGCATTTATAAATTCAATAAATGGTTCATGAAGTTCAGCCAGGTTAGTTATTTCAGCAGGCCAGTAGTTCATCTGAATGTTTATGTTTATATGATAATCGGCACTCCATGGGGGTTTTAGGCCATCAGCCCATATTCCCTGGAGGTTGGCAGGCAGTCCGCCCGGCCGGGAACTGCTTATAAGCAGATAACGGCCAAACTGATAATACAACTCAATCAGGTCAGTGTCGGTATATCCGTTTTGCATGGCAGTAATACGGGCATCTGTTGTGAAGTATTTCCCATTGCTTGAACCAAGGTCTATTTCAACCCTTTTAAAAAAAGAGCTGTAATCCTTAATGTGTTCATTTTTAAGCTGATAATAAGGAATCTTTTCGGCTTTTGACATTCTGTCAAATGCAGTTACTTCAGGATTGTTGTTAAAATAATCAGTTGAAGCAGTAAGGAATATCGTTACGGCATCAGCTTTTTCAACACTTAAACTATCGCCTGAAGCCGCAATGCTACCTCCTTCATTGATAATTTTTAATACAGCAAAAAGTTGTACACCTTTTCCATCACCTACGTGTTCCTTCATGGTGATAATTCCATCAGCAGCTTTAATTTCCGCTTTATTACCTGGTCGTGTCAATTTCACTGAGAATGAGACCGAACCCGCATTGCTGGCTGTGATTCTTGTAATAAGTGCTTTATGAGGGGCGCTGGAGAAAATCTCTCTTTGAAAATATGTTTGTCCAGCCGAATAGCTCACTCGGGCAATTGCTTCCTGAATATCAAGTTCTCTGCGGTAATTTGAAATATTTTTACCATGCCGGAAATTGATTAACATGTCTCCGAGTGTCTGATAGCTGGAAAGGGCATCACGCCTTATTTTGCCCATGATTCCTTTAAGGGCAAGCTCTTCTGCTTCGCGGTATCTGCCTTCAAACAACAGTTTCCGGACGGCAGGCAGGGTTTTACGGGCGTCGGGATTGGCATCCCACCACGGCTCACCAGTCCATACGGTTTCTTCATTCAGCTGAAGTCTTTCATTGAAAATTCCCCCGAAGACCATTGCACCCAGACTTCCGTTGCCGACAGGCAGGGCTTCATTCCATTCAGATGCTGGTTTGTTGAACCAGATTAAATATTCAGAATTATTGTTTTGACAATTGATATCAGGGCACCTGAAAACAAATGTGATAATTGCAGCGGATAAAAAGCAAAAGGCAGGTTTCATCGTGAACGATTTAACCTGACTAAATTATTGATTTTATCCGGAAGCTAATTCAGTTTTTCTTCTGAATTTTGTAAGGAAATTAAAAGAATCTCATACCTTCACCACCTCCACCGCGGCGGTAACCAAAGCGAGGATTTACAACATTGTTGTAGATTGAACCGAAAGTATAAGTAATACCAATGCTACCTCCCACTGAATAATTTGTTGCCTGTTCTTTCAACCGCAGGAGTCTCTCTGCTTCAGTGAGTTCTCCCTTCCTCAGATTGAGCTGGTCGTTTATATAAGCAGCCTGTCCGTTGATACTGAGGGAAAGACCTTTCACAATTCGAAGGCGTATAAAACCATCTACCTGAACCCTGTTTTTTGACCAGTCGTGAAAGTAATTTGAAGCTGTAAGAGAGATATTTATTGAACCCCATTTTTCTTGAACCTGGTAAGCTAACTGTAGTTCATGCCTGAACAAATTGTCGTAGGTCTTGT
The DNA here is from genome assembly GCA_029552825.1 of Bacteroidota bacterium. Taxonomy (GTDB): domain Bacteria; phylum Bacteroidota; class Bacteroidia; order Bacteroidales; family VadinHA17; genus LD21. The sequence continues at coordinate 34,310 of JAKPDL010000052.1, forward strand.
TGTAAAGTGTTGAGTCAATATAATCACTATACTGAAATCCTGCACTGTAATTAATTCTCAGCTGTTTATGAGTGGCAAGTGAATAGGGGAAGATATCATATTCGACAGCTGGCATAAATTCAAAGTTAAGATCATAGTTCGGATTAGTGGCTGTACGCAGGTTAAGCCGTGAACCTGCCGACCAGTGTTCACCCATGCTTTTAACAAGCAGGACATTCATATTTTCATCTTTTCTTGTGTAAATTGTTGCTTCACCTTCATCATCCACAAATTTTTGACGGATGTTATCTGTTTCAACTTCAAACTCGAATTTGAGATCAGGGGTGATTCTTGTGATGTTTAGAGAATTTGAAAAGAATAGTCTTGAATTTGAAGCTTCGGCATTGAATCGTGGACTTGTCTGGATTTCAAATACCCAGTAATTCCATTTATCTTCCACTTTTGCAGCTTGAAGCCTCTGGTTATGCCTGATTTCGATTTCACCGGCCAGGGGGGTTCTGGCAACATATCTCATAAGGCCCATTTTCAGCAAGTTGGTTCTCTTTTCGCGTATTTCGGCGCTGGTCATATCCGGATTGCTGGTAAATGTAAGTGTATCGTGCATTCCGGCGAAGCGGAACTGCCCTGAAAATGTATAAGTATACATATTGCCCCCACTTCCGGCATTCTGCTGGGTAACAAGAACATAAACATCAGCTTCTTTTACGTCTCTTACATAGTTAACATATGGGATCTGCTCTCTTGTGTAATTCATATCACAGGTACGGCAATCGAGGAAAAGTCTTAAGGCATCTTTTCTCAAGGAATCTAGATTTTGCGCGTTTTCCTGTGAAAGAGCAATTAATGAATTTGACATAACAATAAGAAGCAGAACTATTCTTAAAACTGGTGTCGGCAATTTCATAATCTGAAAAGTTATTATTTTAAAAATCAAATTACTGTATATTGTTCAGTTTTAAAGTAATAATGTTAATAGTCTTGCTGGTAATAAGCAACATTAATAAACAGGGCATGCAAATATCGGAAATTGGATTAAAATAAATCTTAACCAGAAAAAAAATCGTAGTCGATTTAATTATTTTTAACAGTTATTCAATGTAATATTATTTATAACCGATAGATAGACAGATAATTAAGAATCTTTTGACTTATTATAACAAAAGGAAGAGGGCTTCTGGAGAAGAAGTAATTTTTAAACTTAGCTTAAAAATTTTCTAGTAACTTTTTATCGGTGTCATTTTCATTGTTATCTGAAAAAGGCTCTGTTTCATTTAATTCTTCTTCCTCTTCAAGCCATTTATATACAGGTCTTTGAGGCCCTTCGTGCCTGTAGTAAATTGCAAGTATTATTCCTGATAAAAAGCCCATCATATGCGATTCCCATGATACATCCCTGTAAAATCCCGGAAACATACCCCATACCATTGAGCCGTAGAGAAAAACTACAAGCAGTGATAGTGCAGCCAGACGGTAGTAACGGCGGATTATGCCACTGAAAAAAAGAAATGCTGTAAGACCATAGACAAGCCCACTCGCCCCAATATGCCATGCCGCTCTTCCGGTAAGCCATACAAGGAACCCTGTGAGAAAATAGTTCCAGAACCAGATTTTTAAAGCAGGTTCTGAATAGAAATAAAAAAGTGCTGTTCCGAGAAAAAGGAGGGGTATTGTATTACTGTACAGATGTTTAAAATCACCATGAATGAAAGGAGAAAACAATATTCCCGGCAGACCTTTTAAGCTCAGAGGATAAATTCCAAGAAAAGAAAAATCTGCTTCAAACAGAATTTCAGTTATTTTCACAAACCACATAAGGAAAACAAAAGTTGCCGGAATAATTATACTGAGAAGAAATTTCTTCCGGTAGAATAAATCAGGATCATAAGTTTTTGCATTATCGGGTGGTGTCATCCCATGTTTATGAATTTGTGAGTTGTTCTCCCGGAAAGACAACTCCTGCTTCTTTTCTTATACGGTCAAGGGTTCTGATAAGATCAATGCTGAATGAATGAGGAACGACCGGACTCTCTGTCAAGCCATTATCAAGACAGCGCATAACTTCTTCGGCTTCCCAGTGATAACCCAGTGCCTCTGGTCTGAAAATATATTCTTCAGGAGCTTTACCATGCAGTTCAAGAACCACTCTCTGGTTCATATCTCTTCCCCTTGAAACAATCATGTTACCATTTTCGCACAGCAGTTTGCATCCGATACCTTCATTGGTTCTGAAAGAACTGTAAATATCTGCCATTTTCCCTTTGTTGTAACGGAAAATTGCAGTGAGTGATTCTTCAGAACCAGTAGGTGCGAAGAGGGCGAAAGCTTTTATTTCATCAGGAACACCTATGAAGGTCAGCGCATCAATAACAGGGTATATACCTATATCAAGAAGCGAACCTGCTCCGAGTGCCGGATTGAACTTTCTGTCATCCGGGTTATAGGGAGGCTGAAAAGAAAACCAGCCGTGTAGATGAATGATATCACCCAGAATTCCTGACAGCAATATCTCTTGAGCTTTTTTATAAAATGGCTGGAAGGGTGGCCAGAGGGCTTCCATCAGAAATAGATTCCGCTTCCTGGCTTCTGAAATCATTTCATCTACCTGATGGGAGTTAAGTGCGAAAGCCTTTTCACATATTACATGTTTCCCGTTGCGAAGGCACATAAGGGTATGCTCATGATGAAATGAATGTGGAGATGCAATATAGATTATCTCGACTTCAGGGTCTGCAATAAGTTCTTCATAACTTCCGTAATATTTCCTGAATCCGTGTTCTTCAGCAAATTTTCTTGCACGTTCAACGGCTCGGGAACCCACAGCGTAAAGTTCGGCATTACTTAAAATTTTTAATGCATTGGTGAATTTTGCCGACATCTTTCCGGGAGCAAGGATACCCCAATTATATTTTTTCCCCATAGTGATTGATTTTAGCCGATAAATATAAAAAAATTAACTGAGTACGTTTGCCTTAGCAAACACAACGGAGAGATAGTACGTAAATAATTTATTAGCAGTGAAAAAATAAATTTTTTAAAATTTTAGTACTAGGTATAGCATAATAGTATATTTTTTATATATCTTTGCAATGACAGGTAATATAAAAAATAAATATTAAATAAAAGAAAATGAAAATTACATTGTCCGTTAATCTGGGAGGCTATTCATTCAATATTGATGAAGATGCCTATGAAGAACTGAGCCGTTATCTCAAGAGTCTTGAAAGTAGTTTTGCTTCTGAAAAAAGCGCTTCTGAAATAATGAGTGATATTGAGGACAGGATAGCTGAGCTTTTCAGGGAAAAGATATCGGGTTACAAGCAGGTAATAACTATTGAAGATGTAAGGGAAGTTATTTCTATTCTGGGAAGGCCGGAGGATTTTGCCTTTGAGGGTGAAGGAACAGGAAGCAGCAGAGATGACTCGTCGCGGTATTCAGGACGATCGCATCGAATGTACCGTGATCCTGACAACCGAATTCTGGGAGGTGTTTGCGCAGGAATTGGTGCATACTGGAGAATTGAACCCTGGATAATAAGAATAATATTTCTTGCTCTGATGTTTGCAGGAGGGTTCGGATTGTTAATCTACATTATTCTCTGGATTGTACTACCGGAAGCCAGAACAATTGCCCAGAAAATAGAAATGAGAGGTGAACCTGTAAACATACAAAGCATTAAGGAAGCTGTAAAAAGGGAATTTGAACAGGTGCGTCGCAGAATGAATATTTGAAAATACTTAAAATAGAACATTATGTATATTGAGAATACTAAGGCTCAAATGCGTAAAGGAATACTTGAATACTGCATTCTTCTTGTACTTTCTGGAAGTTCATGTTACGCAAGCGATATTATCAGGGAACTCAAACAGGTTAAGGTTATAGTTGTTGAAGGGACACTTTATCCGTTGCTTACACGACTGAAAAATGCCGGATTGTTAAGTTATCGATGGGAAGAATCACAGCAGGGTCCTCCGCGGAAATACTACGAACTTACTGATGAAGGTAAAAAATACCTGAAAGAACTTGATACCTCATGGATGGAACTTGTAGAATCAGTGAATCTTATAAGAAAAAATATGAAATAATTTAAACAAGTACAAAATGGACAAAACAATAAAAATAAATCTTGCAGGGGTGCTTTTTATTATAGATGAAAAGGCTTATGTGGCGCTTCGCGACTACCTGCAGTCAATAGACATGAGATTGAAAAATGTTCCCGGCGGCAATGAAATCATTGATGATATTGAAGCCAGAATTGCTGAAATATTTCAGTCGGGTAAAAGTGAATCAGATATTATAAACACAGATGATGTCAACAATGTCATAAACATCATAGGAAGGCCAGAAGAATTTGAACAGGAGGGAGATACTGAAAGAAAGAATGCTTACAGAATCTACCGCAGAAGGCTGTACAGGGATATTAACAACCCGGTTTTAGGAGGTGTCTGTAGCGGAATAGGCGCATATCTGAATATTGATCCGGTATGGATTAGACTTATTTTCATAATTTTTACATTTGCTTATGCTGCAGGTATACTGATATATGTTATTTTATGGATAGCCTTTCCAGTCGCAAAAACTGAAATTCAAAAGAGAGAACTTTACGGCGAAAATTATTACTCAAAACAAACTGGAAGCGGTTCACCTGAAACTGCAAAAATAACGGGGGCACTTAATTCATTCTTTCTTGCACTGGGAAGAATTTTCAGGATAGTTGCCTGGTTTTTTCTTGCAATTGCAGGGGCTGTTATGGTTGTTACCGGCTTTGCCATGTTTGTGGCTTTCAGTCTGGTGTTTTATCTGAGATATCCTGTTTCGTTTTTCCATGAAGGAGCAGGAACTGGTATATTCAGTATTTCTGATTTTCTGGAATTAGCAACCAGTCCTGCAATCACTCCATGGATAATGGTTTTGATTTCATTTGTTGTGATTCTTCCTCTGCTAGCGTTAATTTACTGGGGTTTGAAAATGATTTTCAGGTTCAAGGCAAATGAATTGTGGTTAAGCATATCAGCACTGGTAGTATGGGTAATAAGTTTTACAGCTTTGTTGATGATTTTAGTGTCACAGGGAATTGACTTTGCCGAAGAAGGAAGAACATCGGAGCAGATATTTCCACAACATACGCCCGATACAATTTATATTAAAGCCAGGAATAATATTGCTGAAATGAAATTTGACAAAGTCCTTACAATTCCGGGAGTAAACTATTCCCTTTTTCTGGTTAAAGATGGCAGTATACTATTTTCTAAACCGGAAATTGAGTTGTACAATTCGGAAGAAGGTAAGTTTTTCATATCTGTTGAAAAAACAATGTTTGGAAGCAACAAACGTGAAGCAGTAAAGAAAGCTGAAGCCTTGATTTTCAATTATAGCTTTTCGGGTGATACCCTGTATGTTGATCAGTATTATGAAATACCTCCAGGGTTTAAATGGTCGGGCTCGTTTATTGAAACTGGAGTCTATCTTCCTGAAAACACTGTAATATGGATTGATAAAGACACAGAGATTCTATTTGGTGATGAATATTGTGAGGTGCCGGACCTTGGAGGAAAGTACTGGCAATGGGATGGAGAAAAACTGATTTCACTCTTAAGAGGAGGAACTAACTAGCAGTAGAATTTTTTGTGAAAGAGGAAATATGCGATTATTTATTTAAATCTTTAGTTGTATAATAAAAATTATGCGTAAATTAGCCATTATTAATATTTTACTATAATTCAATGTTATCAAACAGGGCTTTTACTATTTTATTGTTTTTCTTGCTGGTTTTGCATGCATCAGGGCAGGAACCTAAAGAAATGCAGGATACTTTAAGAAAAGATGCTCTTAATGTTTACATGGAAGCATCCGACTTCATCAAAAAAGAGATACCTTTCATAAATTATGTCAGAGATCTTAAAGATGCAGATGTCTACATAATTTCTACCAATCAACGAACCGGTGCAGGAGGAACGGAATACACCTACTTTTTCACCGGCCAGAAAAGGTTTACAGGAATTAACGATACTGTTACATTTGCCTCATCACCCGATGACACGCAGGATGTGATAAGGATGAAGCAGGTAAATGCTTTAAAGATGGGTCTAATAAGGTATGTCGGTAAAACTCCGCTAGCAAAATATATTAATGTATCTTTTTCAATGCCTTTGACAGAGTCTGTTTCGACCGATAAATGGAACAACTGGGTTTTCAGGGCATCGGTGAACGGATATCTTACAGGAGAAAAATCTTACCAGTCAAAATATATCAGGGGAAGCCTTTCAGCCAGCAGGGTTACAAACGACTGGAAAATCAACCTCAGTGGCAGTTATTACTATAGTGTAAGTACTTACGACATTTCAGGATATAAATACAAAAGTGAGAACAATTCGAAGAATTTAAGCGGGATGCTGGTTAAAAGCCTTTCAGACCACTGGTCGGCAGGAGGATTTATAAGTACAGGATCATCAAGCTATTCAAACGAGAAATTTAATGCAGGTATTATGCCTGCAATTGAATATGACATTTTCCCGTATTCTCAATCAACAAGGAGACAACTAAGACTGTTATACCGGATTGGATTTAATCCGGTAATATATTATGATACAACCATATACGATAAAACCAGAGAATATCTCTGGAGTCATTCATTTGCTGCGGCATATGAGGTTGTCCAGAAATGGGGATCTATTGATATGAATTTGAATTACAGCAATTACCTTCACGACTGGTCAAAAAACAATCTTTCTTTTTCCAGTTATCTCAATATCAGGATAACGAAGGGTCTTTCCTTTAATATTGGAGGAGGTGCATCGCTTATTCACGACCAGCTGGGACTTGTTAAAGGAGGGGCTACCACCGAAGAGATCCTTTTAAGGCGAAGGGAGCTTGAAACGCAATATGAGTTTTATACATCTTTCGGGCTGTCGTACACTTTCGGTTCAATATACAACAACGTGGTCAACCCGCGTTTTGGTGAAAACAGCGGTGGGGGTGGATATTATATTATGTACTGAATCACTGATTATTCTTTCATTAAAAGTCAATTGAACAAAATTCCTTTCTGTCTGTTAATTTTATGATTATTTAAAATTGTTTTTCAGCCAAGGAAAGAGTTGTCAGTTTCTATAATTGTTATTTGAAAACAGATAATCACCTGGAAATGGTTGTTATTAATATTTCTTACCTTTGAAAAAATATTTTTAAAAGTAATAATGATTAAAAGAAATTCAGAAATAGTTTCAGAGCTTGATGGACGTAATCTTTATTACCTCTTCGTTGCTGGTGCAAGAAAAGTTATAGCTCATCAGGTTGAACTGAACAGGATAAATGTTTTTCCGGTTAATGATGGTGATACAGGCTCTAATCTTGCAGCTACAATAAGAGCTGTGATTGAATCGCTCTATCCTGACCGTTCGTTTAAAATTACTGCCGATAGAATTGCAGAATCGATTCTGATAAATGCCAGGGGTAATTCAGGAATTATTTTTGCCCAGTTTTTTTTCGGATTGAGTAATGAAACCGGGAACTTAAATAAAATTAAAATAAGGGAATTTGCTGAAACTTTGAAGCGCTCGGTTAATTATGTTTATGAAGCTGTTTCAAATCCTGTTGAAGGAACAATGCTGACGGTAATAAGGGAATGGGCCGATTTTATTTATAATACCCGGCAGAAATATAATGATTATACCGAAATGCTGCTTGGCTCGTATAACGTGCTTAAGAAATCTCTTTCAGAAACAAAATCAAAACTAAAGATACTTGCAAAGAACAATGTAGTTGATGCTGGTGCAAAGGGTTTTGTTCTGTTTATCGAAGGAATTATTGACTATATACGTGATCGTAATCTCAAAGAGCTTATCAGGGCAAAAGCAGAAACAGCAGGGCTCCCGAAGAGTGAGGAAATGATCACCGAAGAGGTGACTTACAGATATTGCACCGAAGCTCTTCTAAAGAACACAACAATCGACCAGCATTCTTTAATGGAAATTCTTAAGGAATTTGGTGATTCTGTAGTTGTGGCAGGCAATGAAAAACTTAGACGCATTCATGTACATACGAGCAATCCTGCTGAAATGTTTTTCGTTTTAAAGGACTATGGTACACTCGCATTTCAAAAGGCTGATGATATGCTCCGGCAGAGTGAGTCGGTGTTTAAAAGAAAATACAGAATAGCTCTTGTTACCGACTCTACCTGCGACCTTGACGAATCAATTATTGACCGTTTTCAGATTCACATCATACCTATAACTATTAACTTCGGAGAAAACTGTTACCTCGACAAGATTACTCTTAAACCAGAACAGTTTTACAGGATGCTTGACAATTGTACTGATTATCCTAAATCATCTCAAATCAATGAAAATACTTTCAGGAATATATTTTCACATCTTGTTTCTCATTACGATTCGGTTATTTCAGTAAATCTTTCAGGGAAACTTAGCGGAACATATTTTTCTGCAGTAAAAGCAGCACAGGCTGTCAGCAGGGAATTTAATAAACCTGTGAGTGTTATTAACTCTAGAGGTCTCTCGGGTTCTGAGGGTCTTCTAGTTCTCAGGATTGCTGAAGCTATTGAAAAAAATATTCCTCACGAAAAAATAGTTGAAATGGCCGAGGAATGGGTAAGAAAATGTAAGATTTATGTAAAGGTAAATGATATAAAATATATGATCAGAGGGGGCCGGTTATCATATGCTCAGGGTCTTATTGCCAGGCTGCTTCATATCAATCCTGTAATATCACTCGATCAGGAGGGGAAAGCCATTGTGCTGGACAAAGCGTTCAGTCGTAAAGCAAATCTGGAAAAAGTGATTTCTCATGTAAAGAAAAGCATAGAGTCAGGTGCTGTATGGAATTATGTTGTAATGCATGCCAATAATCTGCAGGATGCTGAATGGTATATTGAACAAATGAGGAAAATAACCGGCAAGGAACCTGTTTCTGTCGTTAATATTTCTCCTATTATTGGTGCAAATGCAGGAGTGGGTGCTTCTGCAGTGGCATTGATGACTGAATAATACTAACAATGTCATTTCTTGATATTTTTCTGTACGCCCTTTTACCGATATTTGTTATGATGTCGATTCTGTGGATTATTTCTGTAATTATTAAAAACGTCAGCATAGTCGATATTTTCTGGGGTTTCGGATTTGTATTGACAACATGGTTTTATTATTTTTTTACTGACGGTTATGAATTAAGAAAACTGCTAATAAGTATTCTGGTTACGATATGGGGTTTGCGTCTATCAATTTATATTGCATGGCGTAATGCATTCAAAGGAGAAGATTTCAGATACAGAAATTTCAGGAAGAAATATGGGGAGAAACATTACTGGTGGATCAGTTTTTTTCAGGTATTTCTGCTTCAGGGAATACTTATGTGGTTAATTTCATCACCACTTCTTGGGGCTCAGTATTACAATAGAAACAACAATCTTAACCTCTTTGATTATATAGGGCTGATTGTATGGATTACAGGGTTGGTTTTTGAAGCAGGAGGTGATTTACAGCTTGCAAAATTTAAGGCAAATCCCGCAAACAATGGAAAAATTCTTGACACTGGATTCTGGCGTTATACAAGGCACCCTAACTATTTTGGAGATTCTGCTGTATGGTGGGGATATGGATTGTTATCTTGTGCAGCAGGGGGTTACCTTCCTGCACTTGGATCTATTCTTATGACTCTTCTGATAATAAAAGTATCGGGAGTGGCAATGCTCGAAAAAAGCCTTAAAACGAAAAGAGAAGGTTATGAAGAGTATGTGAAAAGAACAAGTGCATTTTTCCCATGGTTTCCACGTAAAAACAAAAACTCTAGCTAATTCTTTTTTAATCAATTAATTATATCCGTAATTCTTATTTAACGGAAAATATGTCTTTCTGTTTTCTTGCAATAATTTTGAGTTTATTAACATTTCATCAGGGCATTTTTTTTATTTTGTTTGTTACATTTAGCACTATCAAAAACTCAGGATTTGGAACAGCAAAAGCAGATTAATCCGTCCCGTGCTATTGCTATCGTTGTTTCTAATATGATTGGTACGGGAGTTTATACAAGTCTCGGTCTTCAAGCAGCAGGAGTTCATTCGGCTCTCGCATTGATTCTTATCTGGATTACAGGAGGGCTGGTTGCTCTTTGTGGAGCTTTAACCTATGGTGAGCTTGCCGCAAGAATACCACGCTCGGGTGGTGAATATATCTTTCTTTCCAAAATTTACCATCCTGCTTTCGGTTTTCTATCCGGATTTATTTCAATGACAATAGGCTTTGCTGCTCCTCTGGCAATAGCGGCAATTGCATTGGGTTCATACATGAATAATATCATTCCTGTTCCTCCAATGCTGACAGCCATATCTGCAATTCTTATTCTTACTGTTCTCAATTCAAGCAGTTTCAGAACGGGTGCTAATTTCAATTTTATAACCACGTTGCTGAATATAACACTTATTCTTACACTTTGCATTTCAGGTTTTATCAAAGGGCATCACGACGATTTTGAATTGACATTTACAAGGTATGACCTGAAACAGGTAATAAATCCTGCCTTTGCAGTCTCTCTTGTATATGTTTCATTTGCCTATTCAGGATGGAATTCAGCGGCTTATATAACCCATCAGGTCAGGAATCCAGTTAAAAACCTACCTGTAATTTTTATAACCGGAACTTTAATTGTTATGACACTCTATACGCTTCTGAATTTTATTTTTCTGTATACAGTTCCGGTTGAACAATTATCAGGAAAGGTTGATGTAGCATTTCTTGCTGCCAGAAATATATTCGGGGAATTCGGAGGCAAATTCATCGCTGTTTTGATATCAATCGGACTTATAGCATCAATTAATTCACTTCTTATTCTCGGTCCGAGAGTTACTCAGGCTATTGCTGAAGATTATTCTGCACTTAAATTTTTCGGGAAAGAAAATAGAAACGGTTCCCCATTCTACGCCACAATACTTCTAACAGTTATTTCCTTAACGCTTATATGGACCTCAACCTTTGAACAGATAATGACTCTGATAGGATTTACCTTAAGCATCTTTACCATAACTTCTGTTGGAGGACTTTTTGTTCTGAGGCACAGAATGAAGAAAAATAATGAGAATTTTTATCACACATTCGGTTATCCGTTTATTCCTTTATTTTTCATTCTGGTTGAAGGTTGCATGATGGTATATGTGTTTGCTAACAGACCTGTACAATCGCTGTCAGGCATTGGAATTACACTTTCTGGACTATTAGTATGGTGGTTATTAATAAAAAGAAACAGAAAAGCAGAAATTTTATATAAAAGCACTGAATAAGTACTCTGTATAATTGTTTAAGTCCTGTTCCTGAACCGGGGTTAAATTTTAAAAAATACCTGATAATCTTACTATTAATATTTTATCATAAATAAAAGAATCTATCTTTGCATTTTGATTTTTGTAAGTGGGGGAATTAATAAGCATGATTATTTCAGATCCCGGTATATTATCATGGCTTAAAGAAACAATTGCAATATTCTTTCTGACTTTTATTCATGAGGATGCAGCAATTGTAGCTGCCGGTTTTGCCAAAGTTGAACGTGGCTTGCCGCTTATTTATGCCTATTTGCCTGTATATACAGGAATAGTAGCGGGTGACATACTGATTTACGGACTGGGCAGACTGGCCCGTGAGAACAGATGGCTCAGGTCGAAGATTATTGGTCCGAAGGTGGAAAAAGTGAAAACATGGCTTGAATTGAACCTTGTAAAAGTTCTTATAATCTGTAGACTCACCCCCGGGTTGCTTTTCCCTACTTTTGTTGCATGCGGATGGTTTCGTATACCTTTCTGGAGATTTGCAATTGTGTCAATAACAGCAGGAGCTTTATACTCTTCACTGGTACTTACTATAGTGATCCTGTTCGGGGATCTTGTTCTTTTTAAACTTGGGTACTGGTCGTGGGCAGTACTTGCAGCAGTTGTCATAATATTCGCAGTAAGAAACTATATTAATCAGGTCAGGAACGATAAACAGAAAATATGACAGAAGTATTATCGCAAAAATTAATTAAAACATTCAGAAGGTATGTGCCGTCGATGAAAAAGAAATTCAATGGCATGCCATCTCTTGAGGATCTTAAAAAGTTCATTGCAACTGCAGAAAGAATTCCTAATAATATTCTTTATATTCCGGTGGGATTGCGCTGGCTATGGCTTGGTCTGAGATACAGAAGCCTGACCCTGCCTTCTGTGTCAAATCCTATGATAGAAACGGGCGGGTTTATGGGAGAATCCAAAGCTTCTGTACTCGATATGGTGGGAGATGAATATAGAAACTGGATTGCCAGATATATTCTTTTTCACAGGGATGGAGGCAGTGCAGATTCAAATTTCCAGCGGGCTCTTGAGGCTTTAAAAATAAAAGGGCTTGAATTCCCAATAGTTGCCAAACCAGATATTGGATGGAACGGGTACGGAGTAAGATTTGTTGAAAATGAAACACAGTTGCTGGAATATCTGGAACAATTCCCTCCAGGTGCGAATCTTATACTGCAGGAAGCTGTTAATTATGATGGGGAAGCTGGTATTTTTTATATAAGAATCCCGGGTAACGAAAAAGGATACATATATTCGATAACACTCCGGTATTATCCTTTTGTGGTTGGAGATGGTAAATCGACTCTGAAGCAGCTTATTGAAAATGATGAACGCACGAAATTCAGGGCACATCTTTACCTTGGCAAGAGTCCGAAGCATGTAGGTTTCAGCAATGAAGACCTTGAGAGGGTTCCTCCTGAGGGAGAACTTATTCGTCTGGCTTTTATTGGTTCTCTTCGTGCAGGAGGTCTTTACCGCGACGGGAGTCATCTGATAACTCCGGAGCTTACAGAAAGATTTGACACTATTGCAAGAAGCATGCCCGAGTTTTATTATGGCAGATTTGATATAAGGTTTGATTCTACAGATCTTCTTAAAAGAGGGGAGGGTTTTAAGATTATCGAGATAAATGGTGCGGGAGCTGAAGCAATTCAGGCCTGGGACCCTAATGTTTCCCTGATGAAGCTTTATAGTGAATTCTTCAGAGCACAGAGCCTTCTTTTCAAGGTGGCAGATCGCAACCGTAAACGGGGATATAAACCCGCAACAATAAAAGATTTTCTTAAAGCAATAAAAAAGCAAAACCGGCTGGTCGACATGTATCCCCCAGCCAGCTAATTGAGGAAATGCCATTTTTCCGGTTATTTTTCCGGAAATTCAAAAATTTTTTTGCTTTAAATCAATCACTTTCTTAACTTTGATAAAAGACAAAAAAGAATACTTATTGGAAAATTACAAACCCCAAAAAATCTGATATTATGAATGCATATCTTGTTATTCTAGCTCAGTCAGTAGCAACAGCTGCAATTGAAATAATTATTTTGCTGCTTTGCGCTGGTGTAGTAGGCTTCCTTTCCGCCTGGTTCTACCAGAAGGCATACTTTACTCCTATTATCAGGAAACTGGAGGAAGAAAAAGAGCAATTAAACCGTAGAATTGAAGAACTAAATTCTGAAATTTCAGGCTTGAAAAGCAAAATTTCAGGTATGGAGAATTTATTAGCTGAAAAAGAAAGAGAAATCCAGGAGCTTAAAAACCAGATGAAGAAAGAAGGATGATTTTAACGGTTAATATGATATAGCCGGTCTACTAGACCGGCTATTCTTTTATTTATGCATTTATGTTACCCCTTTCATGAGGTGACACAAATAGGCAACAAATAAATCCAGAACTTCAAATTGGGTTGAAGAAATATATACCGTGGGCTGCAATTATTTTGTCCAGTGCATAGTGACTGAATAGGTGCCATATGTATTATCAACTTCTTCACCCTGAAGTATAAGGTCATCTTTTGTCAGCTTGACAACAGTCATTTCATCTGTATCCCCATTACTGTCTGTCGTATAAAGTGTTTTACCATCATCAGACAGTTCCCAGGTACCTGATTCTGATTGATTAAGCATACTCAGTGTAAAGGTACCGTTCTTTTTAAATTCCATTGTACTGTTCGTCATTAGCGCATTAACAAAGGCTACAATGGAAATGACGTTCTGATCAGTGGAGTTAGTGGTTATCTCCTTGAACTTCCAGATATGATCAGTCAGAAGTTCTTCATCATTAAGCTTTTCACAGCCTGTGGAAAATAATAATGAAAAGCCAATCAGTAATGTGGTAATTTTTATAAAACTTTTCATGACAATGGATTTTAATAACTAACGGATATTGTCTTTGTATATTATCTTAAGGTTAATGAATTTAAGTATAATAAGAACTTATGTTGACCCACCTGGACTCGAACCAGGACTCTGCGGAACCAAAATCCGTCGTGTTACCAATTACACCATGGGTCACTATTATAGTCAGTTTTCTGATGCAAAAATAGAAAAAAATATTGTTATTTTTACTTTCTGTGGATCTGATGTATTATAATATTCTGAAAATGTTTGATATAAACAAAAATGAAATAGATTCAATTATTGGTTTACTGGAAACTGCAGGTCAGGAAATTATTAAGGTATACAGGCATAATGATTTTGGAACATTTTTGAAAGAAGACCGTAGCCCTGTAACCAGGGCTGACCTGATATCAGATTACATAGTAAAAGAAGGGCTGAAAGAATTAACACCGGAAATACCTGTTTTCAGTGAGGAAACAATAGATACTGGCAATTATTTAAGGTTGGAAAGGAATACTCTATGGATTCTTGACCCCCTTGACGGAACGAAGGAATTTATTGCCCGTAATGATGAGTTCTGCATTTCCCTGGCTCTAATAACAGATGGTAAGCCAGTGGCTGGTTTTATACATGCCCCTGTATTTAAAAAAACGTGGTTTGCAGTAAGGGGAAAAGGAACCTGGATGTTGGTGGCGGGAGAAAAAACAAGAGTGCCAGCTTTTAAACCTGACGGACCTTACAGGATACTTAGAAGTCGTTCGCATCATTCTCAGGCTGAGGAAAGCTGGTTAAAGAAAATAAGTCTAATGTATGAGACAGAAATAATAACAAAAGGGAGTGCTATAAAATTTTGTGAAATTGCCGAGGGTTATGCTGATTTGTATCTAAAATCAAGTTTAATTAATGAATGGGATGTAGCGGCAGGGCATATAATTGTTGAAGAGGCTGGAGGTGGAATTATAGAAATTGCAACAGGTAAGCCGCCGGTTTATAATAAAAAAGATTATCATCAGCATCCTTTTATAACTTACGGAGTAAGAGGGGAAAAAATATTGAATGATATACTTCAGATTCTGAAAATAGGCAGGAGGGATTAATTAAGAACAGTTATTTCGCATTTATCAATATCTTCAATTCTGATAATACGGAAAGGACATCTGACAAGTGCAGAAATAATCGAACCAAGATCATACATGTCTTCATCCCCCTCTTCATAAAACCATGATACCTGTAATTTATTACCTGGTAAATAAATCAGTTCTGTCATTTCCTTAAGAATAGTGTATATCCATTTTATAGATCTCGTATTTATAAACTCAAAAGCGAATATTATATCTGTTTTTCCTGCCCATTCAGAAATATATTTTGAAACCCATTCGTAAATAGGTTTGTAAAAGTTGTTTGGATCTTCGGGAATAGACCTGCCTTTAATGAAAATAATACCCTGTTCCAGAACAATTTCAGGCGTTTTGTTTGTAGCTTCTATCCTTATTGATTGAGGATACATCAATTTTAAACGTTTTTAACATGCTAAAATAAGATATAATTCTTTTGAATAAAAGTATGAAAATACTTTTAACTTAACCGAACATAACTAAAATAAACAATGTAGTTTATTCTGACATTCTATTTTTTCCTTGAAAAAAGTGTGGGAATTGTAGGTTCTTCCCATAATGAAGGGTATTCGTCGTCGAATTTTTTTATAATGGCTTTCATTATTGTTTCCCTGAGAAATTCAGATTTGTTTTTAATCCGATACCTGCTGCAGTAAATATCGAGGGCTTTCAGTTCCCTGTTGTTTAGCATTAGCGATAGTCTGTTTTTACGTTTAAGATTTTCTTCTTTGTACAGTGTGCGCTTCACAACTGCTTTAACTTTGAATATGGCGTAAAATTACAAGGTTGGCATCAGGTATTATTATTTTTAAAAGATAAGTTTTTAACAAATTCATTTTCAAATATTTTAAAAAATTGTAAATCAATAATATAAACTCTTTACAACTTTTAATTCTACCACTCATAATTAGTATTTTTAAATCAGTCATGCAAAATGAATCTACAATAACTTGATTTTGGATTAAAATCTTTAAATAGCCAATTGAGACGATTATTAAATTCTTATCTTCGTACCTCATTTCCTGTATTAATTTATTGTAGATATGATTGTAAAACGTTTCATTTCACTGGTTCTATTATTTAGCTTAATATCTGCTGGTTTATATTCCCAGAAGAAATTGTGGACACTTGAGGAATGTGTCAGGTATGCACTGGAGAGGAATATACAGGTAAAACAGCAGGAATTGCAGACCAGGGTACAGAAAAATGCCCTGGATCTGGCTAAACTGAAGCTTTTACCAACACTGGCGGGTAATGCAACACACAATTATTCTTTCGGAAGAGCTCTTGATGAAACAACTTATGAATTTACCGAGCATGAGAATGTGCGTACCAATAATTTTTATATAGGAGGTAATCTGACCATCTTCAGCGGATTACAGAATTATCATTCGATCAAAAAATACAGGTATGAGTTGCTTGCCAGTGAGGAGGATCTGGAAACTATAAAGAATAACATTGCTCTTAGTGTAGCTATGGGATATCTGCAGATACTTCTGAATAAAGAATTAGTAAATGCAACAGAAAGCCAGTTACTCATTACCCGTCAGCAGATTGATAAAACACGTAAGCTTGTTGAAGCCGGAAGTGTTGCTGTTGGTAATCTTTTGCAGATTGAAGCTCAGGCAGCGCAGGAAGAACTTCAGCTTGTTAATCTTAAAAACCAGCTTGAGTTATCTTATCTCAGTTTAGCTCAGCTTCTTGAGCTTGAAACACCGGCTGGTTTTGAGATAATTATACCGGAAATTAGTATTGACACTGGCTATATTGTTACAGGAACTGTGGAAGATATTTTTCAGGTGGCATGTAAAAACAGGCCTGAAATTTTAAGTTCAGAAATGAGACTTAGGTCGAGTGAATTTGATTTGAAAATTGCAGAAGGAGCACGGAGCCCGCGTATTACAATGAGCCATTCATTCAGTACCGGGTATTCAGATATAAGAAAAAAACTGCTGGGAATTGATCCCTCAACGGGCCCTATTTACGGAAAATACACATTTGCCGATCAGATTCATGACAATGTGAATTACGGAATTGGCTTTTCACTCAGTTTGCCGATTTTGAATGGGTGGCAGATTAATAAAAATATTTCAAATTCCAAGCTTTCCATTGAAAATAGCAGGTATGCACTTGATGCAACGCGGAAACAGCTTTATAAAAACATTCAGCAGGCTTATGCTGATGCACAGGCTGCCCTGAAAAAGTATACTGCCAGCATAAAAGCGGTGCAATCGGCAGAAGAATCGTTCAGATATTCTGAGCAGAGATTCAACGTCGGTCTGGTGACGCCTGTTGATTATAATGCAGCGAAAACACAGCTTCTCAGGGCACAGTCTGAACTCGCCCAGTCGAAGTATGAATTTGTATTTAAAATTAAAGTTCTTGATTTTTATAAAGGAATACCCATAACATTACCACAATAATTTTGCTTTTATGAAAAATAACAGGATTTTAAAAATTCTTGCGCCTCTCGCTGTTATAATGATAATTATTGCAGTAATAGGTAAGAAACAGGGATGGTTCGGGAAGGCTCTAAGAGTTAAAGTTGCTGTCGAAGAAGCGGCAATAAGGTCAATTACTGAGATAATAACTGCAAATGGGAAGATTCAGCCGGAAAAGGAAGTCAAGATTACACCGGATGTTTCGGGGGAAATAGTTGAGCTTAAAGTAAAGGAAGGCGACAGGGTTGAAAAAGGGCAGCTTTTATGCAGGATTAAGCCTGATACTTATATTTCACAACGTGATCGTTCGCTGGCTGCCATAAGTTCGGCAAGGGCAAGGCTATCGCAGGCCGAAGCACAATTTATTCAGGCTGAACTGGCTTACAAAAGGAACAAACAGCTGTACGATGAAAAGACTATATCTCAGTCGGAGTTTGAGCAGGCCGAAGCAGCATACAAGGTTGCAAAGGCAGAAGTAGAAGCAGCAAAATTTTCTGTATCAAGTGCCGAGGCTTCTCTTAAAGAAGCAGAAGAGAATCTTATTAAAACATCTATTTATGCTCCTATTTCAGGTACTGTTTCAATGCTACTGGTAGAACTTGGCGAAAGGGTTGTCGGAACCAGTATGATGACAGGTACAGAAATGATGAGGATCGCAGACCTATCTAGAATGGAAGCAAGAGTTGAGGTAAATGAAAATGATATTACAAGGGTTAAGGTGGGAGATACAGCTATTGTAAGTATTGATGCATATCTCGATGAGAAATTTAAAGGAGTAGTTACTGCTGTAGCAAATTCTGCCAAAACAACAGGCATTTCAGCTGATCAGGTTACAAATTTTGATGTAAGAGTATTTATACTTCCCGAATCCTATCAGCATCTTGTAAGTGCTGAGAGACCCCATCCATTAAGACCAGGGATGTCTGCAACAGTAGATATAAGAACAATTACAAGAGGTTCTGTTGTTGCCGTACCCATACAGGCGGTTACAACACGTATCGATACAACCATTCTTCAAATTTCACCAGAAAAGAAAGATATCAGAACCCTGGTTTTCCTCACAGATGGCACATATGCACTTGCCAGAGATGTCAGAACCGGGATTCAGGATAATAATTACATTGAAATCATTTCAGGAGTAAGTGCAGGTGACAGAGTTATTATTGCCCCATTCAGTGCAATCAGTAAAAAGCTTTCTGATAGTACTCTGGTAGAAATTGTAAAAAAGGAAGATCTGTATAATGTAAAATGAATAACCTTTTAATGAGATTTCAAATTTCAAAATGATTTTGTGTATTGAAACAGCTACCAACGTCTGTTCAGTGGCACTTTGTGATGAAAACAGAGTAGTTTCTCTCCGTGAGCAGAAAGACGGAAAGGCTCATTCTTCTCTTCTTACTGTTTATATAAAAGAAATTCTTGATGGACAGAAAATTTGCGCACGGGACCTTCAGGCTGTTGCCGTGAGTAAAGGACCCGGTTCGTTTACCGGTCTGCGTATTGGTGTTTCCGTTGCAAAAGGCATAGCATATGGAACTGGAATACCTTTGATTGGGATAGACACTCTTACTTCCTTGTTTCATGGTGTACTTCCAATAGCCAGAGAGAAAAACCTGATTAATGAACATACTCTTTTCTGTCCTATGATTGAGGCAAAAAGAATGGAGGTATTTTATTGTATTTTTAATTCTGCAGGGGAAAGAATAAAAGATATTTGTACAGAAACAATTACAGATAGAACTTTCATAAATATAACAGGTGGCGAAACCATGGTGTTTTTCGGAGATGGCGCTGATAAATGTTCGCATTTTTTTACACATGAACGGCAAATTTATATCAGTAATATTACTGCTTCGGCATCATTTATGCATATACCGGCAATGGAAGCTTTAAAAGAGAGAAGATTTGAGAATACAGCTTATTTTGAACCATTTTATTTAAAAGATTTTATTACCACAAAACCCAAAAGAAAAGTTATATAAAACAGCAAGAGAGATAGTTAAAGGAAATGAAGAGTAATGTATTGATATTATTTGTCTTAATGCTGACAGTTTTTTCTCTCTCAGGCCAGGATTCTCCTTACAAAGCAGGGGAACAGGTTACATATATTATACATTATGGACCTATAAATGGTGGAATGGCAACAATGACCCTGACTAAAGAGGAATACGAGGGTAAAGAAGTATTGCATTCATATTTATTAGGTTATACGACCGGTGTGGCTGATGCTGTTTTTAAAGTAAGAGATATCTATGAGAGCTATTTTTCTCCCGAAACTGGTTTGCCTTATAAGTCAGTAAGGAATATTCAGGAAGGAAGGTATAGAAAATACAATGTGGTGATTTTTGACCACGAAACAAGATCTGATTCAACAATTCTTTTGAGTGATTTAACCGGGAAACATGTAACCCAAAAAGGGATTCACGATATACTATCCTGTTTTTATTATTTCAGAAAGAACTATCTGGCAAAGAATTACCCTTTCAAAAAGGGTGAGGCTATTACTATAAACACATGGTTTGCAGACGAATTTTACCCAATAATTCTGAGATTTAAAGGAGTGGAGGAAGTAAGAACAAGAATGGGGAAGATCAAATGCTACAAATTCAATCCGGTAACCGAAGTGGGCAGATTGTTTAAGACAAATGAAGATGTTTCAATCTGGTTTTCTGCTGATAAAAATTGTTTACCTGTTAAAATACGATTTGATATATTTGTAGGTGCATTTACAGCAGAAATAAATAGTTTTGAAAATCTTATTGAACCATTGCAATTCATTAACAGATAATAAAATATAAAAGAAGAGAAGTTTTTATGGCTACTACAGCGGATTTCAGAAATGGTCTTGTAATAGAGTTTAACAACGACCTTTACACTATTGTACAGTTTCAGCATGTAAAACCGGGAAAAGGACCTGCTTTTGTTAGGACGAAGCTAAAAAATATAAGAACCGGCAGGGTGATTGATAATACTTTTACTGCAGGTGTGAAGATTAATGTAACCAGAGTCGAGCGTCGTCCTTACCAGTATCTGTATAAAGATGAAGACTATTACTATTTCATGCATTCTGAAACATTTGAGCAGGTGCATGTCCCGGAACATATGATTGAGCAGCACGAATTTCTGAAAGAAGGACAGAATGTGGAAATTGTGGTACATGCTGATACAGAAAACATATTATCAGTTGAACTTCCTCCTTTTGTAGTACTGGAGGTTACCTATACGGAACCCGGGCTGAAGGGAGATACAGCCACCAATGCAATGAAGCCGGCAACAGTTGAGACAGGTGCCACAGTAATGGTTCCATTATTCATTAATACAGGCGACAAAATAAAAATTGATACACGCGACGGTTCATACGTCGAAAGAGTTAAAATCTGATCCTTCAAATGGAAGACAGCAGTGCTTCGAAAGAGAGGCTTAAAATCTCGAAGTTCAAGCTAAATGCATTACTCGATATAACATTGTCGATTAATGCAAATCTACCTGTTTCAGAGCTGCTGGCCAAGTATGAATCTATCCTCAGAAATAATCTGGGTATAGGTAAAATTATGATTTTTAAATATGAAGAGAAATGGGAATGTATTCTTAATGCCGGTTTTACAGAGGAATATGAAAAATCCATAGACGTTGAAAAACAGCTTTTACCGATAAGTGAAACTGCTATTGTGACCAATACCCCTGGATTTGAAGGGGTTGATATAATTATTCCGGTTTTTAATAATCTTGTTCCTCTTGCATATGTTTTTATTGGCGATATAGAGGAAGAGGGAGAAGGCATGAGTCCGGTTCTCAAGCACCTGAACTTTATTCAGACGATTTCAAGTATTATAATTGTTGCTATAGAAAATATCAGGCTTTTTAAGGAGAGTCTTCGTCAGGCAGCGTTGAAGAAGGAGCTTGAACTGGCATCAAAAATGCAAATGATGCTTATTCCTCAAGAAGGTAAGCTTCCATCAAAAGGTAAGATAAAAGTATGCGGATTTTATTTTCCACATTATGAAGTAGGAGGAGATTATTACGATTGTGTGAGCCTGTCGGAGAATCAAACGGGCCTTTGTATAGCTGATGTTTCGGGCAAGGGAATCTCTGCTGCTATATTAATGTCAAATTTTCAGGCAAGTTTAAGGGCACTTTTTACCAGCCAGGTTGACCTGACAGAGCTTATTAAAAAGCTTAATGGCATAGTAGTTGAAAATGCTGCAGGGGAGAAATTTATAACTTTCTTTGTTGCCAGATTTAACCATGACACGGGAATACTTGAATATATCAATGCTGCACATAATCCACCTGTATTCTATGATACGGTTACGGGTGAAATAAGGCATCTTGAAGCTTGCTGTGTTGGCATTGGAATGCTTGATGAAATACCTTCTGTAACCAGGCGGGAAATAAAAATAATTAATCATTCAAAAATTGTCTGTTATACTGATGGACTTTCTGAACTAAAAGATGATAAGGGGAAAGATATTGGAACTTCGATGATAATCAAACATATTACAAATGCCCGAACCGTCAAGGAAAACATTCAGGAAATGCTTAAAGAGCTTGGTATTCCTGAGAATAATCCTGGTCTCTTCGATGATGTTTCAATAATAGCTGCTGACCTTTTTTGCTCTTGAGATAAAAAAGAAGTTTACTGAAATCCTTCAGACAGCACGAATAATATAATAGTTTTTTCTGCCCTTCTGCACAAGGAGATATTTGCCGTTAAGTAGAAATTCTGTATTTATTTTCATTTCTACATCATTAACTTTTTCTTTGTTAATGCTTACACCTCCTCCCTGTGCCAGCCGGCGCAGCTCACCCTTTGAAGAGAAAACCTGCGAATGGACAGTGCATAATTCCAGTAGGGATATCCCTTCGCAGAATAGATTTTTATTTACTTCAAAGACTGGTACACCTTCAAATACTGTAAGGAAGGTCTTTTCGTCCATTTTTTTCAGCGATTCGGTTGTTCCCCTGCCAAAGAGAATTTGCGATGCCTCAACAGCAGAGTTGTAGTCTTCGCGCGAATGTACCATCACAGTAACCTCTTCAGCCAGTCGTTTCTGTAGCAGTCGTTCCTCGGGCTTCTGGTTATGTTCGGAAATAAGGTTTTCAATAGTTTCCCTGTCGAGAGTGGTGAAGATCTTAATATATCTGGCAGCATCCTCGTCCGAAACATTGAGCCAGAACTGGTAGAACTGGTATGGAGATGTTTTTTCCCTGTCGAGCCATACATTTCCGGCTTCGGTTTTACCGAATTTTGTGCCGTCTGATTTTGTTATAAGAGGACAGGTCAGAGCATATGCTTCGCCGCCTGTTTTTCTTCTTATAAGTTCAGTGCCTGTAACAATGTTTCCCCACTGGTCTGATCCCCCCATCTGAAGTTTGCAGTTATATGTTTTGTACAGGTGTAGAAAATCTGTCCCCTGAACGAGCTGGTATGAGAATTCGGTAAAAGACATCCCTTCCTTTGAATCAGGGCTAAGTCGTTTTTTTACCGAGTCTTTTGACATCATGTAATTGACAGTAATGTGTTTTCCGATGTCTCTTATGAAACCAAGAAAGGAATAATCCTTCATCCAGTCGTAGTTATTTACCATTATTGCCCTGTTGGGTCTTTCGGATGTGAAATCAAGAAATTTTTCGAGCTGTTTTTTTATACATTCCTGGTTCCTGCGAAGGGTATCTTCATCGAGCAGAACCCGTTCTTCTGATTTTCCTGATGGGTCTCCTATCATTCCAGTAGCGCCTCCTATAAGGGCAATAGGTGTATGACCGGCCCTCTGGAAATGTACCAGGAGCATAACCTGAACCATATGACCAATATGAAGAGAATCAGCAGTAGGATCAAACCCGATGTATCCTGTAACTTTTTCCCTGCTGAGGAGTTCCTCTGTTCCTGGCATGATGTCGTGAATCATGCCTCTCCATCTCAGTTCTTCAACGAAATTCATAAATCTAAGTTTCGAACCGCAAATATAGTAAATCAGTTACATTACTACCTCATCAGGTTTCTTTTTAAAGCGGTCAAAACTCTTCGAAAAGGCACCTTCGCCAATTATTGGAAAGAGTGCAGGTGCTAAATCAGAAATAGGGTTGTAGAGCATTGACTGGTTTATTTTTTCTTTCGGCAGAAACGGACGATGTTCGTCAATGGTATTAAGAATTACAAATATCACACTCAGTATGAGTGTTGATTTGAAAACGCCGAAAACTAATCCCAGCAGTCTGTTTATAAAGCCCAGTGCAACAGCTTTAACAAGTTTGTCTATTAACAAACCTATAAAATGAATAGCTATAACTACAATTAAAAAAGTGAGTATAAAGGCTATTATTCCTGTATATTTTCCCGTCATGTCGAAATAA
Source organism: Bacteroidota bacterium (assembly GCA_029552825.1). Lineage (GTDB taxonomy): Bacteria > Bacteroidota > Bacteroidia > Bacteroidales > VadinHA17 > LD21. Next base: position 58,384 of record JAKPDL010000052.1, read on the forward strand.
TCGTAGAGTTTTGCTGCTGTGAAACTTGAAAATCTTATTGCAACCCATATTCCTAGAATTAATGCAGCAAGAGAAGCAAGTTCCTTAATAAAACCATCAATGAATCCTTTTATTGCCGCAATGCCTAATATTATTAAGATCAGTATGTCGATAAAATTCATAGCTTATTGTTCAAAAAGGTGAAAGTATAAAAGATTGCAAGATTTTCAAAACTCTTGAAAAAAGAAATATTTCATAATAAATAATGGTCTGACTGAATTTCTTACATAAGGATTCATATTGATTTTTATTTATTTGATTATGTAACATTGTTTCTGTAAAATTAAAAAAGCCACGGCTGAAAAAAATAATTATAATAGTGATAAACTTTAAAAATTTTATCAGCCATGGCAAGAAAAACGAATAAAATTACAAAAGATTTTTCACAAGAGCT
>JAKPDL010000061.1 GCA_029552825.1 Bacteroidota bacterium
TTATCGGGGGTATCATTGAAACTATTCCCGCGGCAGTCATCAAAGGATAATTCGTGTAGAACCGTCCCATGAACTCAGATATACTTATTCGAAGAGTTTTTGATCTCGCTTAGTCCCCCTTCCTGCGGAATTTTGGATCGCTCAGTGAAACGATAATAGATTAGTTAGTTAATATATCTTACTAACATGATATTATCGATCTTTACAATCGATGTCAAACTGATTTGTTCATAACTGTAGACGCACTGGCTTGGGTTTTCGCATGGTTGGAAGATAAATTCCCCTTGAACAGTGTCTTTCTTTCCCTTACTCTGTTTTACGCTGTTTTTCTCTTTCTTTTACGTATAGGCGAATTTAGCTTAACAAGAAATGTGCAAAAAAGATTTTACGGAACGCCAGCCGAACAGAAATCACCAAAACTGATATCAACTTTGATTTCTTTGTCCTCACAACGTTAATCTCTCAGCAGCAACCTGATTCAGCTTTCATCTGAATGATTTGATTCTTATCGTTGAGGATCGCGACCTTTGGCCCTTTGTACTCTTTATCATCAAAAAGTGCGAAACTCATTATTATGACCTTATCGCCTTTCTCGACAAGACGAGCTGCAGCCCCATTCAGTGCTATGACTCCACTCTTCGGTTTTCCTTTTATTACATAAGTTTCAAACCTTTCTCCGTTATTCACATCAGCCACGAGTACCTTTTCGTTTTCCTTCAGATCGACGGCTTTCATCAGCTCTTCATCTATTTCAATGCTTCCTTCGTATGCCATGTTTTTATCTGTTACCGTAGCCATGTGAAGCTTTGACTTGAGCATGAATCTCATCATGTCTATCCCTCCGGTGATATTATATCAATCACCAGATCACAAAAGACTGATTTTCAATTCAGATACGACGATTTAATGTTGTTTCAAGATTCCTTTGATTTTCATGATCGAAATTCTTTTGTTGATCGCAGTTGTTGATTCTCTATATCATAATCATATGTGCAGATTACTGTTTTCTATGTTATTGATACATAGACAGGCAATTCTCAAGGTGATTTCTGAGATCTTGATAAGTCTGAGAATTGTGCTAAAATAAAATTGGTGTGGTAT
>JAKPDL010000203.1 GCA_029552825.1 Bacteroidota bacterium
CCGGCAATCGCCCCGCCTGCCGTTCCCTATGCGGCGGGCGGGGCAGTTTCCCCCCCTGACCGGCATTCGACCGGCCGCGACCCCCCGCCATCAAAACCCGCCGAGTATCACATCCTCGCCCCTGGGCCGCCATCCGCGTCCGGGGGCGTTCTTCTGTCGTCCCTACCGAAATGACGGGTCCTGTCCGATCCGGCGGGCGAGGGCAGGGGGTTGCTACCACGGTTGCTACTACGAGCAATTTTCTGAGGCTTTGAGGTTCGGGCAAATCCTTTATTTTCAATGGTCGGGGTGGTCAGACTCGAACTGACGACCACCTGCTCCCAAAGCAGGTACGCTAACCAACTGCGCTACACCCCGCTATGGCATCCGAAGCTTTAGCGAAGGACGCCTCTTCTCTTCAAAGCATCAGCAATGACGCCATGAAATTCAAAAAGCGATGCAAATTTACTATTCATTTTTAAAATTCCACTCTCTAAAAAGAATTATTTAACACATGATTGATTTTTACACGAAAAAATCTGACATTTGATTTTAATTTAATTACCAGATTATTAAATACAAATTACAATTAAACTCTAAAAAATGAATGCAAAATCAATCAGAATCAGAAAGATTGTTGCCTTGCTTATTTTTCTTCCGGCGGCATTAATTGGTGTTTACGGACAGGCCAGGAAAACTTCAGGCGGAGAAGTGACTCTCGCATATAATTTTCCTGCAGGCAAAACATTGTCATATGTGGTGAATACAGCAGCAAGACAGCAGATGGATGTCGAAGGCCAGGTAATGAATATTCTGGCAAGCAACAAGCTTGTTTTTAAGATAGCTTTGAAGGAAAAGAGGGGTGAAAACCTGGTTGTGGGTATAACCGTCGATACTCTGAGTGCTTCTGTAGATGCAATGGGAAATATGACAGGAGGAGTTATTTCTGAGGTTACAGGCAAAACTTTCAATCTGGTTTTGACTCCAGGAGGTAAGATTGTAGACAATTCGGAGGGTGAAAAAATTACTTATTCGATAGATGGACAGAACACCGGAAATCTCGGGCAGACGTTACGTAATATTTTTCCTACCCTGCCTTCTAAACCTGTAAAACCTGGTGAAACATGGACATCGAAGGATACTGTTAAAACACAATCGGCTGGTGCTAATGTGTTCCAGATTATTGAATCAACCAATACCTACGAGAAGAATGAGAATGTCAACGGAATTATGTGCGCTAAGGTGGTGTCTTCAGTAAAGGGAACCAATCAGACTACCACACAAAATATGGGAATGGACATTTTAATGCATGGTCCGGTGACCGGACAGTCGATAATCTATTTTGCCCTTGCCGGAGGCTACCCCGTAAGGGTGGAGGAAGTGTCGAAAATGAATGGAACTATTGAGATTTCGTCACCTCAAAGTATGTCATTCCCGATTTTAATGGAGGTTAACACAACGATTCAATTGCGATAATCAGGGATTTGTTACTTTTATAACAATGCCGCTTACCGGGTAATAGCCGTCGGTGCTTATTGCACGGGGAGTGGCAATTTCTTTTTTGTCTGTAAAAATCTGGATATAATAGAGCCCTTCCTTTTTAAAGGAAACGGGAATAGAATAAATATTTCCCTTTCTATAGCCGGCAAGCTCCCATGCAGGCACCTTAAACGCAACTTCCTTCGAAAAATCTTCATAACTTCCCTTTCTGGGTTTCTGGCCGGGACGGAGAGGCACCGGGAAAGGTTCACGGTAACATATCAGAAAATAAAGGTACGACCTCCCTTTTGTGTCAATCACTATAGTTCCTGTTTCTCCTGTTGATAATGCTGTCGGAACACTTATGTATTCAAGGTATCTGTTTATAAATTCCTCGTAATATCTAAAATGGTTCTTTGTGATGTAAAACCCAATGCCTGCGTAGTTATGAGCTTTATCGATTATGTTGCGCTTATGTCCGTCGTTGGGGGCTCTTTCAGCCATAAAACTTTCATGGCCGTTTTTCATGAGTTTTGCAATCAGTTCAGGTGTTACAGTAAATCCTTTTGAATCCCATTCACCATAGGCATTTTCCGTTACGTGGTCGTGACCTCCAGCAAAAGCATAACGGTGATAAGGCTTTTCACCTTTAAGATTCCAGTGTGAGACATATTCATTCTCAGCTGCTTCACGGCAAATCTTATTTGCAACTCGTGAGGCAAGAATGTCGAGCTCAAGAGGCTGCGCCCTGTGTTTTCTTCTGCTGTTATTAATTATCTCGAGTTGCTGAAGTTTAAGCCTGAGGTCATCATCACTGTCCTTATATTCAGGAAGCCTTTTTTCCTGTTCGTTCAGTCTTCTGTAATATTCAAAATCCTTTACATCCTGTGTTACAGCAGGCAGATGCAGTCCCATAACAATCGCCTGAAGCAGTATGTAACGTAAAATAAATTTCATCAGAAAAATTTCCCGGAATAATTAATTAAAAAATCATTCCTCTTTCAGTATGTTGTAGATTTCCGTTTGCGAGTTTATTTTCTTTTTGTCGTTGGTGACAAATTTGTTGCTCAGCGCAGGATCAAGTATCCTTGCTTTGGTATTGTCTTTCCACTGAATCTCAAAGACTTTTTTAAGATGTTTTTTTATGTTTTCGTCGAACACCGGACATGTAACTTCAATACGGTGATCGAGATTCCTGGTCATAAGATCTGCCGATGATATGTAAATCTCTTCATCACCATCGTTGCAGAAAATCATGAATCTTGTATGTTCCAGAAATCTGTCGACAATACCTATTGCCTGGATGTTTTCACTCAGTCCTTTTACCCCTGCTACAATTGAGAACATGCCCCTTATAATCATGCGTATTTCTACTCCAGCCTGGCTTGCCTCGTAAAGCTTGTCAATTATTTCCCTGTCGGTTATATTATTTAGTTTCAGCCACATGTAAGCTTTTTTCCTGGCTTTTGCATTTTTTATTTCGTTCTCGATAAGAAGAATCATTTTGTTGCGCAGATGAAAAGGTGATAAAACCAGGTGGTAGTAATTTTCTTTTATATAATTGGCATGAAAGAAATTAAATACTTTCTGAACTTCATTTGTTATCTTTTTTTCGCATGTCAGTAGCAGGTGATCGGTATAGATACGTGCAGTGTCTTCGTTGAAATTTCCTGTGCCTATCGCTGCATATTTTCTTGTGACTTCGTCTTTTACTCTTGTGATAAGGCAAAGTTTTGCATGCACTTTGAGTCCGGGTACGCCGTAGATTACCTTGACTCCTTCGTTCATCAGCTTATTTCCCCAGAGAATGTTAGCTTCCTCGTCGAACCGTGCCTGGAGTTCAACGACAGTGGTAACACTTTTACCGTTTCTTACGGCATTCATAAGGGCATTTATTACACTTGAGTTGCGGGCCAGGCGGTATAGAGTTATCTGTATTGATGTTACATAAGGGTCGATGGATGCTTCCCTGAGAAGGTCAATGAAGTGGTCGAAAGGATGGTACGGGAAAAAGAGCATGATGTCTTTTTTCTGTATAGCTGACAGGATGCTTTTACCCGGAGTTATATCTTTGTGCTGTATGGGAACAAGAGGTTCATAATACAACTTTTTACGACCAAGGTTGGGGAAATTCATGAAGTCTTTAAAGTTGTGGTAGCGGTTACCCGGGATGATAACATCGTCGGGTCCGAGTTTCAGCTTCTTTGTAATGGTTTTTAGTAAGTCTGCCGGCATCTCCCGGTCGTAGATAAACCTTACCGGAGTACCTTTTTTTCTTTGCTGAAGGCTGCGCGACAGTTTATCGATGTAGCTGGCTATGTAATCATCAGCAATTTCTATTTCTGCATCCTTGGTCAGTTTTATGGTAAAAGCAGTTATCTCGTCAAAATCGAAAACAACGAATACTTCTTTAAGTCCAAACCTGATTACATCATCTAAAAATATCAGGTATTTTTCATTGTCTCTGTCAGGTAGAACAATGAAGCGGGGAAGTACATCTGATGGTATCTCGAGTAGCGCGTATTTCCTTTTATTGCTTTTTTTCTTCCGCAGCAGAATTGCAAGATAGATTGCATCGTCGGTGAGGTTGGGTAGATTTGATTCGGGTTCAATCATAAAGGGCATCAGCCGGGTTCTGACCTCACTGTGGAAGAATTCAGCAATAAAATCCGACTGGGCTTTATCGAGTTGCTGTTCGTTAATTATATGAATTTTGTTCTTTGCGAGTTCTTTTATAATGTCGGAATATATTTTCTCGAAAACCTGATTCTGCGACAGAACTATCTTCTGGATTTTTTTAAGAGTCTTTCTGGGGTCGTAACCAAGAATTTCCTTGGCGTTATTGTAATAAGTAAGTCTTTTCAGGGTAGCGACTCTAACCCTGAAATATTCGTCGAGGTTATTGGAATAGATGCCGAGAAACTTAAGACGTTCAAGTAAAGGAACTTCTTTGTTTTCAGCCTCCTGAAGCACTCTCTCGTTGAAGGAGAGCCAGCTTATTTCCTTTGGTATGTAATCTTTGGCCATGACTGGTTAAGGTCGCAGTATTAATTCTGGAATACCTGAGCCGGCTTTTATTTCATCCCACTCCTTAACATTGAAGGAGAGACAGACAATTCCACTTTTGGGGATTTCCCCGACACTATTTCCACTCAGGTAGTTGGCAATGTTGGTAAAAGAGGGGTCGTGACCGAAAAGAACCACTGAGTCGCTGTTTTTTGCGGCAGAATCAAGTACCGTCAGCAGTGACTTTTCGTTAAACCTGTAATAAATTTCACTCTTAATAATTATCTCTTCTGGTTTCATGTCGTATTCCATGGCGAAGATGAGGGCTGTTTCGAGGGCCCTGAAAGCCGGACTGGTGATAAGAGTGCCAGGATTGCTTATTTTCTCTTTAAGTTTGACAGTCATCTGGTGTGAAAGATTCTTCCCTTTTGTTGTGAGAGACCTTTCAAAGTCGGAGAGTCCAGTTTCCTGATTCTCTGCCTTTCCGTGCCGCATGAAGATTATTCTTTTCATTATTATGAGGTTAGTTTTAGCCAGTTTGATAAAGTTTTTAAATACCAAAACATGTTCCCATTTCTTTTGCTCTAACAAGTAGAGTATTATTTCGTTCAACCAGTCTTGTTTTTCCTGCCACTTCTGCGAGGGGCACTGAAGTTATGTCGCCGTTTTTCTGTGACACCATTTTGCCATAGTCTCGGTCGACAATCATATTGGCTGCGGTAGCCCCAAACTTTGACGCCAGTATTCTGTCCATAGGCGAAGGTGTGCCGCCCCTCTGTATATATCCGAGTACGGTAACCCTCGTGTCGAGGCCTGTAATCTGGTTGATTCTTCGCGCTATATAGTTCCCAGCCGATTTTTCCTTTGACGGAATTTTTATTCCTTCAGCTACAACAACAATTGAATAGGGTTTGTTTTCGCGCGACCTTTTCAGCAAATAATCTTTAATAATGTTTTCGTTATATTGTATTTCAGGGATGAGGATGACATCGCCACCCCCAGCCACTCCTGAATAGAGTGCAAGCCATCCTGCATTGTGCCCCATAAGTTCTATCACCATTATCCTTTTATGCGAATTGGCTGTGGAGTGAAGCCTGTCAATAGCCTCGGTGGCTATATTTACTGCTGAGTCGAAACCGAAAGTGATGTCGGTGCCCCATACGTCGTTGTCGATGGTCTTGGGTATGCCTATCACATTCAATCCTTCCTGCGAGAGCAGATGTGCAGTCTTCTGGGTGCCGTTACCACCGATACACACAAGGCAGTCGAGACCCAGCTGCTCATAATGTTCAACCATCAGGGCTGGTTTGCTGATATCTTTTTTACCCTTGTTGTTCTTAAATGGCTTCTCCCTCGAAGTCCCAAGAATAGTTCCGCCGAGTGTGAGGATACCGGATAGGCTGCTTTCGGTAAGAGTAATATATTCCTTGTTGATAAGCCCGAGGAAGCCATCGCACAGTCCAATAACTTCCATCCCGTATTTAACAATGGCTGTTTTGCCCACACCCCTGATGGCTGCATTTATTCCCGGACAATCGCCTCCTGCAGTGAGTATGCCTATTTTCTGAGGTCTCTTTTTCTTGCTCATTTCAGATTCTTATTCTGTTAATTAATGCTTATGTTTATTTTCTTTAGCAAAATTTGCCGAATTCTTCTGTAAAAACCAGGTTTATTATGGTACCGTTTTACTCTCGGCCAATAACTTATTAAATCCAAATATACAAAAGAGAGCGGCAATAACAACTATGAAATTCACATGACTTAAAATTAAATTTTAAAATGAAAATAAGCAGGTATAAAATTTATGTTTGAAAATGTACCCTGTGTTGTGGAGAGACTATTCAACCATTGTATTTCATTAATTGATAGGTGACTACATTTGTATCTCCTTGCAGTATAAACTGACCCCCTTTGTATTTTTAATGTAATAACTAACCCTCGAATCGTCCTGAAAAAGCATGTACTCACCCCCCAACCCCCCTCTCTACTTCGTAAAGAGAGGGGGGCTTGTATTTCCTGGTATTCTGTCAACCTGTTTCAGGACAAAACAGACAAAATTCTATGTATCAATTTGTTAAGCCCACATGGTGGAAACGGGGAAGGGGGGCATTGAATATAAAGAAACGGGAAAACATATCATTTCTCTGTCAACTTTCTTCAGGACGATATGCAGACACTCTATTTAAAGGTTATGATTTTAAAAGATTTCACTATATTTACATATATGATACCTGATGAGATAAAAATAAAACCGGTAAAGCCTGTGCTGTCGGGATATATTTCGGAAGCATTGCGGTTACTTAAGAATGAAACCTTTCCGGATGAGGATTCTGTTCATGACATCAGGGTATTAATGAAGAAGGCAAGAGCTGCTGTGAAACTTGTTGCACATCAGGTAGATAGTGAATTCTTTGAAAGAGAATATATGACTTTCAGGGAAGCCGGACGGTTGCTTGCAGAATGGAGGGAGACATCAGTTCACAGAAAGACTCTTAAGTCAATCAGGAAATCACACGGAGATCTTTTTAGCCGGCTTTCAAGGTATCCTTTTCTTGAAAGTATTATGGCGACACCTCTGGAGTTTTCATCACCTGGTAAGGCTGAATCTAATAGAATTGAAAAAATTGAAGAGATTTTAAGGAAGTCGCTTTACCGGGTGCGCTTTCAAAGTTTCGGTGAACAGGATTTCAGGCTGATGTTTCAGGCACTTGAATCAACCTATAACGAAGTTGCAGGGATATATCTGGAATGCCGCAGGAAGCCACGGCCTGGTAAAATCCACTCTTTGAGAAAGAGGGCCAAGGATTTATTATACCAGCTCTGGTTTTTCAGACCGTTGAATCCGCCAGTTATAAAAAGAATTGAAAAACGACTTGACAGTCTTACACGTGACATTGGCAGATACAATGATCTTGAGCAATTATTGCAGGTTATCGGATATGAACCAGGCAACCCTGAGAACCCTCCCGATATAAATGAGCTTCTGATTATTATCAGGGATAAACAACATAACTACCTATCAGACGTATGGTCTGAAGCTTACAGGTTGTTCTGTCCGGGTCAAAAGCTGGTAAACCTTCTTGGTTTCAGGCTGCTGTCGGTTGATTTGCCTTCAGGGGCAAAGATCAGGTAAATATTATATGTGAACCTTCACCGCCAGCAAGTTCGTAGAACTCTCCCACAGTAAGTATTCCTGATACGTATTCGCAAAGATCTTCTTTTTTAAACTTGAACATATCCATTGCAAGTTTGCAGGCGTATATCTTACCTCCTCCAGCAGTGATAAGTTCCATAAACTCGCTTACCGGGGGAATATCAAGTTTTTCCATTTCCTTCTTCATCATCCATGAGGTGAATGCTTCCATTCCGGGTATTACACCAAGAAGTGTCGGCATTCTCATGCCACCGGGTAATCGGAGGGCAGGATTGCCAACTACAGCTGTGTGAAGTTTATCCATCCTGTTTTTAACAATGGCATCGAGTCCGAAGAATGTGAAAAAAATGTTAGTTTCGATACCTTCCATTACTGCACCGTTACCAAGCACAAGTGTTGCATAAACATCCTCAATTGCACCTTTTGCGCAGATGATGTTTATTTTTTTTATTTTATCCTTATCATTTGCCATGATATTGAATTTTAATAATTAAACACAACTGGCAGGTTTGGGAATCCCTGCGATTTTTGTAGCTTTTTTCAGAGGAGCTCCTGGAAAAAGCTGATAAAACGTTTTCACATCGACAATACCCGATTTATTAATACTCCTTATCGATAACGCTTCACCACTTTCGTATCTTTTTCTTAGCCATTCAATAACCTGATAATGCTGCTCAGTAAGGTCAATACCTTCTTCTTTAGCAATCTCAGCAGCAATTTCTCTTGTCCATTGAGAAGGATTGGTAAAATATCCTTCTTCGTTTACGTCAACTGTTACTCCAGCATATACTTTTTGTGCCATAACTTGTTGTTTTTGATGTTAATTAAATATTAATTTATTTCAGTTTCAGTATTATTCAGTTTTTCAAGAAATGCCATAAGAAATCCTATGCTCTTTTTAACTTCTGGCCTGTTCAGTCTGAAGAGAAGTTTCCATACAGAGACTTCCTCTATATTGTTTAAATCCAATTCTTTAAGAGCAACTGACACGGCATGTACCTTTTTCAATGTCTGTTTATTGGTTAAATTTATTATGATGTCTGCTATAATAACAATGTTATCCGATATTTTGTTTATTTCCTCCCTTGAATAACGGCTCATAATTTTGTCGACCGACACTGCAAACTGGTTAATAAGATCAAAATAACCTTTTTGCTCTATCTCATTCAATTTTCTGATGCCGTCAAGTCCGATCTGCCTTAAAATTGGTTCGACATCAAGGAGAAGGTCGTTGATGCTTTCTATCGTATCGATCATTCTTCCCAGGTTGGCCAGGTTTCTTATTGATTTGATTATAAGGCATCTTAATGCATCACTATCCAGCTCCACACCTGCATTATCAAGATCATTTACAAGATACTTAAAAGCTTCTTTGCTAATGAGTGAAATGTCATCAGCAAGGTCATTCAGTGCCTCCTGGTTTTGTTTGCGAACAGAAGCATCTTCCAGAAGAAGATCCAGTTTCCTGTTGATCTCATCTATTTGTTTCTGTATTTCTTCGTTGGCCATTCCCATAATGTTTTAATCGGTTTTTTTGCCAGCCATGGTCATATTGGTATCAATAGGCATCTCTTTACCTTTCAGTAATATATGCCAGTACATCCATCTGAAGATGAGTTTACCATAGTGGTTTATTCTGCTTTCTTTCAATAAACTGAATGGTCCAATGCCCGGGAAAGGGAAGAAGCCCGGAAGAGGTTCAGTGTCGTAGTTAAAATCTATAAGAGCAGCCTTGCCATACCCTGTTTCAATATAGCAGTTGGAATGGCCGTCATATTTAGCTGTAAAGGGTCTTCCTTCAATATAACATATAAGATTTTCGAGAAGTATTTCCGACTGAAAATGAGCAACCGATCCGGCCTTGGAAGTAGGCAGGTTGCTTGCATCGCCAATAACAAATATATTTTCAAAATCTACCGATTGCAGGGTATACTTATCAGCTCTGACAAATCCAAATTCGTCAACAAGTCCGGAATCATTAAGGCCAGGATCACCGATATGAAGCGGAATGGATACCAGGCAGTCAAAATGAACTTCCCTGCCAGAATAATCTGTTATTACTTTGCGTTTATTGTCAACCTCACTGAGTACAAAATCGTTAACCATCTTAATATTTTTATCTTCAAGCATATTTCCCAGGAGTTTTGATGACCTGGGCTTGGTAAATGCACCAGATTGAGGCGTCACATAAAAAATGTTTACCTTGTTTCTCATACCCCTTTCAGTAAAGAAGGCATCAGCATAAAATGCAAATTCAAGGGGCGCAACGGGGCATTTTATCGGATCGTCGGCTATGTCAATAACCAGGTCTCCTCCCTCCCATGTCTTGAAAAAGTTTGCTAATGCCTGTGCCCCTTCAATTGTGTAAAAATCAAAAATATTTTTATGCCAGAGTTCACCTTTCAGCCCGGGAGTCTCTTCGGGGGAGACTCTTGTTCCTGTAGCAATTATGAGTATATCATAAAGGAGTACCTCGCCATTATCCAGTCTTACTTTATTCTCACCAGGAATAACCTGCTCTATTTTTCTGAAATATATGTCAACACCCGGTGGAATGAAACTTTGTTTGGGCTTTGTTACATCTGCTTTTTTGTAATATCCGAAGGGAATAAACAAAAAGCCGGGTTGATAATAATGTACCTTTTCCTGGTCAACAATGGTAATTTTCCACTCTTCGCGGGGAAGTTCTTTCCTTAATTTGTTTGCCATTATGGTTCCGGCTGTACCGGCCCCAAGAATTAGAATTTTTTTCATCGGATAATCTTTGAATTATGTAATTATAGAGGTAATTATGGTTTATGGTGTTTTGATAACTTATTGTTAATTGATTAACAGTGCAAAGATATAATTATATTAATTATGTATGAAAACAGGAAAAGGTTGAATTTAATGAAGGCCTAATTTTATATAAATAGGAACACTCACAAATAAACCAGCAAATAAATTTTTTTATCATTTAGATTTTATTTGAAATCAATTTTATATTTTTAGACAAATATTAAAACTTCGAAATATATAAGAAAACAATCCCAGGCTATAGATTGTTCACCATGGGGTTAGGATATGTAAGATTCATAATAATAGCAGAATGATGAAATTATTGAAAGACAACCCAATATTAAAATAAATGCTTATGAAAAAAGTCTTTTCATTACTGATCTTGTTTATTGTTTTTTCGATAGCAGGATTTTCACAGGCCTCTAAACAGAAACTGGAACCTGCCGGTAAATGGCAGTTTGAAGCCCCTTATGCTCCTGAGGGTTATACTTCGGGTATAATGGAATTTGTAAAGGCTGAAGGCAAATACCAGGGATTTGTGTCATTTACGGGTAGTGATTATAAAATTCCTCTCGACAGGGTTTCTGTGAAAAGTGATTCCATTCTGGTAAGCCTTTATGTTGAGGGAGCTGATGTTCCTATTAAACTGAAGATGGTTGATCAGGAAAAAATAACAGGTGTGGCTTCGTCACCCGACGGAGATATACCTCTAACGGCAACAAGGGCCAAACAATGATTTTCGGCGGGAATATCATCCCGAAAGGAAAAATCAACATATTATTAATTCTCCTTTTTATTCCACTGTTTAATACAGAGGCACAGGTAATATTTCCCCGTCCTCTGAGCCAGAGGCTTACAGGTTACAGAATCGACGCCGTTCTGGACCCTTTATCAAAGATCGTAAAAGGGAAGATGGAAGCCTTCTGGGTTAACAACTCATCAGATTTAGTTCCAGATGTAAGACTGCACATGTATCTGAATGCATTCAGCAGTAACCGTACAACTTTTTACAGGGAAAGAGGAGGGTCCCCGGGTAGCAGGGAGGAAGATTTAGGATGGATAAAACTGAATTCAATTAAGGATAGAAACGGTATCGACCTGAAAGAAGTCGCGAAGTACATAAGTCCCGATGACGGTAATCCCGATGACAGAACAGTACTGCAGATAATTCTTCCCAGACCTGCTAACCCGGGAGATACAGTATATCTTATCGTAGAATTCGAATCGAAGCTGCCTTCAAACATTGTTAGAACCGGATATTCTGATGATTTCTTCTTTGTGGCGCAATGGTTTCCAAAATTTGGTGTCTATGAACCTGCCGGGATGAGATATGCTGCAACAGGCGGATGGAACTGCCACCAGTTTCATGGAAATTCTGAATTTTATTCAAATCACAGTGTTTATGATGTAACTATTACAGTGCCTGAAAATTATGTAGTGGGAACAGGAGGAATGACGCTTGAGGAAAAGAATAACGGAGATGGTACCAAAACATTAGTTACTAGAGCTGAGGATATTGTAGATTATGCATGGACTGCATGGCCGGGATATGCAGTATTTAAAGATAAATGGAATCATGTAGATATAACGTTCCTGACGCCACCTGAAAGAAAGAATATGGTTCAGAGGCATTTAACAGCGGTTAAATATGCCCTTGAATATCTGACTGAAAACGTGGGTCCTTTCCCATGGCCGCATCTCACATTTGTAGATCCGCCGTCAAAAGGATCAGGCGCCGGAGGAATGGAGTATACAACATTGTTTACCACTATGTCGGCATATGGATTGCCCGAATATATACTTATGCCCGAAATGGTTACTGTACATGAGTTTGGACATGCCTATTTCATGGGCATCCTTGCCAGTAACGAGTTCGAGGAACCATGGCTCGATGAAGGGGTTAACTCCTACTGGGAAGAGCGCATAATGGACCATTATTACGGTAACGGGGCAGGTATGATTAACCATCCTCTTCTCAAAATATCCGACCGTTCAGTGGCGAGAGTATCATACGTGATGTCTCCATCGAGGCAGGCCGAAAGCAATGCACAATGGTCGTGGAACTACCCCCACGGAACTTACAGCATGCTCTCATACCAGAAGTGCGCTCTATGGCTTCAAACACTAACCGGACTTGTGGGTGAAGAAGCAATGAACGAAGCCTTCAGAGAATATTACAGGCAGTGGGCCTTCAAACACCCTTCAGGCCAGGATTTTGTCAACGTATTTAATACGGTTATCCCCAAAATATACGGTAATAGATATGGAAGCAACCTTAACTGGTTCTTTGACCAGACACTTTATGGAACAGGTATCTGCGATTATAAAGTTGTCAATATAATCAACAGAAAAGTGAGAGATTATGAAGGAGCATATTTTGTGAATGATTCTCTGGAGGTTAAAAAGGGTAATTATAAAGATGATACCCTCTGGGTTTCAACAGTGCAGCTTGAGCGTAACGGAGAATTAATGTTGCCTGTGGAGATCCTGATCCGTTTTGATGACGGTTCAGAAACTCTTGAACAATGGGACGGCAGAAGCAGAGTGAAAGATTTTACTTATACCGGCACACGGAAAATTCAATGGGCTAAAATAGATCCTGAATATAAAAACATGATGGATGTAAATTACATCAATAATTCGATGAGTGTTAAACCTGACCGCAAGCCAGTGAGGAGTATTTTTTCAAAGCTTGTAACCCAGCTAATGCTATTTATTGAATTCATTTCCCTTTAACTGACTGACTATGAAAATACTATTGAATTTATTATCCGGCCTTATGCGTTCAGTCAGAATCTGGAAATGGATTCTTGCCGTATGGCTTGCCACCCTGCTGCTGGTTACTCTTTTTACTTTTCCACTTAAAACTGGTATAAACGCAACCCTTGGTTCGAGTATGATTACCGAAAAAATTGCAGCAGGACATTTTTTTGATGTCATTGTCAATGATGGATTTAACCTGCAAACTGTTCTGGCAATATTTTTTTCCGGTTTGTTTCTGGTTGTATTTGCCGGTTCAATTCTTAATATATTCTTTGCCGGAGGATTGTTCAATGTATTGAAAGAAGATGGCAGGAGAAGAGGAGCAACCGATTTCTTCGGTGGTGCAGGGTCAAATTTCTGGTCATTTCTTGTCATTTCAATAATCTCTTTTTCAGTTATTTTTCTTCTGGCTCTGATAGTGGCAGGAATTCCTGCAATTATTGCAGTAAGCAGTGATTCTGATCTCATCCTCAGTAAAACAATGAAAATAGCTTCTGTTATTTTAATGATACTTATACCTGCAGTTGTTATTGCAGCCGATTATGCCAGGGCATGGCAGGTTACATCAAATGAAAAAAATGCCTTCAGAGCATTTGGCAAAGGAATTAAATTGATGTTCAGAAGTTTTTTCGTCTCTTATATTTCTGTGGCTCTGATTCTGGTTATAAATTTTTTGTTCTCATTTTTTGCAGTGAAGGGCCTTCTTTATGCAAAAGCTTCAGGCGGTGGTGCTATATTCCTACTATTTCTATACGGTCAGACGCTTGCAATAATTAAAATATTCATCAGAAGCTGGAGATATGGTGTGGTTACCAGCCTTTATGAATCATTTCACTGATAATATTCTACAGGTTCTGGATCTTACTTGCTGATGTCTGATTTTTTTCCGGAAGAGAGATAAACTTTCAGGGGAAAAGAATTTCTTTTTTTATTTTTATTAATTTCAGGTGTGAATTTTTAAATATGTTTATTTTCAAATATTTCCTGTCATGAATAAATATGTCTGCAAAAAATCCTGTATTTATCGTCTGACTATTTTTCTTATTCTTTGTTTTTCTTTTATCCTGCCTTTACCTGCCCAGTATCCTGCAAATTACCAGTACACTCTGCTGCCTGAGAAGGTAATAGATGAGATACTGAATGCATCTTCAGGCGAGCTTGCCTGGAGGCATATTGTTGAGCTTGCACCCTATACAAGGCCAAGATATGATGCGGAATTTACTGGAAACCTCAGAGAGACTGATTATATACTGGGCAAACTTAAGGAATATGGCCTTGATTACTCCCTCGAGATTGTCGGAAAAACAAGGACATGGAGAGGTTTGAAAGGCATCCTTCAGGAGATAAGTCCAGGAAATGCGAAGCTTGCTGATTTTGAGGAAGTGCCGGAGATGCTGGTTGAAGGCAGTGAGCCTGCCGACCTCGAGGCTCAGCTTGTCTGGGCAGGAGACGGTTCGCAGGAATTCTTTATAAGAAACTCTGATGCCATAAAGGGGAAAATAATAGTTACTTCGTCCTATCCGGCTATGGTTCATGCAAGGGCTATAAGTGCAGGTGCTGCCGGGACAATATCGTTTTATTCACCCCGTCCGATGATAGACCCCATACAAATTCCCAATTTATCGGTTAACGGCGGAGGGTTTGCCTTTTTGTTGCCACCCCGCGAAGGCATTATACTTAGAGACAGACTGATGAGCGGAGAAAAGATTACTGTTAAGGTGAAGGTTGAAAGCAAATCGGAACAGGTTGATCTTCAGGTCCCACAGTGCATAATAGCCGGTAGGGATACTTCAGCGGGGGAAATAATACTTACGGCACATCTTTTTGAAGGGTATGTTAAGATGGGTGCCAACGACAACATGTCGGGTTCGGCCGTGATACTTGAAGTTGCTCATGCACTTAATGAACTTATTAAAAGCGGGAAGATTAACAGACCTGAGAGAACAATCAGATTTCTTTGGGTTCCTGAATTCAGTGGAACGATACCCTGGGTAAACCTTCACCTGCAAAAGGTGAAAAAGGCTCTATGTAACATAAATCTCGACATGGTAGGTCTCAATCTAAGGGCAAACAGAAGCTTTTTCTGCCTGCACCGTTCAGGCTTCTCTACAGCTCATTATGTTAATGATGTTGTTGAAAGCTATATGAGGTTCGTGGGAGAGACCAATGTGGAGGGTATAACTGACGAGCTCGGCAGAAGAGGCTTTGCAAAAAGAATAGTGGCACCTACTGGCACTGACGATCCTTTCTATTACAGGATCCTTTCGCTGCATGGCTCATCGGACAATGCAGTTTTTAACGACTGGGGCATTAATGTTCCCGGTGTGAAGCTTATAACCTGGCCCGATAATTATTATCATACATCTGAAGATAACCCTGATAAGTGCGACCCCACACAATTAAAAAGGGCTCTCTTTATCACTGCTGCTTCTGTTTATACCATAGCTTCAGCCGATGATAAAATGGCAAACAGAATACTTTCCGAGATGCTTGCCGGCGCCTCTGTCAGGCTCGGTATCCAGATGGCTAAAGCGGCAGATATGGTTCACAAAGCAGATGTATCCGGACTGCAGAATGCTTATAAGCGAGCTGTATACAATTTAGAAGGAGTCGCCATGGCTGAAAAGGCTGCTATGGATAAAATAACCCAGTTATCTATTAACCCTGCAGTTCTGAAGGCAATTTCCACTTCCCAGCAAAGTGTTGATGTTATTCTCCAGACACATCTGGCAGCACTGCGTGAAATAATGACGACAAAAGCACAGGAATACGGTATCAAAGCTGTTGACATGACGCCGGGTGAAACTGAAAAGAGAGCAGCAAAGATTGTCCCTGTGCCGACTGAGAAAGCTCTGACAATGGGGTATGGCGGCGAAAGAAAATACATATCAGCACTTTCGTCCGATTTTCTCGCGACTCATTCTTATTATGGAATTGTAAACACCAGTGAGGCGGCAGGACTTGCCGACGGCAAAAGAAACCTGCTCCAGATCAAAAAGATGATTGATGCCCAGTTCGAGGAAGAATCGCCGCTGCAGGATATCATAAATTATTTCACCGTCCTAAAGGAAGCGGGATTGATGAAATACTGATATCTGTAAAAACTCCTGTTGCTCCGGGAAGTGACGATAGAAAGAAGAAGTGAAAGCAAAAAAGAGGCTTTTTTAGAGCCAGGGCTGGGATGAGAGTAAGAAATGCTTGCAAAGAACGCAGAAAAGTGAAAGACTAACAATCAGGAATTTATAAAATTTATTGCATATGAAAAGAGAAGAAATAGTTTCATTGAAGGCTGAGGTTGAGAATCATTTAAAAAATGAGCTTTTGCCTTTCTGGACATCACGGATGATTGACCGGGTTAATGGAGGCTATATAACTCATTTCGACAGGCACGGCAGAGATACCGGCGAAGATGAAAAATCGCTGATATCCCAAACGAGATCTCTTTACACTCTTTCGTCTGCGCTGAGGTCTGGCTTTGTAGAGGGTGATTATAAAGGGATGGCATGTCACGGAGTAGAGTTTTTGCTTGAAAAGATGTGGGACAGGGAATATGGTGGTTTTTACTGGATGGCTGACCGCAGGGGTAATATTAAAATTGACAAAAAGATAATCTATGGTCATAGTTTTGCTATCTACAGCCTCAGCGAATATTCACTTGCGACAGGCGACAGCCGGGGGTGTGACTATGCCTGCAGGGTGTTCGATCTGATACAGAAATATTGTGCAGATACTTTTTATGGAGGATACTGGGAGATGTTCAACCGCAACTGGACACTGTGCGGGCCGGGCAGTCAGGGTGGTGACAGAAAAACGCTCGATGTGCATATGCATCTAATGGAGGCATTCACCACGCTCTACGAATGCACCGGTGAGGAAGTTCACCGGAGGAAACTCATAGAGGTGATTAACCTGCTGTTGAAGAGGATTATGCACCCTGTATACAGAACAGGTATCCCGCAGTTTTTTGGAGACTGGTCTATTGCTCCGCAGATTAAATTCGACATTATCTGGGGATGGGACCGCTTCACTGGCGAAGGGGTGAAGCCCAATCTGACTGACAATACATGCTATGGGCATAATGCAGAGTTTGCATGGTTGTTGATTCATGCCCTTGAGATACTGAAAGAACCTGTTGAAAATTACAAAGATGATCTGAGGAAGATATTCGACCATACTGTTGATAACGGAATAGACTGGGAATACGGTGGTGTTTTTGTTGAAGGTCCACATGCAGGTGGGGTTTCGGACCGCGAAAAAGAGTTCTGGCAGCAGGCAGAAGTGCTTATCGGACTCCTTGATGCATACATGATTTTTAAAGATGAAAAATTCTGGGAAGCATATAAGAATGTACATCGTTTCGTGTTTGATAAAATGATCAATCGTGAAGTGGGAGAGTGGTTTCCGCTCATGACCCGTGAAGGTGAACCTATATGGACACATATGGGACACTCATGGAAAATTAATTATCACACAGTAAGAGCAATGATACAATGTCTTGGAAAACTAAACCAATTACTTGAAAAGGTATAAAAAACAGTCTCTAACCTGATAACACCTGAAACTAATTTTTTAGTTATATTATGAATCTTGTTTTAACGAATCTCGACTGGATCATACTTTCATTTGTTATTATTAGCACTCTGTCGTATGGCCTTTATATGGCATTTGCAAAGAAAGCGGGTCAGAGCAGTTCCAACTTTTTTCTGGGCGGACGTTCAATAAAGTGGCCCATTGTAGGTGCTTCGCTGTTTGCTACAAACATTGGAGCAGAACATCTGGTGGGGTTATCGGGTGATGCTTACCGGTACGGGCTGGCAGCAGGCTCGGTTGAACTTACAACTGCTATTACACTTGGCTTTACCTGCGCATTCTTGCTGCCATGCTACATGAGGAACAAGGTGTTTACCATACCTGAATTTCTTGAATTGAGATACGACAGGCGGGCGCGCATATTCTTTTCGGGTCTAATGCTTTTAATAAGCATCATGACAAAACTTGCCTTCACACTCTTTGCCGGAGCGCTTGTACTGAATGGGATTCTCGGCTGGGATATAATGGAGACAATACTTTACATAGGCATTATTGTAGCTCTTTTCACCATACTGGGCGGGTTCACTGCAGTTGCCTATACCGATTCGCTGCAGGTAATAATAATGATTCTGGGTTCTGCCATAATGCTTTTCATAGGTCTGCATAAAACAGGAGGATGGAGTGGGCTTGTTGAAAAGGCTCCACAGATGATATCAATAGCAAAACCTTACGATGATCCTGTTTATCCTTTCTGGGGAATAATTGCCACTGCATTTTATGCAGGCATTTTCTACTGGGGCATTGATCAGGTGAATGTACAGCGGCTGCTGGCAGCACCCGACCTGAAACAGGCCAGATGGGGCGCAATGTTTGCAACATTCCTCAAGCTCTTTCCGGTGTTCCTTTTTGCTCTGCCCGGTGTTATAGCCTTCGCTCTTTACCCGGGTGAACTGACTGGCGATGCAACCCGCCAGACATTCGTCCTGCTGCTGAACAAACTTATGCCCCAAGGACTGCGAGGCCTTCTCATTGCATCCCTGCTGGCAGCACTGATAACTTCACTTATCGGCGTGCTGAACTCTGTTTCAACGTTGATAGTTAGAGATTTTATTGTAGAATTTCATCCGGCCACTTCAGAAAGACGCCAGGTCACTTATGGACGTCTGTCAATATTACTGGTGACTCTTCTTGGCATCGGGGCAGCATATCTTGTTTATAAAAACGAGGAAGGAATTTATAAATACCTTCAGACTATTTCAGCATATCTGGTAATACCTGTATTTCCTGCTATCTTTTTCGGAGTGGTAAGCAAAAGAGTTAATATGAAAGGAGCTATAGCCTCGGTTATAGCAGGTATAATACTTGCTACAGTTTTTGTCATCGACCAGTTTCTGGGTTATGATACCGGAAAAACGGTTTTTCCATTTCTTCATCATAAACTCACTCTGAATTTTGGTTACAGAGGACTCTGGGCTGAGATGTTAATTACAGTTATCCTTTTTGGCGTGTCTGCTTTTACAGAAAGGACCGATGCTGAAAAACTGGAAAAGGCAACAATAAACCTGAAAAAAGGAGCCGGGAAATTTGAAGGTTTAAAAGATTGGAGGCTCCAGCTGGCGGTATTGTCAGTTGTTACGATTATATTATATGTGTGGTTAAGCTAAAAGTGAATGATTGTTATGCTCACTGAGGCAGTTGTATAAACCTGTCAGAAAATCTCGGTTGTCGGCAGTGATATATCTCATTGTGCCGCCCATCCGGGAGAAGGTTTTGTTGTATCTCATGTAGTATGCCGGATTATCTGAGGGTGGCTCTCCATTTCTTAGCCAGTCCCAGTCAGATTTTGCAAGGTCCACAACGGCTATAAAATGGTTATCAATATGTCGGTTTTCCTGAATAGCTATATTCTGAGCCATTGAGAGTGCTTTCTCGAAAATCATGGGTGACATAATGGCTGAGCCAACTGATAAATATACTCCACCGTCGATGTTACTGATGCTGTGTACAAATCTCAGGAAGTCTGTCAATGCTGTTCTGCCGATGGCGGCGCCATGGTTGAGAGGGTGAGTATAGATAATATCGTGTCCGAACATCGGATGGATGGTAAAGGGTATATTAAGTTCTGCGGCAGCACACAGCACCGAATATTTTTTCCACCGGTGAGGTATGTGCATGAAGCCTGTCTGCAGCTGTTCACTTTTTATGATACCCAGAAGATCGGCAGCAGCCGCTGCCTTACCGCAGTTGTCGGATAAAAGGTTACATACCTCCTGTTCGAGAAGTTGAGGACCGGGAATTTCAAGCCCTTCATGGAGAATCATTTTGCCGACAGCCTCACCGTAACCATACCCGTAATATGCCCCTGTAAGCAGGGCCAGATTGATGTATTTACCGGTCTCCTCCCATATTCCGAAGCAGCCGTTTCTGACATTTTCACGCACATCCTCGCTTGTTTCCCCGGCAAAAGAAAATTCCCAGTCGTGAATACTTACCGCTCCATTACCGGCAAGATGGGTAATCCATCCTTTTTTAATCATTTCGTTGATTACCAACGCCAGCCCGTTTTTTATAACATGCGCTCCAAATGCCATCACAACAGGCTTATTGTTTTTACGGGCATCAATGATCCTTTCGGCACTCTCTTCGATAAGCCTTATTGTTTCAATATTTTCGATAGAAGGCTTTGTGCCGGGCAAAATAAGAATCTTTTCTACAGAGAGTTTATTTACCCTTTCCGATAAATTTCTTATATACAGTTTTTTGCGATCAAACTTCGGAAATTCCATTTTACCTGATATTTAATAATTGAAACAGGTGTTCAGCCTGGGAAAAGTCTGGAATAATTATGTCGGCGCCGGCCTTGACCAATCGTGTGCGTTTTGTTAAGTTTAGTCCATGACGCCTCTGTTCGTTACTGGCTACGCCTATGGTTATCCCGCCTCGTTTATGTGTTTCCCTTATTTCAACAGGTCCGTCACCGAAAGTGACTATCATTCTTGAGTCTTTCTCACCTATCATGTCAAGTATCCTGTCGAGTACTATCTTTTTGGCATCTTTTTCCACATCACCCACGGCACCGAAGATACGGCCTTCAAAAAAGTGGGCATACCCAAGTACTTCAGCTTCGTGAACAACATCTTCAACATCGGTCCCGCTTGTGAGGTAAAGTTTTATGCCACGGTCGTAAAGCATCTGCAGAAAATTTATGCTGTTTTTGATTGTAAAATCTTCAACTGAAAGTTCACCGGCTTTCAGCTTTTCTTCACGTTTTTTTACCATTTGCATCAACTCATCGTTGTAAATCTTTTTGTATTCGAACTCGTTAAGTATTTTCTCCTCCGGAACCATTCCGAATTCTCTTACTATTGATGGGAGCATTTTCATCTGTACAAGGGTCTGTACACCTGTTGTCTGATCGATGAATTCCTTTACACGCTTTTTTACTTTTCGCAGGATTGCTTCATCAGCATCTTCATACCTGTCGCCAAGGATGGCTTTTTCCATCACGGGTGCCATGATGTTTTCCCAGCCTTCCCTCAGTGTGGAGATGGTTCCATCATTGTCGAAAATGGCATATCTGATCTCAGCTTTATCTGAGAGGTGGTTTATGATTTCAATTTCTGTTTTACCGAGGTATCTGGCCATATGCGGATTTTCTGCCAGGTCGGGGTTATAAATGAAATCAGGGTCTCTGCCAATATTAAGAATCTCTTCAGGTGTTGCAGTGCCTGTCTGGAAAAGTTTCTGAATGGTCACGCCTGCTACCAGTGTACCAAGCTCGGCAGCTGTGTCAACAGAGTATCCTGCAGCGAGGGCTGAGGCAACACCTGCAAGGTAACTGTCGCCAGCACCTACAGTATCAATCTTTGAAAGAATCATAAGACCGGGTATTTCGTAGGTATTCTTCTCATCGGCTACTACCGAGCCTTTCTTCCCGCATGTAACAAAGACGGGTTTTTCATACCTGCCATATAACTCTCTTGCAACTTTCTTTACTTCGGAAACAGGTATTTCTTCATCGGCAGTCTTCGTTACGCCGCAAAGTCTGAAAGCTTCAGTGTCATTCATTTTACGGTATGCACCATGATAAGAGTCGCTATATTTCCTGCTGTCGGCAATGAAGATTTTATCCGGAAACTCTTTTATCACTCCGGTAAGCCTCATTCTGAAATATTCCGTGTTGATCCCCGAGAGAACCTGCTGATTTAGGATAACAAGATCAATCCTGTGCATAGCTACGGTAAGTCGCGAGATAAGCTTGTCGGCTGTTTTTCGTGAAAGCCTGTTGAAGTTTCCAAAATCAATGCGATTCGCTTCTGTTTCTCCCGAATAGGGCTTGATATATACATGGGTCGCCCACTCTTTTTCCTGAATCAAAAGATTGGAAGTATTGATGCCTTTTTCATTTAATATCTTAACCATCTCTACGCCGAAAGGATCTGGTCCTATGACTCCAAAAGCGAGAACTTCACCCACTTCCATGGCAGCAAGGTTGTTTGCCACATTTCCTGCACCACCGGGCGAATATGCCTGTTTTCTGACTGGACGGGTCGGAAGACCTGTTTCAACTGAGATTTCACTCTTCGATTCATCAACAAACCAGTAGGCATCGAGGCAAAAATCACCAACAACAGCAATACGCACATTCTTTATTGATTGGAGAATCTCTTCAAGAAGGCTGGCTTTCATATAAACTTTATTTTTGAAATGTTTTATAAAAATAAAAATATACCTCGAAACATCATTATTGTCATAGCCTGAAACATGTTTACAGGAAGATACCTCTGGCGTTTTCTAAAAAGATGTGTATCAGGTAAGTATAATGAAAACACGAAAGCTAAAATATTGTATATCAATAAGTTTTTCCTCATAGCAGCCCGGCTTTACAGTAGTAAAGGCTTGGATTCAGGGGTGAAAGCAAAAGGGGCTTTTTAGACAGCCCCGTTGATGGGTGAGAAAATATTTTTTCAGTACGGAACACATTTATGATAAGGAAAGAAAATTGCATTTTTCAAAAAATAAATGTTTTATTTGTAAAATGGCTTAAATATTTAACTTTGACAATAAACGGGATAGAATGAAAAGATTATTTATTTATTTTATTGTTATTCTGCTGACTATATCCTGTGCCTCTCAGCAGCAGTTAGCAGATTATGGTCTTCCCCGAAGTTCCGCTTTTAATTTTATTATTATAAGTGACTATGGCCGTAATGGTTTTGCTCATCAGAAAGAGGTGGCAGAAATTATGGGAAACATAGCAGAAAAGGTGAACGCAAGGTTTATTGTGACCGGGGGAGACAATTTCCAGATAAGTGGGGTAGAAAATGTTTCAGATCCTTTATGGTATTCCTGTTTTGAAAATGTATATACACACCCGTCGCTTCATGTTGAATGGTATCCGGCTTTTGGCAATCATGATCATTTAGGCAGTCTTCAGGCACAGATTGATTATTCAAAGATTAGCCGCCGCTGGAAGATGCCTGCTCCGTATTATACTTTAGTTAAAACAAGGGATAGTGTGAGTCTGCGACTTGTAATCCTTGACACCCAGTCGCTGGTTAATGGACTTGGCAATCCATCTAAAAGATACACAACCGAGGATGCCATGAAACAGATTCACTGGGCCGACAGTGTGCTTGCCTCGGAGAAAGAAGACTGGGTGATAGTTGTTGGACATCATCCTGTTTACAGCGCGCATCCGACAAGGGGTAACACTGAAGAACTTGTGGAATACCTCCGGCCGGTATTAAATAAATATAATGTTGATTTCTATATTGGTTCACACGACCATATCTTCCAGCATCTTAAAGATTCGACTTCTGTCATTGATTATTTTGTTAATACAGCCGGTTCTTCAGTGAGGGATGTGGCAAGTAATAACATGACAGTTTTTGCAGCATCCTCCCCTGGTTTCAGCATCATTTCAGCTACAAAAAAGGACCTTTCAATATACTTCATCGGAATCGAAGGTAAAGCCCTCTATAAGTACATCAGGGAAAAGAAATAGCTCATTTGTGCTTCTAATCTAAGTATTAATACCTATTTAAAAATAGGTTTTAACCCTCTTTACATCCTGTTATTCTCTGGTTATTTTTGTAAATAACCTGAAGATTTTGTCTGAATTATTTAATTGATGGAGAATCTTTATAATCTGCTCACTGAAGATATACGTTTTGTTGAAGGGCTGAAGGCGTGCCTTAACTGTGGTGTTTGCACCGCCATCTGTCCGGCAGCAGAGTTTTACAATTACGATCCACGTAAGATTGTAAACGAAGTCCAGAAGAAAGACAATGAAGCTATTGAAGCTCTTTTGAAGTCTGAAACAATCTGGTATTGCGGTGAATGCATGTCATGCAAGACACGTTGCCCGAGGGGGAATACGCCCGGACTTGTTATTATGGCTTTAAGGGCTCTATCACAAAAACTCGGCTATTTCACAGAAAGCGAAAAGGGTCGTCAGCAGTTTGCAATAAAAAGAACTGTTGGTGAGAATATTTTCAAATATGGTTACTGTGTGGCAACTTATGCTGTTAAGCCGGAGTTGCATCCGGAACAGGGGCCTGTTTGGGAGTTTATCATCGACCATTCAAGGGAAATATATGAACGACTGGGCTCAAAATACGATGAGCTGGGCGAGGGACCAATGAGGAAGATTCCTGAAGATGCAAAGGAAGAACTTCGTAAGATTTTCGATGTGACAGGAGGAACTCGCTTTATGAATCTCATCGAGGAACATTCACAAAGGAAAGCCGCAGAACTGGGATATCATACAGGCGAAGGAATAAACAGCGAATACTTTGTGAAAGTTTATACTGAAAACAGCGGAAAACATAACCAGAAAGAACCCGGAACATTATGAAGGAACCTGAAAACAAACGTATCTGGTCGGAATACCAGAAGGAGATAGCAGATGACCACTTTTTCTATGTCAGGTCATGCATCAGACAGTCATTTTTCCCTGGCTCCGAACAGTTCTTTCTGAAAATGATGAGAGAAATTCTCGGAAAAGATATTTATGAAAATCCTTCACATACAACCTGCACCGGTATTGGTTACCATACCGACATTGTTCCTTTCGAGACAATCATGACTGTTATTGCAAGGCATTTTGCACTGATGAAGGAAGCTGGTTACAGGAATATAGCAATTTCGTGTGTTACTTCCTTTGGCATCTACACCGAAATAATTGAAACATGGAAACATTTTCCAGAAACTCTGGAAAAGACCAGGGAATATCTGTACAAGGCTACGGGCAGGGAGTTCGATGTGCCTGAAAATATGGCCCATACAAGCGATATTGTATATAAATTCAGAAATGAGATAGCGGCAAAAGCAAAATACAGGCTTGTAAACAGATTTACCGGGGAGCCTTTAAAAGTGGTAGAACATATAGGTTGCCACTATTCTAAGATGTTTCCAAAATACGGCGTGGGAGGGGCTGAATTTCCCAAAGTTCTCTCTGGCATGATTGAAGCATGGGGAGGGCAGGTTATTGATTACCCTGAACGCCGTCACTGTTGCGGGTTCGGATTCAGACAATACATAGTACAGGCAAACAGGGGCTATTCGCTCAGTAATTCTGTCAAGAAATTTGAATCTATGAAGCCCTACAAGCCAGATTTTATTATAACCAACTGTCCGGGATGCAATATGTTCATGGACAGATGGCAGTATGCAATGAGGGAGATGGAAGGGAAGACTTATGGCGAAAACGGGCTTTCAATTCCGGTTCTTACATATGAAGAGGTTGCGGGATTGGTACTGGGTATAAATCCGTGGGAACTGGGATTACAGTATCATATGGTTCAATCAGAGCCGCTTTTGGATAAAATTGGTATAGAATATAATCCATCTGATAAATACCTGACCAAAGATGGGATACGCATTCCTGCGCCTGAAAATCTGATAAATATTAAATAAGCGATGGAGAACATTGTTGTTATAGGCGGAGGTGTTTCAGGTCTGGAGGCAGCCGGACAGCTTGCCAGGATGGGTTACAGTGTTACAGTTGCTGAAAAGAATGAAAAGACAGGAGGAAATGTTAAGAACTGGTACCACCTGTTTCCCGACAGGCGCGACAGTAAAGAAGTTATTGATTATCTGAATAAGCTTGCAAGCCATCCTGACATCAAGATACTTACAGGAAAAGAAATCACAGAAATATCTTCAAGAAACGGAAAATTTGACATTAAATCATCCGACGGGACGGTTCTGGAAGCTGATGCTGTAATTGTTGCAACGGGCTTTGAATTATTTGATAGCCGGAGAAAAGAAGAGTACGGCTATGGCATTTATGATAATGTTATCACTTCAGCAGACCTGGAGAAGATGTTTAGAAGCGGAGGTGTCAGGCTGGTTAACGGGAAGCTGCCTGAAAAGGTCGGTTTCATTCATTGCGTTGGCTCGCGTGATGAAAAGGTGGGAAATTATTATTGTTCAAAACTCTGTTGTGTTACTGCTGTTAAGCAGGCAATAGAGATTAAGGAGAAGATTCCCGGTGCGGAGATTTTCTGTTTTTATATGGACATGCGAATGGGAGGACCATATTATGAGGAACTTTACAGGGAGGCGCAGGAGAAATATGGCATAACTTTTATCAGAGGTAAAGTTTCAGAGATTTCGGTAAATATCAACGGCAAACTTGTCACGAAGGCTGAAGATACTCTTGCCGGCAGACCTTTAAGAATGGAACTCGACATGGTTGTACTTATGGTGGGAACAGAGATGCCTGAAGGCAACATTAAACTTGCTGAAAGATCACTCCTGAAATGCAGTGAAAACCGTTTTTTCAAGCCAGTAGATAATCACTACGGAAGCAACCTGAGTGGAAAAAAAGGGATTTTTTATGCCGGTTGCTGCGTGGCTCAAATGAATATCACTGAATCAATATCGCATGCAAGAGCTGCTGTGAGTGAGGTGGTTAATTATCTGAAAAACAGATAGTATGAAATCCAACAAGTTCGGATTTACTTTATCAGAACCGAGGGTTATAGACTATGAAGCCAACAACAGGCAGATAGCCGAATATATATTTGATCACGAACCAACTTTCAGGCTTTGTATTGAGTGCGGAGCCTGTGCCGCTACATGTACTGCAGGACAATTTATGACTTTCAGCCTGAGGGAACTTAATGTGTTACTGAAAAGGGGTGAAAACGACATCCCGCGGCAGAGAATAAAAAATTGTATGTTCTGCGGTAAATGTATATTGGTTTGTCCGCGCGGGGTTAACACACGAGGTGTTATTTTTCACGCAAGGGAAGCTTTCAGAAAAATTGAAGGTAATGAAAGATTTTGATCCATTTGTGATACCTTTTAACGTAGGCCTATACTTCATACTTATCTACAGTGTGGTGAGGTGCGTTATCTGGTTTCGCCAGCTTTCAAGAGCCGATAAACTCAGACTGCAGAGGGGATTCTTCAGCAGAGCCTTTGGCGAAAGCCTGAGGGAGATTTTCATGGAGAGTTTGATACATCGAAAAATATTGAAGGCAAAACCTGTGCTCGGTTATATGCACATGAGTCTTGCTTTCGGATGGTTTCTTTTAATAGTGTTTGGAACCCTTGAGGCAGATATATTCGGCAAAAGTCATCTCAATCCTCCATATAAAGCTATCTTTTTCAGATTTTTCAATCCCGGTCACGGAAATTCACTTCTGGCAGAAATATGGGAGTTTATAATGGATCTGCTTCTTGCCTTTATTCTCTCGGGCCTATTGCTTGCTATTGTTAAAAGGTTTTTGCCTGGTGTGGTTGGCATGAAGAAGACTACAAAACTCAGATTGCGTGATAAAATAGCGCTTACAGCTCTCTGGCTCGTTTTTCCCAGCCGTCTAATTGCCGAGAGTCTTACCTGTGGTGCACATGGTTCGGGAAGCTTCCTTACAGGAACAACAGGTGCATGGTTAGCATCTTTTCTGCCAGCTGAGTCACTGGCTTATCCATTCTGGTGGCTCTATTCACTCTCACTGGGAGTATTCTTTATTCTACTGCCTGTGACACGTTATATGCACATTCCTACTGAGCTGTTTCTTATTTTTATGAGAAACTCGGGAATTACCACCGGTGATAAAGCAGGTACATTTGCAGAGGTGGAGGTTCATTCATGTTCTTCCTGCGGAATGTGCATCGATGCCTGTCAGATGAGCTTCGTTACAGGTATAAACAACATACAGCCCGTTTATCTTCACAGAGCATTGAGGAATAATGAAGATGTAACCGAGAAGGCATACAATTGCCTGATGTGCGGCAGGTGTGAGGAAGCATGTCCAGTCGGGATTGAAGTTTCAGCCGTTAGAATGATACAAAGAAGAAATAAAACAGGAAAACCGCTGTACGAGAACAGATGGATGGGATACTTCCGTGAACACCTTAACCATGAACCTGCATCAAGCGGTAAAACTCAGAATTACAAAATAAGAAGCAATATAAGAGTTGAAAAAGCTGATACAATCTATTTTGCAGGATGCATGACTCATCTTACACCAGGGATAAAGGAAGCGATGATTAAGATTTTCAGGGCAGCAAATGAAAAAGTATGGTTCATGGATGAGGTAGAAGGTGCATGCTGCGGAAGACCCCTGATGCTGGCAGGTAATGACAGGGAGGCAAGGGAATTGATAAACTTTAATTCGGATCTGATATGGAAATCAGGTGCAAGTAAACTTGTTACTTCGTGTCCTATTTGTTATAACATTTTCAGGTCAAGTTATTACATTGATACTGAGATACTTCATCACTCACAATATATTAAGAACCTTATTGATAACGAAGCAATCAGATTCAATTATTCACATAAGAAAGTTGTTTATCACGATCCCTGTGAACTGGGAAGGGTTGCAGGTATTTATGAGGAACCGAGAGATGTTGTTTCATGGGTGGCAGATCTTGTTTCAGTTCCCGAAGAGGCTGAAAAATCGCTTTGCTGTGGCAATTCACTTGCCAATATATTTCTTCCTCCTTCAAAGAAAAACGCAATTGCAGTAGATGCCATAAAAAGACTTACAGCCGGAAATCCTGATATCGTTGCCACTTCATGTCCACTATGTAAAAAGACCTTCTCCAGGGTTTCAAAAACAAGGGTGGCAGATATAGCAGAAATAGTTGCCGAAGAAATTTCCAGTGTTCAGAGTAAAAGAATCAGAACTGCATCAGTGAATCTCAGGGAGATGGTCAATCAACTCCTTGGGTAGAAGCTTCCATAGTAAAACTGTTCAATTCACTTAACAAAATCCAATAAAAATTTTATTAGATTTACACCAAAATATTTTTACCTGTTGATACGTTAAAATTGTACAGCAAAACCGGGTTAAAAGAAGTATGATATTATTTTAATTAATTGATTATTAACACATGAAATTTGGTTGGATAAATTTATTGGTAATATTGTCTTTTATATCACTGTCATCATGCAGCAATAAAAATAAACTGTCGGCTGAAAGTGATACTGTTGTTATAACTCAGCGTGATGATGGTACTATATCTCTTGATGTTGAAAAGGCGACGTGTTATCATAACAGGACAGATCCTTCTCTTAATACTGCCGAATGGAGCATAAAAATTACAAAACCCGGGCGTTATGGAGTGTGGTTGGTGAGTGCTGCAAAGGACACTATGAATCTTGGTTATAGAGCTCCGGTAACGATTGATATTAACGGGGAAAGGCTCGAAGTTAAGCCTGTTGGGAATAAGATTGTGAGGAATGCCGGTAATGTTAAATCTCCTTATTACAGAGCCGATTCGTATGCCGGGACTTTCTATGTTCAGAACCCGGGTGAATATAATGTACAGGTTATCAGTGAGAAAATAATTGCCCTGGATAACAGAAAAAACTGGCAGAATGAGCCGGTTAATACAATGCTGATGTCGGTGATGCTTACTCCGATGTCAAGATAGCCTGAGGTGTTATTTTTCCTTTATTTTGTTTTCGATCCACTTTCTTGCATTAACAAACGCCTGCATCCATGGGGTTATATCGTCTTTTTTCCTCTCTTCGGGGTAATAGCCGCATTGCCAGGGGAAGAAAGCTCTTTCGAGGTGAGGCATCATAGCAAGATGGCGGCCGTCTTCCGAAGCGATTCCGGCAATATCATAATCTGAACCATTGGGATTTGCAGGATAAGTATGCCTGCTGTATTTCAAAACTACATGGTATCTCTCTTCTTCGTATGGAAGGTTGAATCTTCCTTCACCGTGTGCTACCCATATGCCGAGTTCCATACCCGACATATTTCCCAGCATAACAGAATGATTGTCGGGGATTTTAACTCCCAGGAAGGCCGATTCAAACTTATGTGATGCGTTATGCAATAGTTTTGGCATCTCTTTGTGATGGGGGTAAATAAGCCCGAGTTCTGCCATAAGCTGGCATCCGTTGCATACACCCAGCGAAAGAGTGTCGGATCTTTTGTAATAATTTTCGAGTGAGGTACGTGCTTTTTTATTGTATCTGAATGCACCTGCCCATCCCTTTGCGGAGCCCAGCACGTCAGAGTTTGAGAACCCACCCACAAACACAATCATATTGACATCTTCAAGTGTCTCCCTGCCTGATATAAGGTCGGTCATGTGAACATCTTTCACATCGAAGCCGGCAAGCCATAGTGCATAAGCCATCTCACGGTCGCCGTTTACACCTTTTTCCCTTATTATGGCAGCTCTTACGCCGCTTTTCTTGCGCCGTGTTGGGGTTATACCTAACGCCTTGAAGGTGCCTTTAAAATTGGGTATGCTGAAGTTGATAACATGGTTTTTGTAATTTTCAAACCTCTCCTTTGCAAGTTTTTCACCTGACTGCCGTCTGTCGAGCAGATAAGATGTTCTGAACCATGTGTCGCGTAATATGTCGATGTCAAACTCGTATTTTTCTTCTCCGTTTACTACTGTCAGTTTTCTTTCATACACCGGATGTCCTATAGCGTAATATGATATTCCATGTTCAGCCAGTATTTCTGATACCTCCATCTCGTCCTTTACCTGGATGATGATTCCAGGATTCTGGCTGAAGAGCAGTTTTACAGTGTCGGGTTCATCAATAGCTGAAAGGTTTATCGACAGTCCTCCCTCAGTGTTTGCGAAACACATCTCCAGAAGTGTAGTTATCATTCCGCCTGCAGAGATGTCATGGCCCGATATAATATTGCCCGATTTAATGAGACTCTGAACGGTGTTGAAGACGTCCCTGAAGTATGCAGCATCGTTTATTGCAGGCACTTCATCTCCCACACAATTAAGCACTTGTGCCAGACAGCTTCCGCCAGGTTTGAAACTGTCGCGGCTCATGTCAATATAAATGAGGCTGGTATAAGGATCTACCGATACGACTGGTTCAATAATTTTACTTACATCTGTAACTTCTCCTGCTGCAGAAATGATTACTGTACCGGGTGCATAAACTGTCTGATCGGGATATTTTTGCGTCATTGAGAGGCTGTCCTTGCCAGTGGGTATGTTGATTCCCAGTTCAATGGCAAACTCACTTGCAGCCTTTACTGCTTCGTAGAGGCGTGCATCTTCTCCCGGGTTTTTGCATGGCCACATCCAGTTGGCTGAGAGTGAGACGCTTTTGAGACCGTCTTTCAGAGGGGCCCAGATAATGTTTGTCAGAGCTTCGGCTATTGAAAGGATTGCACCAGCCGCGGGGTCAGGAAGACCTGCAACAGGTGCATGACCTATTGAAGTTGCCATCCCTGCTTTTCCCCTGTAGTCGAGTGCAATAGCTCCAAGGTTGTTGAGCGGTAACTGAAGCATTCCTGCACACTGCTGCTTTGCTATACGGCCTGTAACTGAACGGTCAACTTTGTTAGTAAGCCAGTCTTTGCATGCAACCTCTTCGAGCTGAAGAACCATGGTAAGGTATTCATGAATCTTCGCAGGGTTATAGGATATACTCCTGAAACTGTTGGTAATTTTTGTGTCTTTAATTACTGTTCTGGGAGGCTTCCCGAAGAGAGCATCTAGGTCAAGATCCATCGGCTTTTCACCCGTTGCTGAGTTGTAGAATACAAACCTGTGGTCTCCGGTTATTTCTCCGATGATATAGAAAGGGGCTCTTTCTCTTCCGGCTATTTTTTCAAGTGTTTCTGCATCTCGTGGCTTCAGTACAAGTCCCATTCTTTCCTGCGATTCGTTGCCGATTATTTCTCTGGCAGAAAGTGTTGGGTCACCAATTGGGAGTCTACTGATGTCCACTTTTCCACCTGCAGGGTCGACAAGTTCCGACAGGCAGTTCAGATGCCCTCCGGCACCATGATCGTGAATTGAAATTATTGGATTGTTATCCGATTCACAAAGGGCCCGGATGGCATTATATACTCTTTTCTGCATTTCAGGGTTTGCTCTCTGTACGGCGTTCAGTTCGATGGAAGAGTCGTATCTACCAGTCTCGACCGAGGAAACAGCTCCACCTCCCATGCCGATTCGGTAATTGTCACCACCAAGAAGCACTATTATGTCGCCCTTCTCGGGTTTGGCTTTTTCACTGTCTTTCTTCTTTCCGGTTCCGATACCTCCGGCAAGCATTATTACTTTATCATAACCGTATATCTTTCCGTTTTCTATGTGTTCGAAAGTCATTACCGAACCACATATCAATGGCTGTCCGAATTTATTTCCAAAATCGCTGGCGCCGTTGGATGCTTTTATCAATATATCTTCCGGAGACTGGTAGAGCCATTTCCTTGGAGGTATGGCTTTCTCCCATGGCCTTCCTCCGTCAGGACGAGGATATGAGGTCATGTAAACGGCAGTACCTGCGGCGGGAAAAGCACCTTTTCCCCCTGCCATTCTGTCTCTTATCTCACCTCCTGTTCCCGTGGAGGCACCGTTAAAAGGCTCTACTGTTGTAGGAAAATTGTGTGTCTCGGCCTTAAGCGAAAGAACCGATTCAAAAGTTTTTACCGTAAAATAATCGGGTTTATCCTGCGATGAAGGTGCAAATTGTTCAATCACGGGTCCCTTCAGAAAGGCGCAGTTGTCCCTGTAAGCCGATACAACATAATTTCTGTTAAGATGGGTGGTGTTTTTAATTAGCTGAAACAGCGTTGCTCCCATCTCCTCACCATCTATTATAAAGATGCCGTTGAAAATTTTATGACGGCAGTGCTCAGAATTAACCTGTGAAAAGCCAAATATTTCACTGTCAGTAAGCTTGCGTCCGATAGAAACCGACAATTCTTCGAGATATTTGATTTCTTCGTCACTCAGTGCAAGACCTTCCTTCTCGTTGTATTCCTTTATGTCATCAATATAAATGATTGGGTCAGGTTTTCTTTCTATTGTGAATATATTCTGGTCGAGTCCTCTGTAGAGAGCCTGAAGCATAGGATCATATTCCGGATTGTTGCCGGAAGCTGGCAGGAACTCTTCAATCCTTTTTATTCCTTGAATACCCATGTTCTGGGTAATTTCCACCGCATTGGTGCTCCATGGAGTTATCATCTCTTTTCTGGGGCCAATAAATAAGCCGTCTACTGTTTCCCGGCTCAGCAATAAAGCGTTTCCGAAAAGCCAGATGAGTTTTTCAATCTCCTTTTTTCCCGGAGCTTCAGGAGAGTCAACGGCGTAAATCCTGTTACCTGATACCTCAAAAAAAAGAATCATTTGATCAGAAACAAATATTCGAAAATAATGTATCTGTTTCTCAGATACACAATATTAATATTATTGTATAACATGCCTGCCGGAGCACTAAAAAGGCAGATCACTGAATTCTTCCGGTTCAGGTGGTACATTTTCCTGAGAAAGGTTCGTTATGGCTTCCGGTTCATTTGTCCGGGCTGAAATCTTTTCAATCTTCCATGCGTCGAGATTGGTAAAATAGCTTACCCTTCCATCTTTTTCCCACCTGTTGCCTTTAATATTGAAATAGACTTTTACTTCCTCATTCAGGAATGAATCGTCAATAATGTCGCACTTTTCCTGAACAAGTTGAAATTTTATGTATTCAACAAAGACGATGCCTCCGCCTGCATCTTTTTTTTCAATTACAAATTCCCTTTTCCGGAATCTGTCACTTACATTGACAACCGGCAGAATGTCGATGATTTTTCCGGTAATTTCGAAAGCCATTTCCGGTACAGAACTTTATTTATTGTTGTTTTTTAACCTGTAAAAGTTCGACTTCAAAGACAAGAGTTGTGAATGGCTGGATAACATTTCCTGCGCCGCCTGCACCGTATGCAAGATCGGGTGGTATATAGAGTACGAATTTTGACCCTTCCGGCATCAGCTGAAGTCCTTCAACCCAGCCTTTTATAACGTTTCCTACAAGGAACTCAGCAGGTTCGCCGCGGTCGTATGATGAATCAAACTTGGTGCCGTCAATAAATGTTCCTGTATAATTGACTTTCACGCTGTCATTTTCATCAGGTTTAGGCCCTGTTCCAAGTTTTAAAATTTTGTATTGAAGTCCGCTTTCTGTGACGATAACTCCGGGTTTATTTCTGTTTGCCTGTAGAAAAGAGTCACCCTTTGCGATGTTGCTGCTGAAGAGCTCTTTGTTGATTTCATCCTGTCGGGCTGCCTGCTCTTCCTCCTTCTTGCTGAGATATCCGTAGAGGAAAGCCCTGGCAATATCCTCACTCATGAAGCTTTTGTTATTTTTCGCATCTACCATCGCTCTAGCTATTGCAAGAGGATTTAAATCAATGCTGTCCTGCAAAAGAGAGTAATAAATATTTACTCCAAATGCATACGAAAGGGTATCATTGTAGTCTTTTAATTTTGCACCTGAAACGGCTTTTTTCCCGCATGACGAAAGAATCAGAGCCGACCCGGCAATTAACAGAAGTAAATGTTTGAATTTCATGATTAATTATTTAAAAATTTTTTACAAAGATAGCACAATGCGGATAAGAATTACAGACATTAAAAAATAATGTTTAAAATTTTTTTCAGGAACATTTTTCTGATAATATTGTTTTTTGAATCAAGCATTTAATGAAAAATATCATGTTGATGGATTTTCTGAATATAAAAGAATATTCAGATTCTGATACCTATTACAAGAACGTCGTCGACCTGTTCATAATTCCCTTTCCAATCATCGAATGTTTTTTCAAGAACATTTTTCTGTTGCTCCATCGGGAGGTGATGGTTATTCAGTAGAAGTGCCTGAAATTGTTTATACATGAACTTTCTTCCTTTTTCACCTCCAAACTGGTCAGCATAGCCGTCGGTAAAGAGATACAGCACATCGTTAAGCTGGATATCCGAATACTGGTTTGTAAATGGAATGAGTTCTGTGAAATGAATACCTATAGGCATTTTGTCGCAAGGGATCTTTATAAGCTGGCTGTTGTGGACCAGGTAAAGCGGATTATTTGCACCGGCAAAGTTTAATTTGAGCCTTTCCCTGTCAATTATGCAGAGTGAAATATCCATTCCATCTCTTGCTTCACCTGTTACTCCTTTTTGTTTGAGAGCGGTAATCACTTCGTCTCTCAGCAAATTGAGGACCGATGCAGCATCGGTGACTTCTGTAGTATTGAAAATTTCGTCGAGGAAGGCATTGCCCA
Source organism: Bacteroidota bacterium (assembly GCA_029552825.1). Taxonomy (GTDB): domain Bacteria; phylum Bacteroidota; class Bacteroidia; order Bacteroidales; family VadinHA17; genus LD21. Next base: position 35,206 of record JAKPDL010000203.1, read on the forward strand.
GCATGCTCATGAATGCGCCTGGCACACCGTGGCCTGTGCAATCGGCAGCAGCAACAATGATTTTATTGTCTTTTCTCTTTCCCCAGTAAAAATCTCCACTCACAATGTCTTTAGGGCGAAACAGGATGAAGCTTTCAAACCCCCATTCAGAAAGAAAATCGACAGGCGGAAGTACAGCAGTCTGTATCCTTTTCGCATATTGAATACTGTCAGTAATTGCCTGGTTTTTCTGCTCTATGATTTCTTTTTGACTGAGAATTTCCACATTCTTTTGCTCAAGATCAGCATTAATCATTTCGATTTTGCGTTTGCTTTCTGCCAGCTGCTGGTTTTTTCTCCTTGTCGATATGAGTCCGACCAAAATCATCACAGCAACAACAGCCATAAGAACACCGAGCCCTGTAGCCAGGCGTCTTATCTGTTTCTCCTTTTCAATGGTTAACTGCTGTTGCTGTTTTTCCGATTCAAGTAGCCGGTTGTTCTGCTCCAGTACCAGTGCTTCGTTTCTTTTCTGGACAAGTTCCAGACTGTCGATTCTCTGTTGCTGTCGAAGTGCCATAACTTCCTGCTCCCTCCTGTTAAGCTGGAATCTTTCACGTTCAAGGGCAAGCGACTGTGCCAGCCTCTCTCTTTCCGAACGGTCAAGCTCCTGCTGCTTGAGGAGAAGTTTAAGTTCATTCTCCCTTCGTGCCGACTCAGCCCTTAAAGTTTTCATTTCAAGGTTGCTGATTTCTTCACCTGCAATATCGAGCTTAATTCTCTGTTCAACCTGGTCGAAATAATTCTGCCTGTCAGCTTCCTTCTGCTCTGCCAGCCTTTTTTCAAAGTTAAGTGAATCCCTCAGGTTGAGGTATTTCTCATAATACTCAAGAGCTTTAATGAAATCATTCGATTTCTCCATCACACCCGACCAGGTTTGGTAGCACTCCTGCATTATTGCATATGCACCTGACGCACCTGCCGATTCCACACACTCCTTGCAATAAAGGTCGGCATGATAATTATCTCCTCTGTTGAAATATATCAGCGATAGCAGGTAGGCTATTCTTGCCTGTTCATCTTTTCTCTCCGACTTACGGGCATAATCGAGTGCCCTGCTGAAATTCCTCATCATTTCTGCCTGGTTGCCCGCAGCTTGTAATGTTATAGCAATGTTCGAGGAAACATCTGTAAGAAAATAATAATCTGGCTCAGATTTAATTTGTTCTTTTTCAGCTTCCCTGAAAAAGTTCAGAGCTGCCGTTAGTTCTTTCTGACGGTATTTAATAACTCCCAGATTATTGTATATCAGCGATATGTTTCGAGAATCATTACGGCTTTTATAAATATCAAGCAATCCGAAGTATTTTTCTTCAGCCTCTTTATAATTTCCTGTTTCAGCGTAAAGCGAAGCAATTTTTCTGGTACATCTTATACTACCTTCGACATTTCCTTCAGTTTCAAAATATGAAAGAGCTGTGTTGTACCATTTTAGCGACAGTGTATCATCGGGCAGGTTATACCATGCAGTTGCTGTAAGTTCAGCCAGTCCAGCCAGGTTTAATGATTTGAGTTCTTTATAGAGTTCGAATGTTTGCTGATACCATAGGGCAGCCTTTTTGTAAAGCCCATTCCTGAAATAATTATCAGCTATAATTTTAGTTATTTCGGCTTCTTTTTCCCTGTTACCTGTTCGGTTATAAATGGAGATCGCTTTCAGGTAAGACGTAAGCATTTCTTCCCAGGAATCAGACCTCCGGCTATAAATATCACCTGCCAGTTTCTGGCATTCTGCTTCAATGAGTAAAAATTCGTCTGACGATGCAATTTCTTCGGCTTTAGAAATTACTGAGAGAGCACTTTCATCTTCTCCTGCTTTTATCATGGTTATGGCTGTCTGAAGCAGGTTAACTGTAGTGAGAGAGTCATTCATTCTCTGTTTTAGGAGAAGTGTGTCGGTTGTTTTGATATCCTGCCCGTGGAGGCTCTCCGAAAAAGCTGGAAGCCACGCAATTAGCAGGTAAAAATATATTGGATATTTAATTCTCAACCGCATCAGTTTAACGTATAAGTTAATCCGATCTGTATGCTTCTTCCAAGCTGCGGGCTGTAGGGTAGGGGAGTATTCATTCCCGAATAGGCCGGTCCACCATACTTTTCATCAAAAATGTTATTGATTTTAATGAAAGTACTGAGATTGCTTCCTATCCTGTAGTCAACAACAGCATCCATGCTGTAAAAACCGTCAAAATCTTTGAAAATATTGTTATAAATGTCTTTGAAAGGAATAATAACCCTAAGCCAGCTCGATTCCCATATGCTTGATACCCTTATATACAAATTCTTTGCAGGTTCCATTGAAACATTAAGTTGTCCGAAATGATTCGGAACAAGCTTGAAATTGCCAAGAAAGTTAGTAGCTAACTCAATAATATCGGGAAATGTTTGACTCGATTTGCCAAATGAGAGACTCAGCTCGGCATCAAGATTTATTGATTTTACAATATCATTCATTTTGATATTTATCTGAAGGCCGTATAATCTGGAAACGGCGCTCTTTTCGTTCTCTTTTACAAGAACGGTAGCGGTGTCGGGCTTAATAATTGCGCGGGGTAGACTGAGTTCACTGAGCCTGACATATTTGTTCAGAATGAGATTTCTTATAGAATTGTAATATATTGATATGTCATACGTTACCCTTTTTCTGGTTGTTCTTGCCACACCAAGTTCGACTGACATATATTTTTCCGGTTCAAGATTGGGATTGGGGATAGTTAGATAAATCAGGCTATCGTGATTTGTGCCGGCTTTATAGGCCAGCGACTGGTATGACATTGACGATGGTGGCGCTTTATAAGCAAATCCTGCTGAAGCTCTTATACTTGTACGCTGGTTAAATATATAGAGTGCTGCAAGCCTGGGATTTATACTTGATCCGTAAAGTGAATTCCTGTCGAATCGCAATCCTCCCATAAATCTGAAGGAACTTATAGAATAGTATGTTTGCGTGAAGGCAGAAATATTATGGTAGACGATTGGGTTTATTCCAAATCTGCCTGAAACAGAATCTTCTACATAGACGTATTTACTGAAGTATTTATATTCACCCGGCCGGAATGGTGAATCCAGGAAATTTGTTTGCGGCAGGTTACCTGACAGCTGGTAAGTTATACCCGACATTATTTCGAGACTGTTAACCGGCATGAAGGTGAAAAGCTGTTCGAATAGCATATCCCTACCGGCAGCATAACGGTATACTTTATCTGTGTAATCGATAAACGTCACCCCCATACTGGAGTTATTGTCCATGCGGTAAGTGACGTTTGAGAAGTTTGTTGTGGTCGAAAATCTGGAAGTCCAGTCCCTGCTGTAACTGAGTGTTGTGGTTCTGATATTTTCTCCCCAGAAGTTCTGGGGATTGTTATATTTGAACAGATAGGTCGATTGTCCGATTGAGCTATGAAGCCGCCGGTACATGTTGTTGTATGAAATGCTCACGCCTCTGAACCTGAGGTTGAAACCCAGAAGGGAACTCATACCGGGCAGGTCCTGCATTTCGGGATTATTTATTGAGCCATCATAGTTTATCATGTAGTTTTCGCGCATGAAATCAGTCGGGCGTATTCCATAGTTGAAAAGCACCTGTTCGGTTATGTCAGCAGGATCAAAATATTGTGAGCCGAGCAGGTATCTGTAACCTTTTTCATGAAGGTAGTGCATTGGATTATAGATCTGCTCATATTTCTTCTTAATGTTAAGATCGCCTGTTTCGTTCAAACCACCGTAAAAGCTGTACTGGAGTATATTTTTGTCTTTTCCTGCCTTACCGCCAACCATAAAGTCAGTGTTTCTGAAATTATCCTGGCCTATGCTCACATCTCCCAGAACGAAAGTTCCTTTTTCGGCTTCACGGGTTATAATATTGATTACGCCAGAAACTGCGTCGGCACCATATATTGCTGCGGCCGGGCCATAGATTATTTCTATTCTCTCTGCCTGACGCACCGGCAGCTGTGCCAGCACAGGCATACCCACTACTGCACTGGGCTTTACAGGCAGACCGTTTATAAGTATCATGGTATAAAGGTTGCCAGTGAGACCTCTTAGCTGGAAGCTTTCCCCGAGCTCACCCGAACCGGGTTGCGAAACGCGAACTCCAGGTAACGTCTTTATTGCATCTATCAGAGTATAATAATGATTGCGGATAATCTCCTCACGGGTTATGACATGTATGGTAATTGGCAATTCACCTATCTTCTTTGAACTGCGGCTTGCCGATATAACACTCATCTCAACAGTGTCGACAGGCAGATAAAGGTCTTCTGCCCCAAGCCTGAAAGGAAATACCCTCTCCGGCTCCTGAGACCTGACTGGAATTAGCAGTAGTGATAGAAAAAATATCAGAACTGAATTCTTCATGCCAAGTAATAATACGGTAAAGGTATTAAAAATTTACGCAGAAATATCCTGCCTTTTCCTGTGAGCTTCCTGTACCATAATTGAAATTTATACTTTCGCTCCTATTCCTTTTTTTTAATTAATTCGCAATTACTTACCCCCAACGCCTCTGGTAGGGGGCCTGACATATTTCACCCCCTAACCCTCTGAAAAGAGGTATTTTCCTGTCAATTTTTTCATAACGGCAGATAGAATAAAAACATCTTTTTCATTTTTATATTAATTATGAATGTTTTAATTTTATTCCCCGACTGAAAGCACAGATTTTTTGAGGAAAGGAGAAATGTGAAATTGTTTAAATAATTATAAATCAGATATTTATTAAAGTTTAACTAATTTAACCGCTTATGAAAAACAGACATTCAAGAAGAGATTTTATCAGGCTGACCGCTGCAGGAGCAGCCGGTGCCTTTCTGCTGACACAAAATGCCTGCAAGGGCACAGGAGCAAAGAAGGCAGCTCCCGATCCAAAGAGTTTCGGGATAGGTCTTCAGCTGTATACCATCCGTGATGAGATATTCAAGGATGTTCCCGGCTCACTGAAGAGAGTATCCGACATGGGATACAAATATGTTGAATTGGCCGGTTATGAAAATGGAAAATTTTACGGTTATGAACCTGAGGAGTTCAGGAAACTGGTAGAGGATCTTGGAATGGAGATTCTCAGCAGCCATACTCAGGTTGAGGCACAGGGCATAACACTCGAGAATGCCACAAAGATGGCTGAAGACCATGCCAAACTCGGTGTTAAATACTGCATCCAGCCATGGATTGTTCCGGAAGCAAGAACAACAATTGCCAGCTACCAGAAAATGGCAGCCGACTGGAACCAGGTTGGTAAGATAATGAAGGATCATGGCATAATGTTCGGATACCATAACCATAACTTCGAATTTGATACCGTTGAAGGTAAGATCCCTTATTTTGATGTTATGATGGCCGAACTTGATCCGAATTACGTAACCCTTGAACTTGATGTTTTCTGGGTAACAAAAGCAGGTCAGAACCCGGTGGATATCATTAACAAATATCCCGGCAGGTTTGAACTGTTCCATCTGAAGGATATGTATACAAAGCAGGAACCTTTCTTTACTACCGAGGGTGTTGACGATTTCGCACCCGTAGGTGAGGGATTAATTGATTTCAAGGCAATCATTGCCGCAAAGCAGACGGCTGGCATGAAGTACATGATCGTTGAACAGGACCGTACAAAGGACGGCGACTGCTTCGGTGCAATCCAGAAAAGCATTACGAATCTGACAACAAAAATTTTAGTGTGATCAGAAACCATTACCGGTAGGTAAAAACCAATAAAAGATTCATTTATTAAAAGCAGGTTACACATAACATAACCTGCTTTTATTTTTTATGAAAAAGGAATCAGTTTCTATATTTTATCGGCACAAAGATTATACAGATACAACAAATAGCATTTATTAATCTGTGAAAATCTGTTCAATCCGTGTCATCAGTGTGCTATTGAAAAATCATAATCCATTAAATCTCTCAGCAAGAGTATAATCATTAATCATTGAAACTATATTACAATATTCATTTTCGGTTTCAATAAGCCTCTCTTCAGTATCATATATCACCGAGATGAGGGCAAAATATTCGGTAATGGTTATCTCTCCTTCAAGCAATGCCTTCTCAGGTGCTGCAGTACTGCCTGAGGATTTCAGTATGTTCTTCAAATCGTTGATTGCTGATTTAAGAGATTCCATTACTGCATATTCCCTTTTTATCTCCGACTTAAGTTTTTCAATTGTTGAGTTCATCGAAGCCTCAGCCTGATAAACCCTTGCCCTTGCACTTTTCAGCTTACCCGAACTTGCCCATAGAGGTATTGAAATGCCTATAACCGGACCGGTATATGTTTCCGATGGCAAAATTTCTGAGGAATACCCGGCCATCAATTCGGGAAGGCCGGATGAGCGTCCGAGCGACATCTCACTGAAGCTGAGCTCATATTCCCTTACAGGAATGAGAAAGGCAGGATGTTTTAACAGCTTAATCTTTATCAGAGAATCAGGCTCGATGGTTAGATCTTCAGGATATTCGATTGCTTCAGGAAAGTTAATTTTGCCACCGGCGAGGTATAAAAGTTTTTGCTCAAGCGACTTTATCTCAGCCTCAATATTGCTCTTTCTCAATCTGACTGCCGACAGCTCAAGGGCAATTCTGTTATATTCGTTTATGGTAGTCTCACCCTCTTCAAGTTTTTTCTTCCATGCTTCCAGTAAAACTGAACAATCATTACTGCGTTTCTCGTAGAGTGCCAGAAGTCTTTTCCTGAAATGATAATCATATGCAGTTATTTCTGCTTCAAGCAGTATATTAAGTTTTCCGAGTTCGAATTCCTGTTCGGCAAGAGATATGGTATTCCGGCTTATATTTTTCATTGCCAGATATTTTGCAGGAAAATCAAATTTCTGGCTTACCGACCAGGTCTTCTTTGTTCCGGCAGTCGAACCGCTTCCAGGCATATAGCCAAATGAAGCTTCAGGTCCGGAAGGATATAGATTTGTCCGGGCTTCAGCCTTGCGGGCTTCAAGCATTTTACGGTATGCTATTATCTCAGGATTGTTCTCAGCAACCTCTCTGAGAAAGGAATTCAAATCCTGACCGGCTAACGGAATGCTGATTAATATAACTAAAAATTTCGTTATAGTTTTAACCGACATATTATTCTGATTTAGCATTTTCTTGTGAACTATTTTTTTCGGCAACAGAATAGACTGCAGGCACAACAAATAGATTTAGCAGTGTTGAACTCAGGAGTCCGCCCAGTATGACAACAGCCATAGGGCTTTGAATTTCGTTGCCGGCTTTATCACCTCCCAGAGCAAGGGGGATGAGGGCAAAGGCTGCTGTCAGGGCTGTCATGAGTATAGGGTTAAGACGGTCAGCAGAACCTCTTATAATCCTCTCCTTAATAGGTACACCTTCTTCTTTCAGGTGGGTGTATCTTGAAACAAGCAGTATCCCGTTGCGGGTTGCAATGCCAGTGAGGGTTATGAAACCAATGATGGCAGGAATGCTCACAACGCCTGAAGAGAGTTTTACAGCGAAGAAACCTCCTATCAATGCGAGGGGCAGGTTGAGAAGTATTATCAGCGCCAGTGATTTTTTTCTGAATTCATTGTAAAGTATCATAAAAACAGCAATCAATGCTGCAACTGAAGCCAGAAGAAGCCTTCGTGCAGCACGGGCTGCGTTTTCAAACTGCCCGCTGTACTCAATGCGGTAGCTTACAGGCAGTGTGATATTCTTTTCAATCCTGTTACGGATGTTCTTTGCTACTGTTCCCTGGTCACTACCCGAAACATTTACCGAGATGACTATTCTGCGTTGCACATTTTCCCTGTTGATGCTATACGGACCCGATGATGATTCAATTTCTGCAACCATAGTAAGAGGTATCTTCCTTCCATCATGTGTGTCGATGAGTGAGCTCTTTATGCCTTCAATAGATGCTCTTGTTTCGTCGTTGTATCTCACAACCATCGGGAAACGCTTCTCCTCCTCATATACCTCCGAAATCGTTTCACCTCCCAGCATACATCTGATAAAAGATGTAAACTTTCCTGCAGGTATACCATACATTGCAAGTAACTCGCGCCTTGGTTTGATCTTCAGCTGGGGTGTTTCAACCTGCTGTTCAACCGTTAGGTCTGCAATGCCTTTTATATCAGATATTTCATGCTTTATTTCCTGTGCAAGGTTGTATAGAACATTTAGATCATCTCCGAAAATTTTGATGGCAATGTTTGCCTTTGAACCCGAAAGCATGTTATCGATACGATGTGTTATCGGCTGTCCAACCTCCACGCTGGCACCTGGTAGTTTTGCAAGTCTGCTGCGAACATCAGCAAAGAAGTCGGCCCTGCTCCTTTTTCGCAGCTCAAAGGGAACATCAAGCTCAGAAAAATTCTCTCCGAAAGAGTGTTCTGCAAGTTCTGCCCTTCCTGTTTTGCGCGATACTGCTTTTACTTCGGGAATTCCCAGTAATATTTCTTCTGCCATTCGTCCAATTTTATCCGATTCCTCGATGGAAGTGCCTGGCATAAGTCCGATATTTACCGTAAGTGCTCCTTCATTGAAGGGCGGAAGAAAAGAGCTTCCGGAGGTGACAAGCATTATCACTGACACAGCAAGAAGTGTTGCTGCAGAGGCTATGATAATTCCGGGTCTCTTCAGTGCAGGCTCAAGCACTTTTTTATAGGCTGAGGTGAGATTTCTTTCTACCCATGCACCTCGGGCAAGCTTAAGCAATCTCTTTTCGTTAGTCAACAGATAGCTGCAAAGAACCGGAGTGACAGTAATGGCTATAACCATTGAGGCAAAAAGTGAAACAATAAATGCAATTCCAAGCGGCTTGAGCATTCTCCCTTCGAAGCCTTCCAGAAGAAAAAGAGGAAGAAATGTTACAATTATTACCGCTGTGGCATTTACAATAGATGACCTCATCTCAACCGATGCCCTGAGTATTACTCTAAGTGGATGCTCTTTTTCTGTACCGTGCTTCAGTGCGTTTAACCTCAGCTGTTTCCATGAATTCTCAACATCAATAATGGCATCATCCACAAGTGAACCGATGGCTATTGCCATACCTCCCAGACTCATTGTGTTGATGGTATAGCCCAGCAGCCTCAGTGTGAGGACCGACACAAGCAATGAAAAAGGGATTGCAAGAACCGAGATAAAGGTTGTGCGGAAGTTGAAAAGAAAAATGAAGAGAATCAGGATAACAAAAATACCTCCTTCGGTAAGTGCCTTCAATACATTGTTAATAGCAGTTTTTATAAAAGCAGCCTGGTTGTAAACCCCTGTGTGAATTACAATCTTGTTCCCTGCATTTTTTTGTATTTCATCTGTTACTCTGATTATTTCACCGGCAAGTTTTACTGAGTTTGCATGTGGTTGCCGTGTAACAGTAATAAGTACTGCATTGTGTCCATTGTATGAAGCCGTACCTATTTTTGGTGAAGAGCCTATGGTGACCTCAGCCACATTGCCGATTTTAACAGGCTGATTGTTAACCGTTTTAATGACACCTGCGGCAATGTCACCGGGATCACTGGTTCTGCCTATGCCTCTGACGATATATTTATTTCCGTGCTGGTTTATGAATCCTCCCGGACTGTTTTCATTTATGTTTCTGCATGCTTCCAGCAGTTCATCTATTGATACGTTGTAATAGTTCATTTTCAGGGGATCAGCAAGAATCTGATATTCTTTTTCATCGCCTCCTATAACATGCACCTGTGCCACGCCGGGAATGGACAGGAGTCTGGGTGTGATGCTCCATCCGGCAAAGGTACGCAGGTCCATGGGGTTCAGGGAGTCGGATGTAACTGCAATTATCATCATTTCGCCGAGCAGTGACGACTGCGGTGCCAGAACCGGTTTGCCGGCATCTGCAGGCAGCTGTTCCGATACCTGGTAAAGCCTCTCGGTGACAGTCTGCCTTGCCCTGTAAATATCAGTACCCCAGTCGAATTCGGCCCATACAATCGAAAAACCCATTGAAGAGTTGGACCTTACCCTCCTTATGCTGGTCGAACCGTTAATGGCAGTTTCAATAGGGAAAGTGATGAGTCTTTCGACTTCTTCAGGCGACATACCCTGAGCCTCGGTCATAATGACCACTGTTGGAGCTGTGAGTTCCGGAAAGATGTCAATGTCCATCGTCAGGGTTATCCATGTGCCAATGAGCAGCAGTAATAGTGTGCAGGCAAGAACTATCAGCCTGTTCCGCAGTGAAAAGTCAATAATTCTGTTAAGCATGGCACTGACTATTAATGATTATGCACATGAGCAGGAATGTTTCCTGACATCTGCTGGAGCTTTACCTGATATGCTTCATCTGCAACAAATACTTCACCGGCCGAAAGGCCTTCTGTTACTATGACTTTTTCCCCGTCATTGCCTGCTGTTGTGATATATCTTTTGATAAAGTCACCATCTTCATCTTTTAGAAATACGTAATATTTTCCGAACTCTTCCATGACTGATTTAAGGGGAACTGTTATTACATCATGTGTTTCTTCACCTCTGAGGAAAACTTCGGCAAAAGAGCCTTCAGGTACACCGGGGAGGAAGTCAATACTGAAAAAGAGTGGCAGGTAAAAGGAATCTTGGCCGGTACTTCTGCCGTAGGAAATTATTTTTCCGTGCAGCTCTTCCGTTTTATAGAGTTTTTCTGAACCGGCTGTTTTAAACCAGGCGCTTCTGACAGAAGCAACTTTATTCATTTTGTCGGGCGGTACAAGAGCTTTAAGAACCATACTCCGGGTGGTCTGTACCGAGGCAATAGCTTCACCCGGGCTTACTTTCTGCCCTTCAGAGATAAATACATCTCTTATGAAACCCTCATCTTCAGAAAGAATCAATCCTTCATTTTCTCTGAATACCATGCTCATATTGTCGTATTCCGCCAGCACTTTTTCATATTCATTTTTTGCTGTAAGAAATTGTTCCTGTGTAATGATTTTTTCAGGATAAAGTTTTTGTGCCCTTTCGAAGTTTGCTCTGGCTCTTTTGAGGTCGGACCTCAGTTGCTGAAATTTAAGGAAAGAATTTTCTCCCGTGAGATTACCGCCGGAAACAAAAAACAATATCTGCCCTTTGTTTACCTTCATTCCCGGATAAACAGCAGGTTGGGAAAACCTGATTATACCAGCAGACTTTGCAGTTATTGTGACAATATTGCCGCTTCCGGCAAGAACAACTCCTCCGGTTTTTATTATTTCAGAGAATGAGTCTTTTCTTACGGTGTCGAGTCTGACTGATGGGGCAGATTGCAGTGGTTGATGCGCTTCCGGGCTTTCATTAATATGAAGAGCATCTTCTTGGGTGTGGCTCTTTTCTGAATTACGGAAGCATGATGAATAAATAAATGACAAAACTATTAAAAAAAATATGACAGGTTTTTTCATTTTCATGATGATTAAAAAAATGAAACAATGAAGCAGTTATGCTGCCTTTTCAGTGAGTAAACAGATGAAAAATTATGAAAGGGGAGGTGCTCTCAGGTGATTTGAATCGTAACCCGGTGGGTTATAAAATAAATCACATCCGGGCAGGTGCACTATTTCGCTCCTGCAGAATATGTCAGCTGGGATAGATGCTGAATTATCAGGTAATCCGGCTTCTCCGAAGTTTTGTGGATGGCAGAATACAGGGGAGAAGTGGCATATTATAGTATTGTTTTCGCCTGCGCCTTTGAATTCAGTTTCGTGTGTGCAGCATTGTTCTGTGGTTATTGTTTTGTGGAAGAGGCTGTGGCAGTAAAAAGGCTGCTCGTCCTGATGGTGGTGAGGAATTATATTATGAAGAAATATCACCATCCACGCAAGCAGGATGCTGTAAGCTTTTAATTTTTTGTACCGGTTCAACACTTCATTAAAAATCATCCAAAGGTATAAAACTTATTCATAGAATCAAAGATGGTTACCTCAGATAGTTCCCGATACGCTTGGCTATCAGGATTTTAGCGGCGTTTATTCCCCAAAGGATTATCTTTATTAATATTCATTCCTCATCCCTCACTCCTCATTCCTTATTCCTCATTCCTCAACTACAGCTATTCGGAATTGCAGAACTTCACTTCTCATCCAGGGACTCACCCCCCGGCCCCCTGAGAGTGGGCAACCCTGTCTTGTCCTGAAATAGGTTGACAAAAATTATGAAAAATGTAAACTTAAAACAGGACAAAGATGAAAAGAGTAAACTATTACACGGACGAATTTAAGAAGAAAGTTGTTAATGAGGTTTTTAATGGGCTCATTAGCAAGGAAGAAGCCAGGCGGCTATATGGGATAAGAGGGAATTCGGCAGTTTTAAACTGGATGCGTAAATTTGGTGTATCAAAAACATTAAACGATATGCCAAAAAGGAAGTATGAAACAAAGGGAAAAAATCTGGAGGAATTAGAAGCTGAGAATCTCAGGTTGAAGGAGGAATTGGAAGAAGAGCGAATAAGGAACAGGGCGTTAAATATAATGATTGATATAGCTGAGAGGCAGTTTAATATTCCGATAAGAAAAAAACATGGAGCCAAACAGTCGAAGAAGTAGCCTGCACAGATAAAGGTTATGGTATTGATAATATCTGTGGATTGTTTGGCAAGACACGACAGGCATACTATAAACGGAAAGAATACAATTACAAGGAGAGGTTGAATGAGGATTTGATTCTTACAATAGTAAACCAGATTCGGGAGACACAAAAAAGGCTGGGAGGAAGGAAGATGTTAAAGATATTAAAAGAGGGAGTTCCTCAGCAGCTGCAGATTGGCAGGGATGCTTTTTTTAATCTTCTTCGTCGAGAGGGTTTACTGGTTCGCAGGCGCAAGTTTCGGGTCACAACAACGAACTCGTTTCACTGGCTACACAAGTATCCAAATTTGATAAAAGGACTTTCGCCGCAGAGGCCTAATCATGTTTGGGTGAGTGATATTACGTACATAAAGACATATAAAGGTTTTTTATATCTGTATCTTATTACTGATGCATATTCAAGAAAGATCATCGGATGGCAGTTATCAGACAATTTGGGGTCTGATAACGCCATCCTTGCTCTGTATATGGCAATAAGTCAGCTTTCAACAGCATGTAAGGAGATAATCCATCATTCTGATCGAGGTATACAGTATTGTAGTGTCAAATATGTTAAGGTATTGGAATCACATGGGATTAGAATCAGCATGACAGAGAATGGTGATCCTTATGAAAATGCGATTGCCGAAAGAGTGAATGGGATATTAAAGACTGAATGGCTTTATGATATGGATCTTAAAGATTATAGTGATGCATATAGAGCTATTGAACAGATAATTAATATTTACAACTCTGAAAGACCACACGCGAGTATAGAAATGCTCACGCCATCCCAGGCACATATGTATACAGGAAAGCTTCAAAGACTCTGGAAATCATACAAAAAAGAAGTTGATAATCAACAATATAATAATGAAACGAATTTAACAATGAGTCATCAAGAGATTAATGAAAACAAATTTGTAAACTTATATCAGGATTAAATTAAAAACTGTCAACTTTTTTTAGGACGAGACACCCCCCAACCCCCCTGGGAGGGGGGCAACCCCCCAACCCCCCTGGGAGGGGGGGCAACCCCCCAACCCCCCTATATTTGTGCCATTTGGCAATATATTTTAGAACAAGAGTTCTTTGACATATTTATTAAGTTTGATGATATGTTTTGTGGGATGAAGCGCAGGCGTAGCCGAAGCGTAATCCCACAAAACGATACCTTAAAAGTT
>JAKPDL010000100.1 GCA_029552825.1 Bacteroidota bacterium
TTGTAGCTCTTGTGAAAAATCTTTTGTAATTTTATTCGTTTTTCTTGCCATGGCTGATAAAATTTTTAAAGTTTATCACTATTATAATTATTTTTTTCAGCCGTGGCTTTTTTAATTTTACAGAAACAATGTTACATAATCCAAACAAGTTATATATTTGAGGAGAGTTTCAGATTTAATTCTGATATTTTAAAGTTGTATTGCCATGTTATTATTAGGTATAGATGCCGGAAGTTCATCGGTTAAAGCATCTGTTCTCGACGGGGAAACAGGAGAGTGCCTTGCATCAGCTTTTATGCCTGAAACAGAAATGGAGATAATAGCTGAAAAGCCGGGATGGGCAGAACAGGATCCTTCTATGTGGTGGGACAACCTTAAACTTGCAGTGGGGAAATGCACTGCTGTGATTGGTAAAAAAGCCGATAAAATAGGAGCAATAGGAATATCGTACCAGATGCACGGACTGGTGGTTGTTGACAGAGAGCTTAAACCTCTCCGCCGTTCGATAATATGGTGTGATAGCCGGGCAGTCAGCTATGGTAACAAGGCATTCGAAGAACTCGGAAAAGAATTTTGCCTTTCACATCTTCTTAATTCTCCCGGAAACTTTACCGCTGCCAAACTTGCATGGGTTAAAGAAAACGAACCACATCTATTTGGGAAAATATATAAAATCATGCTTCCGGGCGATTATCTGGCACTGAAGCTCACAGGCGAACTTAAAACATCTTTTACAGGCCTTTCGGAAGGTATTTTCTGGGACTTCGAAAGAAATGAAATTAACAGTGAACTGCTGAAATTTTTTGGTTTCGACAGATCCTTATTTCCTGAAGCTGTTCCCTCTTTTTCCATTCAGGGCTACCTTAAAAAGGACGTCGCTGCTGAACTGAACCTCCCGGCAGGAATACCTGTTGCCTACAGAGCCGGCGACCAGCCCAACAATGCTCTCTCTCTTAATGTCCTTTCCCCCGGCGAAGTTGCCGCTACTGCGGGTACATCCGGAGTGATATATGGTGTCACCGACCAGAAAAAATACGATCCTTATTCAAGAGTTAATACCTTCTTGCATGTAAACCATACGCCTCAGTCAAGAAGGCTGGGTGTACTACTTTGTATTAACGGAACTGGTATACTCAACTCATGGATAAAGAAGAATTCGGGTAACGGGTTATCATATAATAAGATGAATGAGATGGCAGCATCAGTAAGTCCGGGAAGCAACGGGTTGATGATACTTCCTTTTGGCAACGGAGCCGAAAGAATGCTGCATAATAAAAATATCGGGGCAAAAATAGAAGGTCTCAATTTCAATATTCATACAAAATCACACCTTTTCAGAGCATCACAGGAAGGAATAGCTTTCTCATTCAGGTATGGACTCGATATCATGAAGGAAACGGGCATTGAAGCAGGAATAATGCGTGCAGGAGCAGCAAACATGTTCCTCAGTCCTGTATTCAGGGAAGTACTGTCCTGTGTAACGGGTTCAGTGATACATCTTTATAACACCGACGGTTCACTGGGCGCCGCCAGGGGAGCTGGAATAGGCTGCGGCTACTATAAAACTGAAAAAGAAGCCTTCGCAGGACTCAAATCGGTGGGCGTGACAGAACCAGATAAAAAAATCTCCGGAACATATCAGGAGATATATGAAAAATGGAAAGAAATAGTGGTTGAAGCTATTAAGTAGTCATATTAATCTGAAAATCAGTAAAATATAATAAGTAAAAATAATAAATAATCTAAAATTTTATACACTATGGCAAAAGTTCCGAAAAAAGAATTCTACCCCGGCATACCAAAGATAGAGTATGAGGGAGTAAATTCAAAAAATCCGCTGGCATTCAGATGGTATAATCCTGAAGCTAAGGTTGGCGGAAAAAAAATGAAAGACCACCTGAGGTTTGCTGTGGCATTCTGGCACACCTTCTGCGGCGACGGAAGTGATCCCTTCGGTAATGCTACCAGATTCTATCCATGGGATAACCTTCCACTCGATGATAAGATTAAACAAAGACTCGAGGCAGCATTCGAATTCTTTACCAAGATAGGCGTTGAATATTACTGTTTTCATGATGTTGATGTTGTAGGTAACGGGACAGTGTTTGAAATAGAGAAACGTCTCGAGAAATATGTTCCTCTGATGAAAACACTGCAGCAGCAGACCGGAGTTAAACTTCTATGGGGAACAGCAAACCTCTTTTCACATCCCCGTTATATGAACGGTGCAGCAACAAATCCTGATTTTGCGGTTGTGGCATGTGCAGGAGCACAGATTAAAAATGCAATTGACGCTACAATTGAACTTGAAGGACAAAACTATTTGTTCTGGGGAGGCAGGGAAGGATATATGAGTCTCCATAACACCGACATGAAACGAGAACTTTACCATATGGGCATGATGCTCTCCATGGCACGCGATTATGGACGCAAGAGAGGTTTCAAAGGTGCATTCTTTGTTGAACCAAAACCAATGGAACCCTCAAAACACCAGTACGACTACGATGCTGCAACTGTTATTGGCTTCCTGAGAAACCACCGCCTCGAGAGGGATTTTAAACTTAATATCGAAGTGAACCACTCAACACTTGCCGGACACAGCTTTACACATGAACTGCAGGTAGCCGCTGATGCCGGTATGCTTGGAAGTATTGACGCAAACAAGGGCGACTATCAGAACGGATGGGACACTGATGAGTTTCCGACAAATATCTATGAAGTAACTGAGGCAATGATGATTATACTTAATGCCGGTGGCTTTACTACCGGAGGCATAAACTTCGATGCCAAAGTGCGCCGCAACTCAACAGACCCCGAAGACCTCTTCATAGCCCATATAAGCGGTATGGACACCTTTGCAAGAGCACTTATAATTGCAGATAAAATACTCAGGGAGAGCGACTACCTCAAAATGAAAAAGAAGAGATATGAGTCATTCAATAAGGGTAAAGGAAAAGAGTTCGAGAGGGGCAAACTGACACTCGAAGACCTCAGGGAGATAGCAAAAGAACTTGGAGAACCAGCTCCAAAAAGTGGTAAACAGGAACTCCTTGAACAACTGATTAATATGTATATTTAATCGATTAATCGATTGACTTTCTTAAACTGCATATTTTTTTAATGCTTATAATAAAAATAAATTGTTGACTTTGTGACTCTTCGTGAAATTCTCCGTGCCATCTGTGGAAAGAAGTGTTTTTATGCGTAATGACCACAAAAAATTCACGAAGGGATCACAAAGATGATATATGTTTTTTGACTATGAAAGCAATGATTCTCACCGGCATCAGGAGAATTGAAATTACCGAAAAGCCAGTTCCTGAAATCAGCCAGTCTGATGAGGTTCTTATAAGAATAAGGTCGGTAGGTGTTTGCGGTTCCGACATTCATTATTATAATGAAGGCAAAATTGGCAGCCAGGTCGTAAAGTTCCCATTCACCTTTGGACATGAATGTTCAGGCATTGTTGAAAAGACAGGATCAGGAGTGAAAAGGCTCAAAACAGGTGATCGCGTAGCTATCGATCCTGCTATGCCGTGTTATAACTGCTCACAGTGCCGCAGGGGTAGGTATCATACCTGCCTGAATCTCCGGTTTCTTGGTTGTCCTGGCCAGGCCGAAGGCTGTCTTTCAGAATATATTGTAATGCCCGAAAGAAGTTGTTATAAGATTGACAATACCATGCCCTTTGACATTGCAACCCTTTCCGAACCTCTTTCAATCGGCCTTTACGCAACAGAACTTGCAGGAAATGTGCAGGGACGGAAAATCGGAATACTTGGTTCTGGGCCAATAGGTGTAAGTGTGATGCTTATGGCTCTGCACAGGGGTGCTGGAAGAGTGTTTATGACCGACCTGATTGACGAACGCCTCTCACTGGCGAGTTCAATGGGAGCTCATTGGACCGGTAATCCGCTAAAGCAGGATATAGTCGGAGATATTAAACGCGAGGAACCTGAGTTGCTCGACGTTGTCTTTGAATGTTGCGGAAAGCAGGAAGCCACCGACCAGGCAGTTAAACTTCTGAAGCCGGGTGGGATGCTGGTTATAGCAGGAATACCATCCTTTAGCGAGTGGAAATTCAGTGCGGAAGATATAAGAAGGAAAGAGATAACAATCAGAAATGTAAGGCGGCAGAATGAAATGGTCCAGCCAACACTTGATATTTTATCTGCCGGGAAAATAAATCCTGAAAAGATGATAACCCATACGTTTGACCTCGACCATGTTTCAGATGCTTTTGAACTGGTAGCCGGATACAGGGATGGCGTGATGAAGGCAATGATACACCTGTAGCTATTTTATTTATTAATTGCGCGGTCGAACGTAATTCCTTTTATTCCGCTGAAGAACAGCAGGAGAGAGGTTGAGATAATAACTATACCCCCTACTGTCATTATATCAGGCTTCTCTTCAGGTATTACTATCCAGCTGATTATTGCACCAAAAACAGGAATAAGAAATTTCCAGAGGTTAAGTTCCGACACCCTGACTTCTGGCCTTTGAAGAAGTTTGTACCAGGTGCTGAAAGCAAATGCTGCCACAAAGCTTAACCATAGCAGCGACATCCAGTATGAAGCCGGGAGAATTTCTTCTGCCGGCTTTTCAAGAATAAGTGCCAGGAAAAATATAATTATCCCGCCTGCAAGCAGGGATATAGAATTTAAAATTACAGGGTTGACATTTTTATTATTTACCGATACAAGTACATTACTCAATGAAGTGGAGATATTCGCTCCGAGAATCAGTGTTACTCCCAGCAGTTCTGTTGCAGACCCCAGACGCAAAGCCTGCCTTCCTGCATTTATTAGCACAATTCCTGCCAGCCCCGAAACAATAGTAAACATTTTTTTCCGGGTTACTGTATTGTTATCAGTTATAACAGCTGCCACAATTGCTGTAATTAAAGGCTGCGAGCCTACAATTATTGCTCCAAGTGCACCAGGTACAAGATTCATCCCCAGGTAAAAGAGCAGATAGTTCATTATCACCTGAAGCACAGTAACCTGAAGAAGAAGTTTTGTGTGGTCTCTGATGACTGAGATATAATCTCTGAGCTTCCCCGCAAACGGCAACAAAATAACCCCTGCAATTATAAACCTCTTCGATGCAAAATAAAGAGGGGCTTCATACTTCAGTCCTATTTTTATTGAAGCATATACTGTTGACCACAGCAGACAGGTAAGTATGGCAAGAAAATAAGTGTTTGTCTTTTTGTTCAATTCCCGAATAATTTTAAGCGGCAAATATCCGAAAAAAATCAATTCGGAGTGTTGTTCCAGTCGGGTGGGTTAACACCCAGAAGATTTTTTACGAAGAAATCACGTCTTTTTCTCTCTCCGTAAGGTCCGCCGCTGGAGTGCCCGGCACCCGGGATAAAGACATATTCGAATTCCTTGCCTGCTTTTATCAGTGCATCCACAAACTGAACCGTGGAACTGGGATCCACATTTTTATCCATTTCCGAATTTATAAGCATGAGCTTTCCCTGAAGCCTCCATGCATTTTCGACATTTGACGACTCAGCATATTCCGGTCCCACAGGCCATCCCATAAACTGCTCATTCCACCACATCTTATCCATTCTGTTATCATGACAGCCGCACGCTGCAACAGCCACCTTGTAAAATTCAGGATGGAAGAGGACAGCTGCTGCGGCATTCTGACCGCCAGCGGAGGTTCCATAGATGCCTACACGGGTGGTGTCCATATAAGGATACTTGCGTGCAGCAGCCTTTATCCACAGAATCCTGTCGGGCAAACCTGCATCCTTCAGATTCTTCCAGCATACATCATGAAAAGTTTTCGAACGGTTCGAAGTACCCATACCGTCTATCTGGACAACAATGAACCCCAGCTCAGCCAGCTGATGCATGCCACTTATTATCGGCCTGAAACTCTTGGGAACAAAACTGCTGTGAGGCCCTGCATAAATGTTTTCAATAACCGGGTATTTTTTTGAGGGGTCAAAATTCATCGGACGCACAATTATGCCGTAAATGTCTGTCACACCGTCCCTCCCTTTTGCCACAAAAGGTTCTGGCAACCTGATACCTGTCTCAAGAAGTTTCGTAATATCGGCTTTTTCGAGTTCCATAATTAAACTTCCATCCTCTCCGTTTCTCAAAACGGCAACCGGCGGTGTATCTACCGTTGACCATGTGTCAACAAAAAATCTTTTGTCGGGAGAAAAACTTACTTCATGATTGCCATAACCGTCAGTCAACCTCTTCAGCCCCGTGCCATCAAAATTAATCCTGTAAACATGTATAAAATAAGGATCACCCGGTTCTTTGCCACTCGCCTGAAAAATTATCTGCCTCTTCTCCTCATCCACTCCAATAACGCCTCTAATAACCCACTCACCCCGCGTAATCTGATTTTTTACCAGACCTGTTTCTGAATCGTAAAGATAAAGATGATTCCATCCGTCCCTCTCCGAAGCCCAGATTATCTCATTCGTCTTTTCCAGATCATAACGGTACCTTTTTCCACTGTAATGAATGAAAGTCTGGGAGATTTCGTTTATAATTACCTTACATTCTCCTGTAGCTGCATCAACCTTAATCACCTGATAAACCTGATGCCCTCTTTTGTTGTATTCATAAGTGAAGTACCTGGAATCCTTACTCCACTTTATTTCGTCAATGTAATACTGGTTGGGAATGAGAGAGTCGTCAAGTTTTATATGTTTTTTGTTTTCAACGTCAAACAACTGCGGATAAAACTGAGGTACGGCATCACCGGGTTTCTGGTATTCGTACGAAAAATGCCGGGGTTGCAGCTGATCCTCTGGAGAGGATTCGATATAATGAATCATGTGTTTCTCGGCAGGCCGCACTCTTTTGGCTACCAGTTTTTTAGAATCAGGCGACCATATTATATAAGACGAGTAGTATTCACCTGTCCCGCCATCGTAACTCAACTGATATTCCTTGTTATCATCGTTTGACTTTACATAAACATTGTAATTCTTAATATAAGCTGTCCATTTTTTATCGGGCGACTGCACCGGCGCATTCTGAAGCTCATTCCTGAAACCCCAGCTCCATGCATCCTGTGGACGTGTTCTTTCAACAGTTCTGTCTCCCCTTATGATTCTGTAATTCCTTAAAATGCATATCCAGTTGTAATTATCATAATTGAATGAAAAACTCATCATCCTTTCCGAGAAGACCAGATTTCTTATTGGCAGCTTACCAGGTTCAACTTTTTGCCCTGTTGCCTCTTTGAACGCCTCTGCAAACCTTTTCTGGTCGAAGGCTACCCTTTTTGTTTTTGATATTGCATCAACAATGTAGTATTCAATACCTTCAGGAGTGGTACTCTCATACAAAAACCTTCCGGTATTGTTTATCCACGTTGGGCGTACGTTGCCATAAAACACTTTCCCTGATACCATCTGCTGAAGACGGTCGGCTCTTCCGTAATCAGATGTGTCGGGTTGTGAATATGAATGCTGTATGATGGTGAAAAGAATAGACAGGACTGTTATCCGGAAACAATTTATTCTCTTACTGAACATATCTTCTCTTCTTTATGGAATTTTTCAAAGATAACGTAACTGGAAATAATAAGTTGTTAAAAATCTTCATTAAAACTCCATTTTAATTTTTTTTAAGACTACACAATACTATCCTCATTAAAAATAAATTAAAGCGATGATTCATTCACCAGCATTTACTATATCGCTGAAAAAGGTTAACCAATCTACATAATTACCTACCTTGAGAGATAGTCATCGAAAAGCACCTGCAGAAATGATTTACCATACTTTTCGGCAATTTCCCAGTTGCCCGACTTTTCTACAGGGCCGTTAAGCCTGATATCATATATAACCTTAGAACTGTCGGTTATAAAGGCAAAACCTTCATTGTATGTGTAAAATGCAAAATCTTTTACGCCGTCTGATAGAATATTTTTGCTGAACGGAAAAACATCGGGTAAATTAAGTTGTGCTGATAATGTAGCAGGGAGATCAAACTGGCTGCATGGCTTACTTATAACCGTGTCCTTCACAGCAATAGCTCCACCAAGCCAGAGCATAGGTATTCTGAAAATTGTTTCAGAATATGCCGGAATTGTTTCCGAGTTTCTTCTGCAATGATCTGCTATTATAATGACAAGAGTTCTTTTCCACCATTCTGTATTTTTTGCCCTGTCTAGAAATTCTCCAAGAGATTTATCGGTATAGTATATTGAATTCTTAAATCTGCTGAGTATACTGTTTCCCTTAAAAACGGGTTTCATCGGAACTTCAAATGGTTCATGACTCGACAAAGTGAGCAAAGCATATGCAAAGGGTTCCTTTACAGAAAGAAGTGAGTCGTAGAGGCGTTCAAATACAACATGGTCGTGCGCACCCCATTTTGAGTTCCGGTATTTCCTTTCGAAATTATCAATGGTTACCTTTTCTTTAAACCCTGTTGTAGTTATAAATGAATTGATATTTGCGAAGTTGATGTTGCCGCCATACCAGAAAGATGTTTTGTAACCGGCACTGTCGAGCATTTTGAAAATTCCTGGCATCGACTGTGTTTTTTTAGGCTCGCGTATAACCTGTATTGTGGGCAGATTAGGATAACCACCAAGGATAGCCGGTATGGCCTTATCAGTTCTGGAGCCTGTTGCATAAAAGTTTGAGAAATAAATTCCTTCTGGTATGAAACTGTTAAATCTGGGGGCAACAACCGAATCTCCCTCCCTTGCTGAAATTATTTCACTTCCAAAACTTTCGACAATAATAAGAAGAATATTGGGTCTCTGAGTGTTAAGTAACATCGTCGTTTTACCTTCGTCAAGCATTAAATTTTTGAAATTGCCGAGTGCTTCTTCTTTTGAAGTGAATTCGTATGGATTTTTTAATGGTTTCAGGTAAGCAGTCGAGTGTCCGAAATGCCATACTTCATTCAGCGCAGCATGGTTCAGGAAAAGGTGCTCACTGAAATACACATGACCGGCATTCAGGGGAGCAACCCCGAAACCACCCCTCACCGGAACAATCAGCAATCCGGTAAGTATAATTACAAGCGAGGTCTTTAACAGTACAAATCTCCTTTCAGGGACAAACGAATAGAATCTTTTTATAAACCATTTTAAACCTTTCAGCTGCAGGTAAATCAATACCGCAGAAACACTCACTCCACCTATTAATTGAAGCGTTGATGCTGATGCAAAAGCATCTTTTGGATCCCTGAGATAAGCAACTACAGAAAAGTCAACTCTGTATCCCCAGTATGAATATACTACTGCATCCCCAAGAACAAGTAAGGTGAAGAATATAATCAGAAATGCCGAATATATTTTCATAAATTTCTGGTACCATTTTCCGGCAAACACAAACCAGAATGCGCCCAGAAATAATGGCAGAATCAATATGTATGCGGTAACGGAAAGATCCATTTTGAAACCATGCAGAAAAGTTTGAATAATATCTGCAAATGAGTACCGCACCATCTCTTTGAATTGCATTAGCAGGAAAATCACTCTGGCAAAAAAGAAAAATGCCAGCCAGAAAAAGCTGTAGAATATTGTAGCAGTCAGAAATTTTTTCAATTTCTATAAAATTTTGAAGTTCACAAAAGTAATATTTTGAACATGATTTTTGTATGATTTTTATTTTATTGAGGAACTTATGATATATTTAAATTGAAATTTGTATCAGGAGTCATGACAGTTGCAGAATATATTGCCGAAAGACTTTTTTCTGAGGGTGTAAGGTATGTTTTTGGCGTGCCCGGGGGAGCTTCAATACCATTAATCGAAGCAATTCGTCAGGCAGGTATAGCATTTGTACTTACCGCCGAAGAAAGAAGTGCAGGTTTTATGGCCGATGTAACTGCCAGAATAACAGGTATTCCAGGCGTCTGTCATTCGACATTCGGACCTGGCGCTACCAATATGAGTACCGGAGTTGGCTGTGCTCTGCTCGACAGGTCTCCTCTTCTGGCGCTGACAAGCGAAATGCCCGATGATTGGATTGATCGGACCACACAGATGAACATTAACCACCAGGCTCTCTTTAAACCGGTTACAAAAGCAACATTCAGACTTTCACCTAGAAATGTTCAGAGTGTTTTGCCCAGGGCTCTAAGTATATGTAATGAAGAATATCCCGGGCCCGTTCACCTTGGAATACCCTCCGACATTGCCGGGAATCAGGTTTCATCAGATGTGAAAAGCCAGGAAGTAAGGCGTCAGCAAATACCTGAAAATAATCATGATATTACAGAAATAAAGAATTTACTGAAGAGTAGTAAAAACCCGGTAATTGCCATTGGTCTTACCGCAGCACGCCTTTGTAATAGCAGGCAGGTTAATACTCTGCTCACAGGTTTTCAGGTGCCGGTGTTACTTACTCCAATGGCTAAAGGGCTCATTGATGAAGAACATCCGTGTTATGCCGGAGTACTGTCGCATGCACTTAGTGATTATCTTGAAGATATCATTTCTCAAGCAGATCTTGTTATTGGACTGGGATATGACCCGGTGGAATATAATTATGAATCGTGGATGCCGGATGTGCCATTGATTCATTTTGATACAGTTTTGCCAGACCTGCCCCGAAGCAGGCATGTTTACAGTTTTGTGGGAGACCCGACAGATTGGTTTGCAATACTTTCAGAATTAAAACTAACTTCCGGGATTATCAGCTCAGGCTTGCTGGCTGAAGTCAGGGAGGAGATGGATTCTGTTTTCCGGGGATTTACTTCCGGTTTCGGACCTGTGACAGTTATGAAAGTGCTTGGAGAAATGCTCCCGCGTGATACAATTGTTACAGTAGATGTTGGCTCACATCTTCATCTGGCAGGACAATACTGGAAGACGCATGGTTTTCAGAATCTGATAATGACTAACGGCTGGTCGTCGATGGGCTTCGGCCTGCCCGCTGCCATAGCAGCAAAACTTAATAAACCTTCTTCCACTGTGGTATGCCTGACTGGTGATGGTGGATTCCTCATGTCGGCAGGCGAAGTACTTACTGCCCGCCGCTGCCTGGCATCAATAATTATCGTGGTATTCTCCGATGGCGAACTTAACCTTATTAAGCTAAAACAGACGTGGAAAGGACTTCAGCCTTACGGCATACATATAAGCTCAGGCGACCTGTTTGGTTCTGAATGCTTTCTCGGTGCAAAAGTCTTTAATGCCACATCTGAAACCACTCTGAGGGATGCAGTAATGAATGCATTGATTCTTGATGAGACAGTGATTATCAATGCAATAATAGACCCTGAAGATTATAAGTGGCTTGTTGTTAAACAGAAATAAATCACCTTCCGCAAGAGGATTCTCTCATCCGGTATTTACTTGTTATGCTGTCTTTTCAGTTTATCGGAATCAGGCTTAAGGGGAGTCTATTCTTTCCCGGTTTTTTTCCCTGAAGGTGACGCCTTTTTCTCTTTTTTCTCTCCTTCTTCAGATTTTTTCTTTGTATCTTTAGCTGCGGGTTCTTTCTTCTCTTTTGCGGTTTTCTTCTCTGCGGTTTCCTTCTTTACACCTGATTCTTTCTTTGCAGCAGTCTCTTTACTGGCTACCGGTTCCTTTTTTGCAGCGGCCTCTTTCTTTGCTTTTGGTGCCTTTTTCTCAACTTCCTTCTCAACAGTTACCTGTTCAGTAACCTCTGCCTTTTCTTCAATCTTTTCAATCACCTCCTGTGTAACAGCTTCCACTGCAACAGCTGGTTCAACCACTTCAACTGCCTCTTTCTTCTTTTCTCTTACAGGCTTCTTTACTGCTTCTTCAACTTTTACAATTTCAGGCTGTAGTGCCGGTTTTTTTGATTTTTTCTTTCTGGGACGCCTTACTCCATATGTCCCCAGGAATATTTTTCCTCTTCTGCTTTTTCTGTCTCCTTTTCCCATATAATTTATTTTTGATTCCTTATAAAAAAATCATTTGAAATGAGAGGCAAAGTTATAAAAATTCTTTACTCCGACTGAATTTTGATATTTCATTGAGGGAAAAATTTTAGAAAATTATAGTCTTTTCAGCATTTATTGTTGTAAATATTTTTTTATTCGGAAAATAAACCTCACCTTTGCCGTGTTTTAACATTTAATTTTTTTGTAATTATGAACATTTACGTTGGAAGCCTGAATTTTAAAATGCAGGAATCAGAATTAAAAGAAATCTTCGAGGAGTATGGTGAAGTAACTTCAGCCAGAATTATCACAGATAAATACTCCGGAAGAAGCAAAGGTTTCGGTTTTGTCGAAATGCCCGATGAAGCTGATGCCAGAAGAGCCATCAAGGAACTTAATGGAGCAGAAGTTGGCGGAAGAACCATAATCGTCAACGAATCCATCGAAAGACCAGAACGCAGAAATTTCAGAAACGGTAACAATGACCGCAGAAGAAGAGACAGCTACAGGTAGGAATTAAAAAGATTAACAAGATGAAAGGAAACGTTAAATGGTACGATAGTGTTAAAGGTTATGGATTTATCCAGACCGAAGACAACAAGGACATCTTTGTACATCGTACCGGAATAGAAGGTTCTTACCGGAAACTGGAAACAGGAGAAGCTGTTGAATTTGAAATAGAGGAGAGAGAAAAAGGGCCTGTCGCTATAAATGTCAGGAAGTCAGTATAATCTGTTTCTGATATATTAATTTTTGAGGGGCATAAAAATTTTTATGCCCCTCAAAATTTTATGACACCTCAAAATTTTGTGCCACTATTCTTCACATGTGACACTAATAAAAAAATCTGGCAAAAATCAATGATGTAATTATAGCAGGATTCATATTTTTCTAAATTTGTATGTATGGATCCCTGGATGTTAAAAATATTTACACGATGTAATTCACCCAGATTGAAATACGTAGCTGACCTTATTTTTTTCAGCATCCTGGGAGTACCTTATGAAATAGTTACTGACCGCAGACGGATTGGAAGAAACCCTGTTATCAACTATTCCGGAGAAAAAATTGATGACGCATTCAGAATTTCACCATCGGGTCTGCTGGGTGAAACAGGTATAAAACCCTTTGATATTGAGGTTTCTGAATGGAAAAACCTGCCAATTTTTTTCCGTACAGAGACAGATGCAGACTTTCCTTTTGACATTTTTTCTGCAATATTTTACATGGTAACAAGGTATGAAGAATATCTTCCATTCAAACCAGATATTCACGGGAGGTTCCCTGCCTCAATGAGCCTTGCATTCAGAAACGGCTTTCTGAAGAAACCCGTTGTGAATCTGTGGATTAAAGAGCTTGCTGCTGAATTGGTTATTCATTTCCCGGAACTTGTTTTCAAAAAAAATAGCTTCAAATCATTTGTTACATTCGATGTTGATGAACCATTCAAATACCTTGGCAAAGACCTTTTCAGAAACCTCGGTGGAATGCTGCTCGATTTAGGTAAAAAAAATTCCAGTTCCGCTGAACGTTACAGGACAATCAAAGGGAAATTGAAAGACCCCTGGAATATTTTCGATTATCTTATCGAAAAAACAGAAAATTCCGGCTCTGACATACTGATTTTTGTTCCGACAGGCGACCGTACCGAATTCGACAGATGGCCCACATGGAACAACGAAGACTATACTGAGCTTCTGGCTGCAATCAGAAGCAAGGCCAGAATCGGACTCCATCCTTCTTACTTTTCAAGCGATAACATAAAAAAGCTAAAAACCGAAAAAGCCAGGTTAGAGTCACTGATGGCATCTGAAATATTCTCTGCAAGATATCATTACATAAGACTGAAATTACCGGTATCATATTCAACCCTTGAAGAAGCTGGAATACGTGAGGATTATTCAATGGGTTTTGCCGATGAACCCGGTTTCAGGGCAGGTATTGCAACACCTTTCTATTTTTATGATCTAAACAAGGAAAATAAAACAAACCTGATGGTTTATCCGTTTCAGGTTATGGATGCCACACTGGTGCAATACAGAAAAATGAACCCGGGCGATGCACAATGCCTTATTGAGGACCTTATTGACGAAACCAGATTGGCGGGAGGAATTTTTCAGTCGGTGTGGCATAATAATATACTTGCTGAAGGCGACGCTGCAATGGAATGGAGAGCTGTTTTTGAAAATACCCTTAAATATCAGAATAGATGATTATATATCTTAAAAACAAGGAAATAGACAGAAATCTCTGGGATACATGCCTTAAAAACTCAAGGTGTCTCAAACCATATGCTTACTCATGGTACCTCGATATAATGGCACCGGGATGGGAAGCACTTATCGACGATGAGTACGACTCTGTTTTTCCAGTCCCGGGATTTGAGAAATTCGGAATTAAATACATAACCACACCTATCTTTCTGCAACAACTCGGAGCATTCTCACCTGATAAACCGGCCGAAAAAGTTATTCATGAATTCATATTTTATATGCCTGAATTTTACAGGTTTGTAGACCTATGCGTAAACTACAGGGTTGATAATAAAGATTATAAAATTACTGAAAGAACCAACTATGTTCTGCATCTGAACAGAGATTTCAATGAAATCTGGAATTCGTATTCATCAGATTGCAGAAGAAATATCACCCTCGCTTCACAGAACAGCATCAACTACACAACAGATATAAAACCGAAAGAAATAATAAATCTTTTTATCGAAAATACCGGAAAAAATATCCCCGGGATAAAACAGAGGGATTATGAACGACTCGAAACCCTGATGAACCATTGTCTTTTTAACAGGAAAGGACGTATTATCGGTGTCCGTTCAGGTGATGGCAGGTTGATTTTCGGTATTTTCCTTGTCGAAATCCCGGGTTCAAAAACAATTCTCTTTACAGCAAACAGTTCTGAAAGCAGAGAAAAAAGAATAAACTATCATGCTGTTAATGAGTTGATTAAAGAAAATGCATCCACTGGCATCGTGCTCGATTTTGCCGGCTCGTCAATACCCTCAGTTGCATCTTTTATGCAATCTTTCGGCAGCTCAAAAGAGACATACTACAGGTTATACAGAAATTCCCTTCCCTGGCCACTGAGAATGCTGAAATAACTTCTTAATATTTTTAGAAGATTTTTGTAACGAAAG
The DNA here is from genome assembly GCA_029552825.1 of Bacteroidota bacterium. Taxonomy (GTDB): domain Bacteria; phylum Bacteroidota; class Bacteroidia; order Bacteroidales; family VadinHA17; genus LD21. The sequence goes on from JAKPDL010000100.1 coordinate 15,016, forward strand.
TTTTTCCTTCAGCGAACAGTAAGGTTATAATGATTCCTTAATTATAATATTGTTGAATTTCAGATCAGTTCAATATTTTCTTCCTGGTCAACTTCCAGAAGCTTTCCATCTTCACACTTCAGGGTTCTTGCCGGGTATCTTTTAAGCAGATTCTGATTATGTGTGGCAACTATGATAGCCCTGCCCGTCTGATTGATTTCCATCAAAAGCCTCAGAATTCCGTCCGAAGTCTCATTGTCAAGGTTTCCGGTCGGTTCATCGGCAAGAATGATATCAGGATCGTTGAGAAGGGCCCTCCCTATAACAACACGTTGCTGTTCTCCACCTGAAAGCTGATGGGTCATTTTGTAGCCTTTAAGTCCCAGCCCCACCTTTTCAAGAACTTCAGCAATCCTTGTTTCAATATCATTCTTATTCTTCCATCCTGTAGCCCTCAGAACAAATTCAAGATTATCGTGCACATTCCTGTCGGTTAACAGCTGAAAATCCTGAAAAACAATCCCAAGCCTCCTTCTAAGATAAGGTATATCTTTTCTCCTAAGTTTTTTCAGATTATATCCAGCTACGAAGGCTTCCCCTTCCTTAAGCGGAAGCTGTGCATTTATAGTCTTAATCAGACTCGTTTTTCCGCTTCCTACCCTGCCAATGAGATACATAAACTCATTCCTTTTCACGGAAAAGTTAACGTCAGTAAGGACCAGATGATCCTGCTGCCAGATGTTACAGTTCCTGAACTCAATTATCGTATCAAGGGAATGAGCTTCCTCCATATAGCGGCAATTTTGTCCACAAAATAAAGAAAGAATTGATAACTAACATAGCGATGTTAATAAATTCGGTAATAAAGCCATTCAGGCACCGTTTAATAGTTGTAATTTTACGCCACATAGAAAGCCGCACATAAGCTAATTATGTGACATTTAAACAGTTTGTTCTGTTAGCGGGAAAATTTTAAATAATGGTGAAAAAGTGATTATAATTCAAGCTTTTAATTAATTATGAACAAGAGGCTGCTTTTGATATTGTTTTTGGTGCTGCCGGCAGTTCAGCTTGCTGCTCAGATCTCTTACATGAATAAGGAAGTCAGCTCGGAATTTCAGAAGGGGCTTGAACTCTACAACAAGGAGAAATATACAGCTGCCCTGAAATTTTTTGATTCCTGGCTTAAAAACTCACAGGGCGATAATGCAAACGAAAAGTTCGATGCTGAATTTTACAGCGCCATGTCAGCATTGAAGCTTTTCAACCCCGACGGTGAGTACCGGATGAACAGATTTATCGCCTCATGGCCCGGCTCTTCACGGATTAATGACGCTTACCTTGCTCTGGGTGACTACTTCTACCAGAACAAAAACTACCGTAAGGCAGCAACTTATTATCAGCGCGTGAACCGTATACTGCTTCCTTCAGAAAAACTTCACGAATATTGTTTTAAATATGGATATTCTCAGTTCATGAATGGAAACAAAGAGATAGCCCTTTTAATGTTCAGCGAAATAAAAGATATTGATACATATTACACTTCACCTGCACTCTATTATTTCTCTCACATTGCCTATGAGGAGAAGAAATATGAAACCGCAATGGAAGGATTCATGAGACTGAGAAATGATGAAACCTTCGGAAGCGTGGTGCCTTTTTATATTGTTCAGGTATTGTATCTGAGAAAAGATTATGATGGAATACTTGAAATGGCTCCTGAACTTCTGAAGTCGGCAGGTAAGATGAGAGCCGTAGAACTTTACAGGTTTATAGGTGATGCATACTACAATAAAGGCAACTACAAAGAAGCCGCAGGCTACCTCGAAAAATATGCTGAAGGGGCAAAAGCCAGCGACCGGCCCGACCGGTTCCAGCTTGGCTACTGCTACTATATGACAGGCGACTATGATAAAGCCATTAAAATATTCCTCGACCTCACAGCCCGTTCAGATATTCTGACACAGAATGTTTGGTACATCCTTGGCGACTGTTACCTGAAAAAAGGCGATAAACAACGCGCACAGTTTGCTTTCGGGCAGGCATCACAGCTTAATTTCGATCCGAAGATAAAAGAAGATGCACTGTTTAACTATGCAAAGCTGCTTTACGAAACTTCTTATTCACCTTTTGGCGAGGCAATAAGAGCATTTCAGGAATATATCAACCTCTATCCAGGCTCCGACCGCATCGAGGAGGTCTATAATTTCCTCGTTGCAACATATATGCAGATTAAAAACTACAGGGAAGCCCTTGCATCACTCGATAAAATCACACGCAAAGACGCACGTCTCGAGGCAGCTTATCAGCGCGTTGCATTCTACAGAGGACTCGAACTGTTTAAAAATATGGAACTCACAACAGCTATTAACATGTTCGACAAATCGCTCGATTATGGAAAATATAACAATCAACTGCGGGCAAGGGCAATATACTGGAGGGGAGAAGCATGGTACCGGCTTGGAGAATACGACAACGCAATAGCTGACTACCAGACTTTTATGGGATTACCTGGCTCGGCACAACTCGATGAATACCGGCTTGTTAGATATAACCTCGGTTATGCACTTTTCAATAAAAAAGACTATACCAACGCCCTGGCTCATTTCCGGAACTTCGAATCAAATGCCACAGCTGTTAGAGCCGATATCCTGGTTGATGCACGAAACAGAATAGCAGATTGTTATTTCATTAACACAAATTATGCCGATGCGGTTGAATTCTATAACAAGGTGATTGAGTTCGGCAAAATAGATGCAGATTACGCCCTCTACCAGAAAGGATTTGCACTCGGACTCATGAATAACCAGAAGGGTAAAGCAGAGACCCTGACAATTCTTATTAACAATTACCCATCTTCAAAATATATTCCGGGTGCATTGTTCGAGAGGGGTAGGGCATGGGTAAGCCTGAAGGACAAAGCCAGGGGAGAAGCCGATTTCAACCAGGTTATATCAACCTTCCCGGGAAGCCCATTCGCACCGAGGGCTATTATTCAACTCGGACTCCTCTATTTTGATACAGGAGAAAACGAAAAAGCTATAGCACAGTTCAAAAGAGTGATAGAAAACTACAGCTCAACACCCGAAGCACGCTATGCACTTACCGGACTTAAGAATGCCTATGTAGAAATAAACGACGTTGACTCATATTTCGCTTATGTAAAATCTCTTAAAGGATTTGGCGATGTTGCCCAGACAGAAAAGGATTCTTTGCTTTATGTATCGGGCGAAAGATTGTATATGTCGGGCAATTGCGACCGTGCATCAGAAGTATTCAGAAACTACCTCAACGAATTTACATACGGCAGCTTCCGGATTAATGCTCTCTTCTACCTTGCAGAATGCGAAATGCTGAAAGGAAGGAAAGATGAGGCACTTGATAACTACCAGAAAGTTATTGAGTCGCCCGGAAGTGAATTTTATGAGCCAGCCCTGCGGTCGGCTGCTGCACTATTGTTCGAAAAAGAAGATTACCTGAAAGCATTCGGATTATACGAACAACTTGAACGTATTACAGACAATTCTGAAAGTCAGGTGATTGCATTGAGAGGGCAGCTCCGTGCAGCATATGAAGCCGGCGATGCGGAGAAAACCATCAGAACAGCTGAAAAGATCAACAAAGCACAAAATGTTCCGGAAGAGCTTCTCAGGGAAGCAAACTTTATGAGCGCTAAAGCACACTACAGCCTTAATCATTATGACGAGGCACTGAGGGACTTCCGGAAAACCGCTGTTGAGATAACCAGTGCACAGGGTGCGGAATCGAAATACAGGGTAGCCGAGATACTTGTTCTGAAGGGAAACATCGCAGAAGCCGAAAAAGTTATCAATGAATTCATTAATTCCACCACCCCGCACCAGTACTGGATGGCAAAGATGTTTCTCCTGCTGGCTGATGTAAGCCTGAAAAAGGGAGATACAATAATGGCAAAAGCCACCCTGCAGGGACTTAAAGAAAACTATTCAGTACCGGATGACGGCATACTCGACGAGGTAAAAGCTAAACTTGATTCCCTGAATGCTGGACAAATACAATAGCCAAAACACTAAAGGACGATGAGGAATATGAAAATGAAAATAAACATAATGAAGCCGCTGATGATTATTACTGCTTTTCTGGCTTTTTCTGCTCTATTCCCTGCCAGAGGACAGGAAACAGTAATAAAAAGGGAAATAACACTCTACAACCCTTATAAACCTTCATTGCCCGATGTTGTAAAAAAGAGCTTCCTCCCCGACATGACAGATACATCAGCTGTAAAACCGGTGATCAAATATGAAATCCGGACAACACCCTACACGCCTCCATATACGGTTAGCCCACTTAAGGCTGCAACTATGGTACCCGACCCACTTACAAAACTCTATAACGGTTATATAAATATGGGTCTCGGCAATTACCTGACACCCCTGGCTGAAATAAGCATAACAAACCTGAGATCCAAACAGAGCGGCGTTGGTATTTATGCTGGACATTTCTCCACAAACGGTAAGGTGAAGCTTGAAAACGGCAAAAAAGAGTTTGCTGGTTACATGGATAATAATGTGTCACTTTACGGAAGAAAATTCCTGGATGAAAGCGTACTTAAGGGAAGTATCGACTTTTCCCGTAAAACCAGGTATGCATACGGATATAATCCAGGGATAACAGATTATGACCCTGAAAAGAAGGATTTCAGACTGAATTATACTTCGGCAGGAATAAATGCTGGAATATCTTCTGTGAGACCAGATTCCTCAAAACTGGTATATGAAGCTAATCTTGATTATAATTTTTTCATATCAGAAAAAAACATGTACCTGCACAAAGTGAAATTGACCGGCCAGGCAGGAAAGGAGGTAGAAGGTTTTTATGCTGGTTCAGGAGCGGGCTTTGAGTTTTATAAGCCTTCGGGTTATATTTCTTCATCTTCAGCATATATTGCAGAAATAACACCTTTTATTACCAGGAAGAGCGCCGACTGGAATGCTAAGCTGGGTGCAGGATTTGCGCTGGACAAATTTATTGATGATGATGACCCCAAGTTACATATTTACCCCGACCTCAGATTCGGATTTAATATAATGCCTTCATACCTGGCTTTTTATGCGGAACTTAAAGGAAAACTTGAAAGAAACACACCTGAAAATGTTATCATGCTTAATCCTTTCGTGCTTTCAGATTATCTATATAAAATAAGGAATACATGCTATCCCTTAATTGTAAGTGCCGGACTGGAAGGGGAGTCGGGCATTGAAGGCAGATACAGGTTAAATGTGTCATATACAATTGCAGATGATTTTCTTTTGTTTACGAATTATGCAGGAACAAGGAATGACACTATTAATATTTTGATGGGTAATTATTTTAAACCACTGTTTGATGAGGCTGAAATACTGAAATTTCACGGAGAGACAGCCGGCCGTATCAACAGGCATTTCACTTTTTCAGCCGAAGGAAATTATTATAAATACACACTTACAAGTAATAAATATGCATGGGGTATGCCCGATTGGGATCTTAAATTTAATCTGAAATATAATCTCAGGGATAAGATAATTGCTTCAATTGGGGTAAACACAACCGGGCCAAGAAAACTGCTGACAACTACTGATAATTTTGACAATCTGTTTAATTTACTGGGAAGCTCGGAGAAAGAATATAGCATGCCTGCCCATCTGAACTTTAATTTCAGTGCCGAATACAGATATACAAAAATTCTATCGTTCTGGCTAAAATTCAACAATCTGTCTTTCACAAAATACTACGAATGGGCATGGTATCCATCACTCCGGTTTATCTGCATGGCGGGATTTACTTACAGCCTGTAAATTGTATTTGTATTTAGCAGGTTTTCAGTCTTCATATATATTTGTTAATTAACAAATTATGCCATGTTAATTACTTGGTAAAATAGTTAATATTTTTTAACTCTTCCCTGATAAACATAAGGATATTATTTGTATATTTGCAACGATAATTAATTTACATTATATCAAATATTTATCAAGGGTTTGAGAAGTTGGATCCGGGGGCAGCGCAGATATGTAAGAATCTGATTCTCCTTAAAAAATGCCTGTTCAACTTCAGGACAGACCGTAAAAGGGTCTGCTGATAGGAATTTATAATTTTTAAACTGAAAAACAGTAAGTTAAACAAATATAAAAATGAGTGATAAACTGAAAAAGGAAAATAACGGGAACGGTTATTCCGCCGATAGCATTCAGGTACTCGAAGGCCTTGAGGCAGTAAGGAAAAGGCCTGCTATGTACATCGGCGATACAGGGGTGAAAGGTCTTCACCATCTTGTTTATGAGGTTATTGATAATTCTATAGATGAGGCTCTTGCAGGTTATTGCGATAGAATCGATGTTGTAATTCATGAAGATGGCTCGGTATCGGTGACCGATAACGGCCGTGGTATACCTACAGATATCCATGAAAAAGAACAGAAGTCAGCTCTTGAGGTGGTAATGACAATACTCCACGCAGGTGGTAAATTCGATAAGGATAGTTACAAAGTGTCGGGAGGCCTTCACGGAGTGGGCGTCTCGGTTGTTAATGCACTCTCAGAATGGCTCGAAGCTATCATCCATCGCGATGGAAAAGTTTTCTACCAGAAATACGAGAGAGGTAAACCTGTTACCGATGTAAAAATTATTGATAAAACAGATAAAACAGGAACAATTGTAAGATTTAAACCTGACATTCAGATTTTTCAGACAATTGATTTCAATTTTGAGATACTTTCTGCAAGGCTTCGTGAGCTCTCTTTCCTTAATAAAGGGGTTATGCTTACGATAAAGGACCTTCGCGAACCTGTTGAAAACGGCAACGGAAACAAAATAAGATACGAAGAATTTATTAGTCAAAATGGACTGATTGAATTTGTTAAGTATCTCGATTCCAACAGGGAACCTCTTATTGAGAAGCCAATATACATATCAACCGATAAATATGGTTTCCCCGTTGAGGTTGCGATGCAATACAACACCTCATTTACTGAAAATGTCTATTCATACGTAAATAATATCAATACAATCGAGGGTGGCACTCACCTTGCTGGTTTCAGGAAAGGACTTACACGCACCCTTAAAAAATATGCTGAAGAGTCGGGTGCTACTGCAAAACTGAAGTTCGATATAAACGGTGACGATTTCAGGGAAGGCCTTACCGCGGTTATCTCGGTTAAGGTTCCTGAACCCCAGTTTGAAGGGCAGACCAAGATGAAACTTGGTAACACCGAGGTTATGGGTGCTGTCGACCAGGCTGTTGGTAATGCTCTTGCCAACTACCTCGAGGAAAATCCGCGTGACGCCCGGCAGATAGTTCAGAAAGTAATCCTTGCCGCAACAGCCCGCCATGCCGCTAGAAAGGCACGGGAACTCGTGCAGAGAAAAAACCTTCTGTCAGGTTCAGGACTCCCCGGAAAACTTGCCGACTGCGCCGACCGTGACCCGTCAAAATGCGAACTCTTTATCGTTGAGGGAGACTCAGCAGGAGGAACAGCAAAACAGGGACGCGACCGCCGGTTCCAGGCTATCCTCCCATTGAGAGGTAAAATCCTCAACGTCGAGAAAGCTATGCAGCACAAGATATTTGAAAGCGAGGAGATAAGGAATATTTTTACCGCCCTCGGACTTTCAATAGGTACCGAAGAGGATAGTAAAGCCCTCAACACATCAGGCCTGCGCTACCACAAAATAATCATTATGACCGATGCCGACGTCGACGGCTCGCACATCACAACCCTTATACTCACATTCTTCTTCAGGTATATGCAGGACCTTATCAAGAATGGAAATATATTCATTGCCTCGCCTCCTCTATACCTGGTTAAAAAAGGGAAAATCGAAAAATATTGCTGGACAGAAGAAGAACGCGAAGCTGCCGTCAAGGAACTTGGCCAGGGCAAAGACTCATCAGTAAGCGTCCAGAGATACAAAGGTCTGGGTGAAATGAACGCCGAACAACTCTGGCAGACAACCATGAACCCCGAGACTCGCATCCTCAAGCAGGTTACAATAGAAAGCGCTGCCGAAGCCGACCATATCTTCTCCATGCTGATGGGAGAAGAAGTACCGCCACGGAGGGAGTTCATTGAAACACATGCAAAATACGCAAGAATAGATGCATAAAGGGGAAAGCTATACACCAAAAAGCTTCCTCCTTATCTCTATTGCGCTGTCGGTGCAGACTTCACTGCAACAGTAACATCTGATACATTTTTTGTCGGTCAACACAATGTGATTCTTCTTTGACGGATGCGGGGAAATTGCATTCACAGGACAGATTTTCACACATTTCAGACATCCGGTGCATCTGTCATGCAAAAAAACCGGCCTTCTTTCAAGCTTCCTCAGAAACTTCACCCTCCTTATGAGAAACTGCAGGGAAATGTTCTCCATCCTGGTCACAGGTACTTTCAAAAAGTCTTTTAATACAAGCGAATCAAGAGAAGGCCCATCGTAAACAATTTCATCAACTGATGTAAGCCATTCTCCTCTTGATAGTCCAATCCGGTTGGTTGGTATATCAATGGGTTTATAGCCCGCAATAGTTGAGGCAATTATATCAAGTGCAAGCGGATTGGCTGATCCAATCAAAAGACCAATCTTTTTCGGAAAACCATTTGCAGGCCCCGGACCTTCCATCCCGTAAATGGCATCCATAAGAAAATAATCCGGTAGCACTGCTTCATTCAGGTCAACAAGAAACCTGCTGAATGCCATTCTGTTCTGATAAAGTGCATGCTGCTTGCCTTTTATAAACCCGGGAACAACGCCCAGAGTGTTCTTTATAGCTCCTGTGAAATAAGCAAGTTCATGATTCTTAAATTTTGGAAGAGAAATTATAAGATCAACATCCCTTATTACTGAGGCAACTTTTATCTTTTTTCCATTCCGGAGATTTACCTCAACAGGCTTTTCCTTGAAATCAACCCATTGCACGCCAGTGCGCCTGCATACATCTTCAATTCCGCATTTCACAGGACGAAAATTACCAATATGAACCGAAGGTGAATCACCAACCACCACTTCAGCACCTTTCGATTGTATATACCTGATTACAGCTTCCACCACCACAGGATGAGTGCAAATGCTCTTCTCAGGCGGAGAGTCAGTCAAAATGTTCGGCTTAATAAGAACCCTTTTTCCGGTAAGGTCAGGTCCTTCAGAATTTTCATAAACATCTGCCACAACCCTGATAACTTCTTCTAAATTATAACTATCACACTTTCTTATTGTTACTTTCCTGTTCATTTAAAGTTCGTTTATAAAAAATTAGTTTGGTTTTCGCAGTCAAAAGAAAAAACTTTATTAATTGTTCACAACCGCCTCCTTCAATATTTCTTCAATATATCTTGTGACATTTCCCGAAGAACCTGAATAATTGTTAACTATAATACAGAAAACCAGCTCTTTTCCTGAAACACTTTTAAGATAACCGGCATAACTTCTTATTCCAGCCATGGAACCACTTTTTGCGTTTAGCCTTCCTTCAAACTCCGGACCCCTGAAAACATTCTTCAAAGTTCCTTCAGCACCTGCTTCTGGCAGTGAATTTATAAAGTGAGCATAATTATTGCTGTTTTTCATATATAGAAGCAATGAAACAATGCCGCTTGCATTAACAAGATTACGGGGCGAAAGACCGCTTCCGTCAATAATAACCATACCAGGATTATATATACCGTTTTTTTTCAGGAAATCGTTTATTACCTCAAGACCGGCACTGGCTGAACCATTTTCTCTGAATGCTTTTCCAAGCTCTTTTACCAGGTGTTCGGCATACAGATTGATACTTTCGTGATTCAATACTTCGATTATCTCATTCAAAGGTGGCGAAAGAGTTTCATTTATTATTGTATTGTTTTGATTTTTAATTTGTTTTTTAAGCCTGTATGTAGAAGGATTACCCGAAACTTTTATACCTTTTTTTATAAGTTTCCCCGTAAGTATTTTTGCTGCAACAAGAGGAGGATCTGTTATAGCTGCTTTTAGAATGAAATCTTCACGGTTAGGCGGAATAGTCCCAGAAATCCAGCCTTTGTTTCCGTATGGAGAACAGAAAACATATCCCCGGTCGGTTGTCCCTGATGCAATGAGGTTGCTAATGTATTCATTACCAGCCTCAAATGGTTCAATCATTATAATTTCAGGTGCTGAACCTTCTTCATACGTTCTGAAATGTATTTTTGAAGTGTTGTCAAATACCGACAGGCCATATACTCCTGCGCCATAATAGTTGCCGATATCTTCCCACACCCAGCCATCAGGTACCGGTTCATAATCAAAATATGAATCGTCGGTGATAACCCTTCCTTTTATTTTTTTAATCCCCGAACTCCTGACTGCTGCCGCCCAGTCATTAAAAAGATTTCCATAATGTTCAGTAAATCGTTCGGATGCCAGACAGGGATCACCTCCGCCTTTTATAATTATATCTCCCTTAAGGACCCCTGAATTTTTCAAAAGAGTTCCTGAATACTCAAGTGTGGTTCTGAACCTGTAGTCGGGACCGAGCAGTTCAAGAGCCGCAGCAGTGGTTATCAGCTTCAAAACAGACGCAGGAGTCAGGCTTCTGTTACTGTCATATTCGGCTAAAGTATCACCCGTTACGGCATCTTTTATTAAAAATGAAATGGATGCATGCTGCATCAGTGAGTCGGAAAGAAACCTTTCCAGAGCAGCAGTCTGTGATTCTGATTTTATGGTGATAAACGCAAGAAAGAGTATTGTTGTTGAAATCAGCTTGTTCATGACCTGGTTTTATTTCTTGAAAGGGTGGAAAGAAGTCCGCATGCCGCCTTGATATCCTCTCCACGACTGGCTCTTATAGTGGCAACAATACCTTTTTTATTGAGCATATCTCTGAATTTTTTTACTTCTTCAATACCGGGACTTTCGAAGCTGACGCCGGGAATTTTATGAAACCTTATAAGGTTAACACGGCATCGTATTCCGTTAAGGAGTCTGGAGAGCTCTTTAATATGTGCCGGTGTATCATTAAAGCCTTTGAAAAGGATATACTCGAATGAGACACGTCTCTGTCCTGTTATTCCTGCATTTCTTATAATTTCAATGACTTCCCTGACAGGATTTGTTCTTTGAACCGGCATTAGCATAAGTCTTTCCTCATCGAATGGTGTATGAAGACTTACTGCCAGATGAACTCTGCTTCTTTCAAGAAAGGCAGTCATCTTTTCTACAATGCCAACCGTACTGACAGTTATGCGCGTTGGGCTCCATGCATACCCCCAGTCGGATGTAAGTATTTCCAGACTTTTCAAAACCTCTTCGATGTTATCAAGAGGTTCGCCCATACCCATATAGACTATATTCGTGATCCTTGAAAACTCTGGAAGGCTTCTGAACTGGTTGAGTATCTCATTCGACGACAGGTTACCCTGAAATCCCTGTTTGCCAGTCATACAGAAAAGGCATCCCATTTTGCATCCTGCCTGGGTTGAAACGCATATCGTTGCACGCTCCTTTTCCGGTATAAAAGCTGTTTCTATATATTTGTCATCCAATACTTTGTATAGATATTTCTTTGTCCCGTCAGAACTTTCAAGGTATTCGGCAGGAGAGGAGAGCCCGTATTCAAATTCTGAAGAAAGCATATCCCTTGCCTTCTTTGAGAGGTTTGTCATCTCCTCGACAGAAGAAATTTGATGTTTATACAGCCAGTCAGCTATCTGACGAGCCGAATAACCTGGCAAACCAATACGTCGTGTAATGGCAATCAGCTCATTAATTGTCTTTCCGTATAACGGTTCTTTTTTCATAAGCTATATAATATAATCTATATTCCCTGTGCCCTGAGCTCTGAGCTCTGTGCTCACCCGCTACGCGGGGCTCCGCTTCGCTCCGTGAGCTTAATTAAATCCATATCCTGCCTTCTGCAGGTCTTTAACCGACTTAAATGGTTTCGGCGGGTTAAGATATTTATTAAGATGATTATAAATCTTCATTCTTATTTCCTTTGCTTCCTTATAATCCATTCTGTCGAAAGAATGTCCACCTGGCATATTGTTGAAGATTTCATAATAGAAATTTTGTTTGCCTTCTGCTTTCAGGGATTTAATAAGATGTTCAACTTCCAGCACATTAACATCTTCGTCGTTGGTGTTGGTATGAATCAGTAGAGGTGTGTTCCTGTATTTATGGACCTGCCATGCAGGCGACCTTTTTCGGTATTCAGCCACATTCTGGTCGGCAGGTTTGCCTATAGCAGGCTGGCTTGAAAACAGATCCCGGTACGACTGGTCTTTATAACCCATTCTTGCGATGAGGTCGCTCACAGGCACACCGGCAAAGCATACTTTATATTTGTCGGGGTACTCGAAAATATTAAACAGGGCAATATAACCGCCATGGCTCCATCCTATGATGCCAACCCTGTCGCCATCTACAATTGAATAATTATCAATCATATACTGCCGGCTGGCATCAACATCCTGAACCTCAAGTCCACCATAGTCAATCATATTATAAAATGATTCTCCATAGCCCGTAGAGCCTCTGTATTCTGCAGCCACCACAATATATCCCTGTGAGACCATTTCGCGGATGATATGGGCATAGTAAGTGTCAAAGTTTGAATGAACACCGCCGTGAGGGAACACAAGTAAGGGATACTTTCTGGAGGGGTCAGCATCTTTGGGTATGAAAATATACGACCAGAATTTTACAGGATTTCCGGCACCCTGTCCGGTCGGATTCTTCTCGACAGCAAGAGGGGGACCAGTCATGTAAACCTTGTCGATGAAGGCAATATCGCCAACTTTGTTGTACCAGTAGATGTCGTCAGTCTTTTTCTCAAGAATGTCGAACTGATGCGATAAGCGTTCAAAATTTGAATTTATTCTGTTGATAGCATTCATCAGTTCTGTTGTTCCGGGTTGTCCCGTTGCTCTGAAGAAAAAGGCCATAGAGATGAGGATTAGAAAAGAAAACTTTTTCATGGTTTGTGATTTTGGATTTTCGTTTCAGAATGTTGTCATTTTAAAAAAAAAAATTTTCTGCTCAAATTTAATCTTATTGAACCAATTATTTGGTCTATGTCAATATATCATCATGGCTGCCATATTGACAGTCTGTAATAATATAGGTAAATTGAGAAATAAATGTTGGTTTAAGGGATTAAATTTTACCTGCTGTTTGTCTCTTTGTTGATGCAGGTCGAAAGCAGTTATTGATTTGTTAAATGACATTATCAATCACGTTAAATTGATGTTAAATGTGATTGAAACTGAGTTCCATGAATAAAAAATGCATAATCTTTGTTAAACAATTTAACTGGTTTGAGGTTTAAGTAAGGAATCCTCTTACCAGAATAAAAATATATGTCTAACCAAAAAATAAAGCAGTTATGAAAGTCAAGACAATTCTCGGCGGGTTAACGATGTCAATTCTTGGGGCAGCGATTGCTCTGTTAGTGTATACAAATTTTGTTGAGAAGAATTCAGGAAAGGGTTCGGTAGTTGACACTTCAAATATATCGGATGAGAGGGTAAAACCTGTTCTGACTTCTTATCAGCAGGCAGGGCAGGTCGATTTAACCTATGCTGCAGAATTAGCAGTTCATGCTGTGGTGCATGTTAGAACAAGCGCCACCTATTCAGTACGCAGTATAAATCCGATAATTGAGTGGTTTTATGGTGATGCTTACCGGCAGGTTCCTCGTGAAGTTCGCGGGTACGGGTCGGGTGTAATAATCTCTCCCGATGGTTATATTATCACAAACAATCACGTAATTGAGAATGCTGAGAAGATCACAGTCAAACTTAACGACAACAGAGAGTTTGAGGCTCAGGTCGTTGGCCGTGATCCCAGCACTGATATTGCGCTACTGAAGATTAACGGGGAGAACCTGCCTTATCTGAACTATGGTGATTCTGACAAGCTTCGCCTTGGTGAATGGGTTCTTGCCGTAGGAAATCCTTTTAATCTTACATCTACAGTTACTGCAGGTATTGTTAGTGCCAAGGGAAGAAATCTGGGTATTCTCGACGACAACTATCGTATCGAATCATTTATTCAGACCGATGCTGCACTTAATGTAGGTAACAGTGGTGGTGCACTTGTAAATACCGACGGACAGCTTGTTGGTATTACAACTGCAATAATTTCACCAAGTGGTGCATATGCAGGAAACTCATTTGCAATTCCTGTTAATATAGTAAAGAAGGTAGTTGAGGACTTGAGAATCTACGGTGCTGTACAGAGAGCAGTGATGGGTGTCAGTGTGGGTGAGGTCACTGCAGAAATTGCCGAAAAAGCAAAAATGAAAGAAATAAAAGGAGCATATATCAGCCAGGTGTATGAAAACAGCGCTGCAGAAGAAGCTGGAATCAAAGAAGGTGATATCATTATAAAGTTCAACAATGTCCCGGTGAACAGCATGTCGGAGCTGCTTGAACAGGTTGGCAGATATCGTCCGGGTGACAAAGTCTCGGTAACTTATATTCGTTCCGGAAAAGAAAATACAGTTTCATTAACACTTAAGAATATTGAAAATACCACTGGAATAGTAAAAGTAGATGCCAGCGCAGGAACGGTATTTGGTGCAAGGCTGGAGCCCCTTTCACAGGCAGACCAGAGAAATTATGGAGTTGATTATGGAGTTAAGGTAACTGAGGTTAATGAAGGCAGATTCAGAGATCTTGGGATACGCAAAGGCTACATCATTCTGAGTGTAAACGGAAAGAAGGTCAAAAGTGCTGCTGATGTCAGAAACTTTACCGACAACGGTACGAATTTGACTTCAATTGAGGGCATACAGTCGAATGGAACTTACTTCAGCTACCAGTTTGGAGGTAGAAATAGATAATATAAATTGTTAAAGAACAGGGAGTTAATAAATTTAAACTCCCTGTTCACAATAATTGTTAAAATTCTTTGTTTTTAAATATATTTTTATTAATTTCGCGAAAATTTTTTCAGAGATAGATGAGACAACTTAAGATTACCAAATCAATCACCAACAGGGAAAGCGCTTCACTCGACAAGTACCTTCAGGAGATTGGTAAGGAAGAGTTGATATCGGTTGAGGAGGAAGTTGAACTTGCACAGAGAATCAAAAAGGGAGACAGGGCCGCACTCGAAAAACTGACTAAAGCAAATCTTCGATTTGTGGTATCTGTTGCAAAACAGTACCAGAATCAGGGACTGAGCCTGCCTGATCTTATCAACGAAGGAAACCTGGGGCTTATTAAAGCCGCAGAAAAGTTTGATGAGACAAGGGGATTCAAATTCATCTCCTATGCTGTATGGTGGATCAGGCAATCAATACTTCAGGCCCTCGCTGAACAGTCAAGAATAGTGCGTCTGCCTCTTAACCAGGTTGGTTCTCTGAATAAGATCAATAAAGCCTTCTCGAAATTCGAACAGGAATACGAGAGAACACCATCTCCGGAAGAACTTGCAGAAGTGCTTGATCTCCCCAAGGAAAAGGTTTCCGACACACTCCGCGTATCAGGCAGACATGTGTCGGTTGATGCTCCTTTTGTCGAGGGTGAAGATAATAGCCTTCTCGATGTGCTGCCTAACACCGATTCCCCCAATGCCGATAAAGCTCTTATTGATGAATCTCTTTCAAAAGAGATTGAAAGAGCCCTGGCAACACTTACCGAAAGAGAAAGAGATATCATAAAATACTTTTTCGGTATTTCATGCCAGGAAATGACACTTGAGGAAATCGGAGAGAAATTCGGGCTTACACGCGAACGCGTCAGACAGATAAAGGAGAAGGCAATAAGAAGACTGAGACACACTTCCAGAAGTAAACTGCTGAAGAGCTATTTAGGCTAGGCTAAAAACTGTTTAACAAAGCCGCCGGAAAAACCCGGCGGCTTTGTTGTTTCTGAAATGCTATCATTGTTTTTTGTAAATTTCCGCTTATATTCAATTCTATTACGGCCGACTGAAAGTTGTTAGTGTGATGAATTTTAAACTTGTATCAGATTTTCAGCCGACAGGCGACCAGCCTGAAGCAATCCGCCAGCTTGTTGACGGTCTCCGTAAAGGTGTGCCATACCAGACTCTCCTTGGCGTGACAGGCTCGGGCAAGACTTTTACTATAGCCAATGTAATCGAACAGGTTCAGAGACCAGTACTTGTCCTCAGCCATAATAAAACACTCGCTGCACAGCTGTACGGAGAATTCAAACAGTTCTTCCCCAATAATGCTGTGGAATATTTTGTCTCGTACTACGATTATTACCAGCCCGAAGCATATATCCCCGCAACTGACACTTACATTGAAAAAGACCTTTCAATTAATGAAGAAATAGAAAAACTCCGCCTTAGTACAACTTCCTCACTTCTTTCAGGCAGACGCGACGTAATAGTGGTTTCATCAGTATCTTGTCTGTATGGCATCGGAAACCCCGAAGATTTCTATTCAAGCACGGTACATATTAAAACTGGTCAGATGATTTCGAGAAACCACTTCCTGAGAAAACTGGTCGATAGTCTCTATTCAAGAAATGAAATCGAATTCCGCAGGGGAACCTTCAGAGTAAGAGGTGATACGGTAGACATCTTTCCAGCATATGCCGATATAGCAATAAGAGTGCAGTTTTTTGGTGATGAGGTAGAAGAAATAAGCTCATTTGACCCTGTTGAAGGAACAAAAATAGAGGTACTGAGCGAATATATAGTCTATCCTGCGAATATCTTCGTCACAACGCGCGACAGGATAAACAGGGCAATTATGCAGATAGAGGAAGATCTCTATAAACAGGTTGCTCACTTCAGGGACACCGGCAGGACAGAAGAGGCTAAGAGGCTTGAACAGAGGGTGTTGTATGACCTTGAAATGATAAAGGAACTCGGTTACTGCAGCGGCATAGAAAACTATTCAAGGTATTTTGACGGCAGGGAGCCCGGCACCCGCCCTTTCTGCCTGCTTGATTATTTCCCCGATGATTTTATAACAATAATAGACGAAAGTCATGCTACCATACCTCAGATAAGAGCCATGTACGGAGGTGACCACGCCCGCAAACAAACCCTTGTTGAATATGGCTTTCGCCTGCCCGCCGCACTAGATAACCGGCCTCTTACCCTCGATGAGTTTGAGTCACTAACCGGACAGACTATCTACGTGTCGGCAACACCGGCCGAATATGAACTGCGTAAAAGCGAAGGTGTTTTTGTCGACCAGGTAATCCGGCCAACCGGACTGCTTGACCCGCCGGTAGAGGTGAGACCAAGCCTGAACCAGATTGACGACCTGATAAAAGAAATACGCAGCAGGTCAAAAGCAGGTGAGAGAATACTTGTGACAACACTTACAAAAAGAATGGCAGAAGAGCTTACTGCCTATCTTTTGAAATATGATATCAGGTGCCGTTATATCCATTCTGATATAGATACCCTTGAGAGAGTGGAGATTATGGAAGGGTTACGGGCAGGGGAGTTTGATGTGCTGGTGGGAGTGAACCTTCTGCGCGAAGGACTCGACCTTCCCGAGGTTTCACTGGTGGCAATACTCGATGCCGATAAAGAAGGATTCCTGCGTTCGGCAAGATCACTCACCCAGACAGCAGGAAGAGCAGCAAGAAACATTAACGGGAAGGTGATAATGTATGCCGACACTATCACCGAAAGCATGCAGGCTACCATTGATGAAACCAACAGAAGAAGGGCAAAACAGATGAAATACAACATGGAAATGGGTATCGAACCTGCACAGATTGTAAAGAAGAAAGGTTCAATACTTGCCGGGCTTAGTAAACAGGGCATCAGGGTTAAAGCTTATGTGGAACCCGAAACACCCGATATCGCAGCCGATCCGGTAATAAAATATATGAGCAGGGAAGCACTCGAAAAAGCAATAGAAAAAGCTAAGAAGAATATGGAAAAAGCAGCCTCGGAACTGAACTTCATTGAGGCAGCCAGATACCGGGATGAAATGAACGAACTGAAAAAACTTCTTTCACAGAAAAAATAACCTGCCGGTTTGCAATTATTCCAGAACAGTTCGTAAATTTATTGAGAACCTAAAATCATTTCTCCTATGTCAACCGATATTCTATCGTTAAGACTCGGAATCACAAATACATACCTGTTACGTGGATCAAAGGGTATAGTGATGGTGGACTCAGGTCCGCCCAGTAAAATAAGAGCTTTCAAAAAAAAGCTGTCGAAACTCTATATTCTTCCGGGCGACATAAAACTGTTACTTCTTACCCATGCTCATTTCGATCATGCCGGACTTTCAAACGAGATACAGAATTTCACAGATGCCAGGGTAATGATCCACAGGTATGAATGGAATGCACTTGAAAAAGGACAATATTTCGACAGAACAGGTATTGACCTCTGGGGTAAAATAAGCGGAATTTTTCTTTCTTTCTTTGCCCGGAAAATCTTTTTCCCGCTGCCTCGTCCCGATTTAATTGTAGGTGATGAAGATATTTCCCTGCTCGATTATGGGGTTGATGGCACAGTAATACATACACCCGGTCATACCCCGGGATCGCTGAGCGTGGTGCTGAAAACAGGTGAAGCTTTTGTTGGGTCGATGGCTCATGCGGGATTCCCTTACAGAACAAAACCCGGATTTCCGGTGTTTGCTACGGATCTGGGAGAACTGAAAAAAAGCTGGAAAAAACTTATTGATTATGGTGCCAGAATTATCTTTCCTGCTCATGGAAATCCATTTCCGATTGAGCTTCTGAAACAGAAAATAGAAAACTCTTCTGACGTCTGAGAAACTGGCACACAGTCAGTTCCCTGTAAAAAATTCCGTCATAAATGAACGGTTATTTTCCGGCATCAATTCTTTTTCCTGCAAGAAACAGTACTACTGATATCAGAAGAAAACTGTTTGCTGCATGAAAATAATTTACCAGATGCGTGAAACCGAAAATGTTCCTTCCAATAACAACCGATATAGCCGCAATAATTACAATTAATACTCCTATGCCTCCCGAAATGAGGGCAAGAATGTCCATGAGCTTCATAGGTTTTTATTTTAGTTAAACATCTTATCAAAATTACGAAATAAATATGTAAAAGTCAATCATTTACAACATGAAATATTAGAGAATTAAAAATTTAACCGATAATTTTATTGTTAACACTTGTATTTATAACTTTACATTAAATCCGATGTGAGAAATGGAAATATTTTTTTCAAAGGTCAGCCGGTCAGTAATGTTTATTTTGATATCTGGGTTGATTTTTCCTGCTGCAGTTTCTTCTCAGGAGAATAATCCACCGGAGATGAGACAGTATCTCTTTCCGGCTTTCACTGT
>JAKPDL010000113.1 GCA_029552825.1 Bacteroidota bacterium
TTCACTCCTTCTCATGTGGTATATGCAAGCGGAGGGAAATTCTATATGTTACTGCCTAATACCTCGAAAGTTAATAATATGCTAAATGAGCTTCATCTGAAAATACAGGAAGAGCTCTGGAACAGGCATTCAGGTGAAATATATCTGAACATGGGGAAAACGGCTTTCAGATATGATAATAATATTGAATCGGGCAAACCTAATATTAGAATTGAAGGTGGACAGGAAAATGTTTTCCTGGGAGACTTATGGAAAAGTGTTTTTGACAGCATTGGCAAAAGTGAAGGACAAAAGTTTGCCGGATTATTTACTGGAGGTAAAAAGTTTTATGAACAGATTTTTGAACCTTCAGGTGCAGGTGGAAATGAAAAGATTTGCAGCGTTACGGGAATAGACTACGATTTAGATAAAATGTTTGCTTTCGCTGAAAGAGAAGGGAAAGAAAAAATTATAAAAGCTACTGAAGTAACAGTAAATGAAAACAACATATTTATATCTGCTACAGTTAAGGAACAGATTGAGTTGGGTGAGAGGCTGGTAAATCACAAACATATTATTTTCGGTAATATCCCTGAATCAGGATCTTTCAATGGTCTACCCGGGCACAAGTATTATATTCACCAGAAAGATGATGGTAGTTTTTCGGATGTCCTTATTATTCAGAATTATGAAAGTCCAGAAAACTTCCCCGGTAAAATGGGAGGCAACAATCAGGCATGGGCTTTCAGATATTTTGGTGGAGCAACTGTCCCTTTAAATAAAACTAAATCCCCGAAAACATTCGAAGAACTAGCAGAATATGAAAACGACAACACAGAAAACGATGGTGGTGAAATTACTTTTAAAAGACTCGGGGTTCTTAGAATGGATATTGATAAACTTGGACAGATATTCCTTGAAGGATTTAATGAGTTTGATGAAAAAGCCGGACGTGAAATTTCAAGAAATGGAAGTTTTTCTGCTTACGCCACATTATCAGGTTTGCTTGATCTCTTTTTTTCAGGCTATGTCAATACAATCCGTGAAAAACCTGAATATAAAGATTCAGTAAGCATTTACTATAGTGGAGGTGACGACCTTTTTGCAGTTGGAAGATGGGATAAAATCATAGATTTTGCAGAAGAAGTGAGAAAAGAATTCAGGGAATTTACAGGTCGGGATGATTTAACTATTTCAGGTGGTGTTACATTGGTATCACCAAAGTATCCTGTTTCAAAAGCTGCCGATGAAGCGCACATTGCTGAAGTGAAGGCAAAAAACCATTCGTTTGACGGAGCAGAAAAGAATTCATTATGCCTGCTCGATGTGGCGGTTAACTGGAATATTGAGTGGCCACACGTTATTGAGTACAGAAAAAAAATAGGCAACTGGGTTTTAAACAGATACATTACAAAAGGAATGCTGATGTACCTGCTGCGGCTTTATGATGCATGGAAATATAACAAAGAAATCTTAAAAACAGAAGATTATTCATGGAAATGGAATGCAGCATATAATATAGCACGGCGGCAGTCAAAAATGAAGGACAAGAAAGATGATGATTACAAAGCACTTGAGGAGCTGAAACAGGTGCTCTTTACTGAAATCGGGGATAAAAAGATGCGGTTTGAAGTATTTGCCCTCGCCTGCCGCTTGGCTGAACTTGACCTCAGAACCACCAAAAAATCAGAATAATATGGCAACACTAACTAAAGAAATGTTAATCAAAATTACAAATGAAGATGTCAAAATTTTAAAAGATTTTGGCGAATTTTTAACGAAACCTAAGAAAATTGAAGATTATGACAAAAAAGGCAATAAAAAGGAAAGAGAAATTAAACCTATGTCAACAAGTCAATTAAGGAAGTTTTTTGGAGCTCTTAAGCGTATACAGGCTGACTTTGAAAGGTTCAAAGATGAAATAACCTTACTTCAACCAAAACTTGCTTATGTGGCAGGAAAAGATAAAGATAAAGGAGGTACACATGATAAAGTTCCTAAAACTAAGATTTGGGATTTTTATAATGAGATATCTCCGTTAATTTCTGAAATTAATGGTGACGAAAAAAAATTTAAGAATTTCGTTAGCATAGTTGAAGCTATAATTGCTTATCATAAATTTTTCGGTGGCGAGTAATATCATAACATAAAAATTTGCACCTATGAAACTAAATGAAAAAGTAATTATTACAGGTAAGCTTGAAGTTAAAACAGGCTTACATATCGGAGATTCGAAGGAAAATGTTGAAATAGGGGGTATAGATTTAACCGTTGTGCGTCGTAAGGATAACAATGAACCCTATATCCCGGGTAGTTCTCTTAAAGGGAAAATACGTTCCTTACTGGAGATTTCTGAAGGAGTAAATGGAAATAGTACTTTTAAAAAAGATTCAGATCCAAATAAAGACGAATATGGAGATAGTATAATTCCTGAGTTTTTTGGAGCAATTGGTGATAAAGGATGTCCTTCAAGATTGGTAGTCAGAGATGCTTATTTATCCAGAGAAAGTGCGAGATGGTTAAAAGAAAGTGATTTTACGGATATGCCCTACACAGAAATAAAGATTGAAAATTTAATTAATCGTCTTAAAGGAACGGCAGAACACCCGCGTCAGATTGAACGTGTCCCAGCCGGAGCTGTGTTTGAAGTTGAATTTGTCATTAACATTTTCAGCAATAACGATGGAGAAGACATTGATTCAAAAAGAAGTAAATATCTGCAACTTCTTAAAAAAGGAATAAAGCTCCTTGAAGATGATTACCTTGGAGGAAGCGGCTCAAGAGGTTACGGACAGGTTAAATTTACGACCAATATTGACAATCCGTTAATAAAAAAAGTTAAAGAATATTGATTAAAAATGAAAATACCGCTTGATATAATAAGGTTGCATTTTACAACACCTCTCCACATAAGCAACCAGAGGTCAGATTATTCCCGCAGTGAGACATTTATACAGTCGGATACTCTTGCTGCGGCAATAATGCAGGCATGGGCTTCACTTGGCAAAACTGAATGGATTACGGATAACCCCGGCTTTGCTGTTTCAAGCCTTTTCCCTTTTATGGCAACCAATGGGAACTATATCTATTTCTTTCCCAAACCCATGAAAGATAAAACCTCTGGTACCCTGCCTAACCGGCTGCTTAAAAAGTTCAAAAAGATCAGGTATTACCAGATGGAACTTTTTGAAAAAAGGCTTACAGGCAGATTCGAATTTGTAAACGAAAAACAGATACATGGAGAGTATTACACGGAACCGGATATTAATGAACCTCTCCGGATATTCTCATCTTCAGTTGTTCCAAGGATAATGAGACCAAGAAATCCTTCGGAAGATTCCGTTCCTTTCTATATGGAGAAACTCTATTTTCATGAAAAAGCCGGGCTGTTTTTCATACTGCGCACCGAAAATGAAGAAGCAAAATCCAGATTTTTTCAGGGACTTGAATTGCTGGCTGAAACCGGATTGGGTTCTGACCGTTCTGTAGGCAACGGGAGATTTAATTATTCAACAGACTTTAAGGAGATAAACTGCCCTGACGAGTCAGAGTATTCAATATCTCTGTCAGTTTTTATACCCGAATCGGATAATTCTTTTATAAATATGCTGGGAGAAAATGCATCGTATGATCTGATACGCCGAGGAGGATGGATAAGCGAACCATTCAATTCACTGCGCAAACGTTCTGTATACATGCTCCTGCCCGGGTCAGTGCTGAAAATGAACATTAAAGGAATTGATGTAAGAGGACGTGTTGTTGACCTTAAACCATTGAATATTAATACCCATAAGGCAATCTACAGAAGCGGCAGAAGCATATTCTTACCCCTAAACCCCTGATGAAATGGAAACAAGGTATCTAATAAAAGCCACAGTTGTAACACCAGTACATGTTGGAGCAGGCCAGGAGAAAAAGCTGATTTACGGCGTTGATTTTTTTTATGATAATAACGAAAAAAAGATTATTGTCATCGATCAGTCAAAAGCATACAGCATGATGCCACCAACCCAAAAAGAATTGTATATTAGTTATCTGGCTGATGGAAAGTTAAATGAGTTCTTTAACAGATTCAGAAACCTCCGCGAAGAAATAATAAGGTCATCAACTGTCGCCGTAATTAATTCACCTTCAGGAGATCCGAATAATAATGAGATTCTTCCGATGATATCCTCACCCGGTAAGAACGGCAGACAGGTGTACATACCGGGTTCATCAATTAAAGGTGCTTTGCGTTCAGTAATATATGCCAGGTTTTATGAGAAAATGAAGAAACATGAGCATGAAAATTATGAAACAAATTTTTTCGGCAGAATTGATAATAACCTTATGTCGTTTATTCATGTTTCAGATGCACCTGTAAGCAACTCGCGGATTATCAGAACAAAAATATACAATTTAAGAAAAGAAGGTTATGAAATTATAGCCGGCTGGAAAAATGACCGTTATAATACTTCATCTGAGTTCATGCCGGCAGGCTTTGTAACATATCTCGAAGCTGTACCTGCTGGAGAAGAATTTGAATTTTCAGTAAAAATAAACAGGGAAAGAATTAATTATTTAAAAAGTAAAAGATACAATAATCTGCCTAAACACCTCGGATTTTTTGAAAATCTTACCTTAAAGGATTTGTTTAGTATGATTAATTGGCATTCAAAGAGATACCTGATAGCAGAAAAAGAATTTTTTGAACATTACAACAATGGTGAAGATTATTCAGAAGATATAATTGAAGAGATCTCACGTATTATTAACCTTATACCTTCTGGCAATAATAAATGCCTGTTTCATCTCGGATTCGGCTCGGGATTTCATGGAATTACAGGTAACTGGAAATTTCCGGAAAATCACATCGATACAGGTGAGTTAAAAAAAGGAATGCCTCAGTATAAATCGCGAAGGATGTTCTTCAAAGAAGAAAGGTCGAGTTATAGTTTTATGCCGCTGGGATTTATACTTCTTGAAGCCAGCACGTAAAACCAGAATTTTACCATATACGGTCTTTACTGAATCTCCTTTTCAAAAATTTTATAAATCAGGAGAAATGAGCAGAAAAGTACTTTTAGCATTTCTGGGAACCGGCGATTATAGAACATGCGCTTACAAAATGCCTTCGGGGGAAATATATGAAACAAATTTTCTACTTAAGGCTTTAGCATTATCCATTTGTAGCAACTGGAGTGAAAATGACAGGATTTTCGTTTTTGTTACCGGTGAATCAAAAAGAAAAAACTGGGATAACCGCTTAAACAGTGATGGTAAGGAGGTTAAGGGGCTGAACGAAATATTGTCGGAACTGAAATTAAAGGTAGTTCATCAGGAGGTTGAAATTCCTGATGTTGTTTCGGAAAGTAAAATATGGGAGATTTTTGAAATAATGTACAACATGCTCTGCGACGGAGATGAGATTTATGTTGATATTACCCATGGTTTCAGGGCAAATCCTATGCTGCTTATGACTCTCGTAAATTATTCGTCGTTTCTTAAAGAAACAACAGTGAAGGGGATTTTCTACGGAGCCGAGCAGGCCGCAGAAGAATTGGAGGGGAAGAAAATTACACCGGTCTGGAATCTGAACGATATAGCTCTTTTAAATGAATGGACCAGCGCTGCACTTGAATATATGAATTTCGGCGACTCAGAAAGAATCAAAAAACTTGCTGAAAAAGGTGCTCTCCCAGGCTTGAAGCAGGGAAGTAAGGAGGAAAAAAATGCTGCACTTAACGTACTTAATCTGTCAAAAGCATTGCTGAAAACCTCCCGGAATTTTGCCACAGCTCGAGGATTTGCAATATACAGATCTGAATCTATCAAAGAGACAATTCATTACACCGGGGAAATAAGGAAGGAAAATCTGATCCCTCCGTTCAGCCCCTTCATGAATAAAATCGAATCAAAACTGAAAGATTTTGGAAGCGATAATATACTTAATTTTCTTTTTGCCGTCAGATATTGCATGCAACACGGACTCCTTCAGCAAGGAATCACTTTGCTTCAGGAGGGCATTGTATCATTTATACTGAATGAGATGGGCTATAAATGGTGTGCCAAAACTAAGGAAGAAGAAAATGAGGTTAAAAAGAACAGAACAAATACATCAAACAGTCTCAATATTTTACATAATCCGAATGAAATGTTCAAAGCTATCGGAAGTAATGGATCCGAAATTTACAGAAAAATCAAAGAGAATGAAACTTTTAATAAACTGGCAAGGATTTTCAGTTCACTTTCGCAGTTAAGAAACGATATTAACCACGGAGGATACGTTTGCCCGAGAAAGCCGGAAGATTTTGTATGCTCTCTGAAAAGTCTGTATGAAGAAACTGAAAAATGTTTGGAGAACTATTATGAAAGAAGCAAAAAATCAGGGAAGTAAAGTTCTGATAAATCTATCGAACCATCCGTTTGCAGGCTGGGATCAGGCTCAGCGAAAAGAATCTGAAAAATACGGCAGGGTAATTGATATTCCGTTTCCTTCTGTTGATCCGGCAGCAGGAGAAGATGAAATCCTATTACTGGCAACTGAAACCGTTAAGAAGTGTCTGATTACAGGTGAAACCTCTGAGCTTACGGTGCATGTAATGGGTGAAATGACTCTTACATATTGCATTGTGAGGATGTTGAAAGAGAAAGGAATAAGATGCATTGCTTCAACATCTGAGAGGAAAGCATTATCTGAAAATGGTCTGAGGTTATCCGAATTCTCGTTTGTGCGCTTCAGAGAGTATGTATAAATATTTATATGGAGCTGATAATAAATACTTTCGGTACTTCGCTCACACGTGATAATGAAAACTTTGTTGTTGTCCACAAAGACGGTAAACAGATTGTTCCACCTTCCGGAATAAGTTCAATTACAATTTCGAGAGGTGCCCAGATTACAAGCGATGCTGCTCTTCTTGCTATTGAAAATGAAATAGAAGTTTTGTTCGTTGACAACACAGGTAACCCGGTGGGCAGGATATGGAGTTCAAAATACGGTTCTGTATCAACAATAAGAAAAAACCAGATTGAATTTACATTTTCTTCCGCAGCGGTGGATTGGATTAAAGAAATAATATGCAGAAAAATAGAAAACCAGCAGGCACTGCTCCTTTCACTTATGCCAGAGGATAATTCCAGAATGGCAATGGTGAAGGAAGCTATAAATAAGCTGGAGGACTACCGTAACAAGATAAATCAGCTTAAAAGTGATATTATAAGCGATATTGCACCCGGACTAAGAGGATGGGAGGGTGCTTCATCAAAAGTATATTTCAGAACTGTTGCAGCATTTCTGCCCGAGAAGTACTGTTTTGATGGCAGAACTAAACACCCTGCAACCGATATAATTAATTGTCTTCTGAATTACGGCTACGGAGTATTGTATGGGAAGGTGGAGAGTGCACTTATAAAAGCAGGCATTGACCCCTATGTGGGTATTTTCCACCGCGACGACTATAACAGGCCTGTACTGGTTTATGACGTAATAGAACTTTTCAGGGTTTGGGTCGACTATGTGGTTATATCGCTTGCCCGGCAGGATATAATTACTGAAGAATGTTACAGCGTAAGGGACGATAACTCTTACTGGCTGGAGGCACTGGGGAAAAGAATACTCATACAATCACTAAATGATTATTTCGATGAAATAATAATGATAGATAACCTTGAAAGGTCGCGTATTACACATATCAATCTGTACGCTCAGTCGCTTGCAAAAATGTTTCTGAACTTTAATACTGCAAGAAATGCTTCAGACAGGTAAAAATATTGTCCTAAAAGACGACCCGCTTACAAAGATAACAGTTGAACAGCTTTATCATATTATACGCAAACCGGGCACTGAAATTGAGGCTAAAATAAGAATGCTGAAAACCGTCAGATCTATTGATAAAAAGAAATATGATTTATTAAAAAGGGAGTTGCCTTATTTTGTATGCGGCATTTTTAATCCTCCTTTCCGCAAAACAGAAAATTTCGGGTGGATCGACAGGTTTATGCTCGATATTGACAATCTGACCGAAAAAGGATTGAATGTTAATTCACTGAAAAACAGATTATCTTCTGACAGCAGGATTGAGATGATATTTATTTCTCCAGGAGGGGATGGTCTTAAAATAATGTTCCGCCTATCGGAGAAATGTTACGAACACGGGAAGTTTTCTGTTTTTTATAAAGTTTTTGCAAGATCATTTGCTGAGTCTTACGGTGTAGTGCAGGTAATTGACCCGAGGACAAGTGATGTTACAAGGGCATGTTTTTTTAGTTACGATCCGGAGGTTTATTATAATCAGTCGCCTGAACCTGTAAATATGAGTTCTTTTGTTGATTTCGACAACCCATTTGAAGTATTTGAATTACAGAAAGAAGTAAAAGAACTGGAGAAAGAATTCAGGGAAAGGGAGCAGGAGAAAAAAGAGCTGGACGAAACAGCAGGGCCCGATGAGGAGATTCTTGCCAGGATCAGACAAACATTGAACCCGAAAGCAAGGATAAGGAGCCGTAAGATGATATATGTGCCTGATGAGCTTCACTCAACGGTCGAAAGAGTAAAAGAAAAAATGGCTTCACTTTCTGTATCAACAGATGAGGTGATAGATATTCATTATGGTAAGAAGTTCAGGTTTTCAGTTGGTTACAGAAAGGCTGAGGTAAACCTTTTTTATGGTAAAAGGGGTTTCTCGGTAGTTATATCGCCGAGAGCCGGTACCGATAATGAGCTTAATTCTTTATGCGGTGCTATTTTAAAAGAAATGTTTTGTACAGAGTTTAAGGATGGCAGCACTGGCTCAGAAATCTTAAGGGATGAAGATGAAAAAAACTGATTCACCGGAGGTGTCGTTTTTGAAATTGATGGAACGGCTAAGGAAAGCGGGCCTGAGCACCGGAAAAATTGTTCAGCCTGACACTGACGAACCTGAACCACTTGAAGAATTACATGAGAGAATACGCAAAATTCTCGGAATTTTTGGAAATCTTGATAAAAAAGTCGGTAAAATGATATACTTTATTATGTATGATATTGAAAACAATAAAGTAAGAAACTACATTGCAAAATATCTTACACGTAAAGGGTGCACAAGAGTTCAGAAGTCAATCTTTATAGCGAATACCGAGAGGAAACTTTATGACGAAATTCAGGGTACTTTAAAGAAGGTTCAGGATATGTACGACAACAGAGACAGCATATTTTTTGTTCCGGTATCTGTTGATGAAATCAGGGCAATGAAGATAATAGGTCAGAGCATTGATTTTGATCTGGTTACCGGTTCAAAAAATACTTTGTTTTTTTGATTAAAAAATTTAAATTACAGGATAGCAGAATCAACTATTAATACTATTTTGCATTTGAATTGGTAAAATTTTGCAAGAGAATGAGATGAAAAAGATAAAATTTAACATGGGAGAAAAAATTAAATTGTTAATAAATAAAGATTTACAAGGATTACTGTGAGAGAATAAGTTCCACTAAAAGAAGGATTGCGACAATATAACATACTTACGACTGCGTCCGACCCATTTGGGTGAGAGAATAAGTTCCACTAAAAGAAGGATTGCGACTACATACCCTCTCAATGTGTGTTTCGTTTTCATGGCTGTGAGAGAATAAGTTCCACTAAAAGAAGGATTGCG
>JAKPDL010000154.1 GCA_029552825.1 Bacteroidota bacterium
AACTAACGGGATACTTGAAAACCTTAAAGCTAATATACGTGTAAACTCAAGAGAAGATGTCAATGCATCACTTGCAGTACTTGACAGGTTTGATTCAGAAGACGCTGCAGCAGCAAGAGCTTATCTGGCGGGGGTGAGGGAAGCAGACAAACAAACATCAGTAATTGGGACAGATACAGGCATCCCTTCAGTTGCCTCAAATGATGGTCTTATTTATGGTGGTAGTACTGAAAAGAGCGGTAGGGTCCGTGAGATGCTTGAAGGTTGGGGGCAGGCACTTAATTCCTGGGGTACTGAAAAGAATCAGGAAATAACAAATTCATCGGTTGTGAAGAGTGCACATGAATATGGTGAGTATCTTAATAATAATCCTGATGTTGCACTTGCCACATGTTTTGGAGCGGCAGCAATTGGTACTGGAACGCCAATAATAATTTCAGAAGCGGCGGCATCAGGACTTATAACACCGATAACACAAGCTGTGATTGGAAAGAATACATCAGATCAGTTAATAAATGGTACAATTGCTTTTACTAATACCGTAATATACTGGAAAACTGATAATAACCCGACAATCGGCGGTGCAGCGGTAACATTTGGTGAATCGTATTTGCTCACTGGTGTTAATTCATATATATCAGGATTAAATAGGCTTTCTACCGTTGAGAAAGTAATCACTACAGGCACATCTAATGCAATGATTGATTATGGCGTTCAGTATGCACAAGTAAGAACAGGCCAAAAAGATAGTATTGATATAAATCAGGTAATATTTACAGGAGTTGGTGGTTCATCAGGAGCAGCACTGAACCGTGTGCTGCCAGAAACAACTGGTAAAGTGATTAGTGATTTCCCAACGATATGGACACAGATAAGTACATCTGGAGTTAATACTGCTATACCAGTTATGCTTTCAAAATAAAGTTGTAAAAGAGTAAAAATTATGAATATGATTTTTAAGACACCATTCAGATATGGTAGAAGTAAAATAATGGCTCTTCTGATAACAATACCATTAGGTTGCTTCCTTTTGATAGAAGGTATAAATGGGGGGCTTGTAGAATATCCAGGTCAGGTTATACATAAAATATTGCCATATTTTTTTGGAATATTTGCTTTTTGGCTTTCAGGGTTTCATATATATAATATTATTTCGGATTATTTTACTATTGAGCTGTATGAGGATAAACTGATTGGATACAATTTTCTGGGTAACAGGAAAAACGAATTAAGGTTTGACTCAATAAAAAGAATAGGGAAAGATCCTGTTTTTATATTTTCAGGGAGCCTTGATTTTGCTTTATGGGATATTGAGAATAAAAAACATAAAATAAGTGGTGGTATGGATTATAATGGATTCATTATGGATTATATTCTTGAACATGTAAAAAGTACAGCCGAAGTGGATACTAAATTAATAGATAAATGTAGAAAAAATAATAAAGAATGGGCATATACGCGCAGATTCAATTTTACAACGAAATATGAAGACGGCTATCTTGAATGGATTGAAGGTGTAGCGAATGAGCAAAAGGAAAAGCTTATTGCCAAAGGCGATTTAAAATCCGATGTTATATATGGAGATGATATAAGGCAATTGAATCAGATGGGGTCGAAGAAAAAATTAATCCGATAAATTCCGTTGCCACTACAAGGGATTCTAAACAAAACAATTCCGCATATAGCATAATGGCTGAGTTAAGCGACGTCTCCGGGACTGCATTAAACTTCTGACACAGAAGATCGGCGGTGTGCGAAGGACATGGATGGCCAAGTGCCGCGGCTCCATGGATGGAGAGGAGCGGCCACAAGCGGACGCTTAACGGGAATTTCTGCGATGTGCGGAGGGTGTGGAAGAGATAATCAGTGCAGGCAAGAAAGAGTTTCAGTAATTGGAAAAAATTTAAACGAGCAATAGATATTAAGTTTTTTGAAAACAACATCATTAGGTAACAGAAAAAATATATCCAACACCGCGTGAGCGATTGAAGCGATATCTCCGCAGGAGATACAAGCGGAAAGCCCGACCCTGCTGAGGGTAAAGGTCGCGGGCAGGTCACGACCTG
>JAKPDL010000158.1 GCA_029552825.1 Bacteroidota bacterium
CATATACACCTGTACCTAATATGGGATTATGATAACTATCTGTTCCTTTAAACTTCAAAAGATATTCATAAATGCAGGCAGGAAATGCATTCCACCATAACTCAATCCTACTCATTTGCCATGTACCTCCTCAATTTCTCATATTTTTTGCATATCTTAAAGAATTAAATATGCGGAAATATTCGTCGCTTTTATTAACATTATTCTACAAGTATCTCTAAATTCCTTCCCATCTTCAGTATTTTTTACAAAATTTACATTATAATATATCCCTCACCTCAAGCCCCGCTTTGAACACAAACACCACCTCCACCAGCGACTTTATCCGTATCTGCTCCACCAGTGCTGTAAATAAATCGTCATCAAACTCCTTCACAATTTCCTGTCCCCGAAGCATTTTTTCAATCTCCTTGACCCTCGAAAGGGTATCTTTCCGTTTAAACTCTGCCTGGGTAAAAGCCGAACGCTGCTGCCTGAGCTCCTCCATCTCGTTGGTTATCCTGGCATATTCCTCGCCGTAAATATCCGCATCGAGATTGGCCTTTACATTGAGCTTCACCAGCCGCTCCATTTCCTCCCGGAGCTCATTAAATCGCTTATCAATAGCAGCAACATCGACGGAATTGGCCTTCTCTGTAAAAACTTTTTCAATATTCTCAAGCATTCTCGATATAAACTTATCTGTATCTTTTATCTGCCGGTTGACCATCCTGACAAAAGCTTTCTTCAGCTTTTCCTCATCCACCGCCTTCATGCTGCAGCCTTCCGGCCCCTTTTCATCCCGGTTCCTGCAAATCCACACATATTTTTTATATTTATCCCCCTGTCCCCAGCGATGTCTTCTAAAATGTGAGCCACAGTTTGAAACCGCGAATTTTCACGCGTTACCCCACGCCCGTTTCCGGGGCGGAAAGCGGTAGAGATTTAGCCCCCCCCTACCTCAGAAACTGCAGAAAATCTCAAAAGTTAAGTAATTCTTTATTTTTCGTGAGATTTTTAGCATCTATTTAAAGCCGTTAATCGGCATCGTTTTCAAATTCGAATATTAACCCTTTTTTAGAAAGACCAGC
>JAKPDL010000168.1 GCA_029552825.1 Bacteroidota bacterium
AAACCAGATTCTTCATAAGCTGAAATTTTAATTGTTACACGAAATTAATAATAAACACCGGTTTGACTCTTCAAATATACAGTAAACTTAAATTATAAATGATATTTTTCCGCAGGTTCATATTCAAATAATTTCATTTCCCATAAAGGTTTCCTAATTTTGAATAAAGAATGAACTTCATTACCTCCAATATTTTTATTGGGTATATATCATATGTAATTGAACATCAATAATTTATATAAAATATGTCTAATCAAAGAATTACAGGTTTTATTTTGCTTATGATTTTTATCTTTACCGGTTGCGGTAATGAAAGTAAAAAAACTGAAAAAAAATCATCCATGGTTATAAGCGACACAACAGCCTTATATGGGTACAGTAAAAAGTTTCTGGAAAAATATACTGAAACAATAGAACTCTCATCCGGAAACTCAGCAATATTGATTGTTCCTGCCTGGCAGGGGCGGGTAATGACCTCTACGGCAGAAGGTGACAGGGGTTTCAGTTTTGGCTGGATTAACCACCAACTTATTTTCTCAGGTCAACTTCAGAAACATATTAATGCTTTTGGAGGAGAGGAGCGGCTGTGGCTTGGTCCGGAAGGAGGTCAGTATTCAATATTTTTTCCTCAGGGCAGCAAATTTACTTATGAAAACTGGCAAACACCCGCGTTGATTGACACAGAACCATTCGAGGTAGTGGAGAAATCTGGAACCAGTGTGTTATTCCGGAAAGATGCTAGCCTTACAAACTACAGCGGATTCAAATTTGATCTCAGGATAGAGAGGAGAGTATCAATTGTTTCGCCTGAAAAAATTCCTCAATTATCTTCTATCAACCTGAAGGGTCTCAATTGTGTTGCATATAGTTCGGAAAATACGCTCATAAACACAGGAAAAGAAGAATGGAAGAAAGAGAGCGGACTACTATCAATATGGATGCTGGGAATGTTCACCCCCTCCCCTTCTGTTGTTGTGGTAATACCTGTAAAAGAAGGAGATGAAGAACTTATAGGACCAAAGGTCAATGACAATTATTTCGGAAAGATTTCATCCGACAGGTTGAAAGTGGTTGGTAATCATATATTTTTCAGGGCTGACGGAAAGAGCAGAGGAAAGATAGGGATACCTCCGCTGAGAGCTGCCGGGGTGATGGGCAGTTATGATTCGGAGAACAACATACTGAATCTGCTTTTCTGCGATGTGCCTGAAGGGGAGATTGATTATGTAAATTCGGCGTGGGAGTTACAGGAAAATCCGTATTCGGGTGATGCGTACAACTCGTACAATGATGGTCCGCTTGAAGATGGCTCGCAGATGGGTCCGTTTTATGAACTCGAGACATCATCACCGGCTGCAAAGTTGAAACCTGGAGGCAGTATTACCCATTCGCAGATTACAGTACATCTTACTGGAGCAAAGGAGAAGCTTAACATAGTGGCGGAAAAGATTCTTGGGGTTGATCTGGAAACTATCAGCAGCATTTTCAATTGAAAACTTGATATTGATCACTCCCAGCTCCCCGGGAAGGACAATGTAGTTCACCCCGGT
>JAKPDL010000185.1 GCA_029552825.1 Bacteroidota bacterium
AAAGACTACCTGAAGGGTTATGTATATGACATCGCCGGAAGCGAAATTGTCGAAGCAGTTGCCGACCTCATGCAGGAAAAACTCAGTGAAGCTATGGAGGCTGAAGGTCTGCACATAACCAACCGCTACAGCCCGGGCTACTGTGGATGGAATGTCTCGGAACAACATAAACTCTTCAGCCTGATGCCTGACAATTACTGCGGAATAACCCTGAATGAATCGGCCCTGATGAGTCCCATCAAATCAGTAAGTGGAGTTATAGGCATAGGACATGATGTAAGACATAATCCTTATACCTGCAACATCTGCGACGCAAAAGACTGTATATACAGGAGGATTAAACAGCAGCAGTAATAGTTCATCACCCCCCACCCCCCCTGAGAGAGGGGCAACCTGTTATGTATTGATATAAGTTTCCAAATTTTTTTCTTCTCCTGTTATAATATTTCAGTGCATGTAATACATAAGTCCCCCTGCCAGGGGGATTAGTGGGTGAATACAAAAAAGGGGATCAGGAGATGAATACAAACCAGGGAGATTAAGGGGTGCATACACGAGAAAAAAATTCACACATTTTTCATCTTTATCCTGTTTCAAGTAAATATTTTTCATAAATTTTGTCATCCTGTTTCAGGACAAGACAACTCTTTGCTCCTTCCCCCTTGGGGGAAGGCTGGGATGGGGGTCTGAAATATTTATATACTGATAGATACCTGAAATAAAGTCATGAGAAGAGTGTTATTGAATCTGATATAAAAAGAAAACAATCAGTTAATCAAATGTTTATAAAATGAAATAAACATGAAAAAATTGTTACTTTTCTTTCCTGTGTTTTTATTTCTGGTCTCATGCATGCCTGAGCAGCCCGAAGTGCAGCAGGCAAAGATCTCAAACGGTTTGATAAATGCAGTGCTCTATTTACCCGATATTGAAAAAGGTTATTACCGCGGAACAAGGTTTGATCATTCCGGTATCATGGCAAAGCTTGAATATAAAGGCCATAATTTTTTCGGGCAATGGTTCGAAAAATACGACCCGTATATTCATGATGCTGTGATGGGTCCGGTTGAGGAGTTTGGTCAGATCGGGTTCAATGAGTCAAAAATTGGTGAAACATTTCTGAAAATCGGTGTTGGGATGCTTGAAAACCCTGACGATAAACCTTATTCAAACTTCAGGCTTTATCCGGTAAAAAACGCCGGCAAATGGGAAATAAAAAGGATAAAGAACGGATTAAGATATGTTCATGTTCTTGAAGACAAAGAGTATGCATACAGGTATGAGAAGAGGATTTATCTTGTGCCAGGCAAACCTGAGATGGTTATTGCACACACTTTTGAGAATACCGGAAAGAAACCTGTTGAGACAACAGTATACAATCATATTTTCCCGGTTATTGACAATCAGCCAGTCGGTCCGGATTATACTGTCATTTTTCCTTTTATGCCTCAGGAAAAAGGCGACGGGTTTGATGATGTACTTACTATTAAGGGTAAAAGGCTTGTATACCTGCGGGCTCAGAAACCTGACGACCGTGTCTATTGCAGGGATCTGAAAGGTTACGGGGCGTTGCCGGAAGATTATGATATCAGAATTGAAAACAGCATTGCAGGTGCAGGTATGAGGATAACATGCGACAGGCCGCTGGTAAGGCTGGCGTTCTGGTCGTCAACAACAACCGTATGCCCCGAGCCTTTTATACAGGTATCGGCTAAACCCGGAGAAAAATTCGAGTGGCAGATAAGGTTTGAATTTTATACACTGAAATAGTCCTATGGCCTTATTATTGTACCGTCACCTTTCCTGACGGTCCAGTTCGACCTTGTACCTATCGGATATTTTGCAGCTTCTTTCTCGTTTATATCAACACCCAGTCCGGGTGCTTCATTTATGTACATATAACCATTTTTATAAGTCTGGCATCCCTGGAATACTGCCTGTGCCCTTTCGTTCCAGAAATGTGATTCCTGTATTCCGAAGTTCCACACTGCAAGGTCTATATGGGCATTTGCGGCGTGACCAACCGGCGATACATCCCCTGGTCCATGCCATGCAGTTCTGATATTAAACCATTCGCCGAGCCGCGCAACTTTCATTGCCGCCGGCGACTCAACCCGGGGGCATTACCTGTTTTTTTTTATGGCAGATTTTATTTGAGTTTATATCTGATTTCTTCAATGGTTATGTTGAAATTTAACAAGATCATGCTTTTGGTTT
>JAKPDL010000216.1 GCA_029552825.1 Bacteroidota bacterium
AAGCGGCGGACCAATAAAAGGAGATATCGCTTATAATGGTGATATAGCCAAATGGAAAAAACTGGCAAACTCCTTAAGGATGCTGATGGCTTTGAGGCTTTCCAAAGTCTATCCGGGTGCAAATGAATATGCTGCAACTGAATTCAAAGCTGCTCTTAATGATCCTGCCGGGCATATAGAAACCAATGCCGATAATTTTGCACTTACCTATCCGGGCGGCAACTTTAAACATCCTGTGTACAACCTGTATGATGGACGTAAAGACTATGGCGAAAGCAATACTATGACTAGTATAATGACCACAGTTGGAGGTGGCGATCCACGGCAGGCTGTTTATGGTGCAACGGTAACTGGTGCAGCGTCAACAAAAGGAGTTCCTTATGGATGGACACGTGACAAAACTGAAACATGGACAGCTGCCAACCCCGACTGGTGCTATATACTTCATATCAATTACCGTCAACCTACCAGCACTATCTATATTGTAGATGCATCCCATGTGCTCCTTGCAAGAGCCGAAGCTGCTGACAGGGGATGGACAACAGAAACAGCCAACACCAAGACCCTGTACGAAGCAGGTATTACTGCATCATTTACAAAGTGGGGTCTTGCTGCACCTTCAATAGCCTATCTGTCACACAGCACAGTAGCCCTGCCAAATGCTTTCGGTACAGGCGCAAACCTTTCATTCATTCACTTACAGCAGTACATAGCTTACTACCCCGATGGATTACAGGGATGGTCAAACTGGAGAAGGACCAACGTTCCAGCACTCACTCCGGCTGTTGATGCAGTTAATGTACCTCCTACTATCCCGAGAAGGTATAGATATCATCAGAATAACTATGCTCTCAATGGTCCCGCCCTGCAGGAAGCTATCAGCAGACTTACCGGCGGTGATAAGATGGAATCAAGAATATGGTGGGATAAGTAATTATTGGAAACTTTTAAAAATTAAAATATGAGAACAATTCATAATAAAATAAAACTGGCTGCAGGTGTACTGGCAGTTGCTGCCCTTATGGTTTCATGTTTGCCCAAAACACAAACCATGGGCGATGCCGGTCAGACACTTATTAAGCTTTATCCGGAAGGATTTACTCTGGTTGCTCTGGATGCAGTTGCAACACCGCAACAGGCAGTGCTTTTTGAAGTCAGAAGAGATGTCCACAGTGAAGCAGCTCTAAACTCTGCTACTACAGTCGTATTAAAATATGACGAAAGTATTATAGATGCATATAATGAGGAGAATGAAACAGAATTCATTCCTCTTCCAACATCTCTTGGTACTACAGAACCAGCACCCAGTGCTGACGGAACTATTACACTCGTATTTGGAAATGGTGAATTTGCAAAGGGTCCTATCATTAAAATACCGGATGCAACACAATTTGATTTTGCACAGCCATATGCGCTTGCATATAAAATCGTTTCTGTTTCCGGTACAGGAAAACTCAGTGAAGCTGTTGGTACGGAAGTAATGGTGCAGGTTCTGGTTAAGAATAAATACGACGGAGTATATCAGGTGACAGAAGTCACACCGATGCTCGATGTTGTTAATGCTTCACTCACTGGCTATTATCCGTTTACATATAAGCTTGAAACATCAGGTGCACATTCATGCCTCTGTTTCGACAGTGAGATATGGGGCGACTATATGCACCCGATTATGAGTGGTACAAATATCAGTGGCTATGATTCATTTGGAATTGAAGTATTCTTTGATCCCTCAGGCGACGGAACCATAATTGATCTTAAGAATCCATGGGGTAATCCCCCGGCAAATACCAGAATGCCGGTACTCGACCCATCAGGGGTTAATAAATGGGATCCAGCTACACATAACATTCAGATAAAATACTGGATGATACAGCCAAGTGTGGTTACAACACCACCTCATATCCGTACTTACTTCGATGAACTCTGGATTTATAAGGGCCCGAGATAATAATTTTAAAGTGGAAAAAACCCCGCTAATCAAGCGGGGTTTTTTCATTTTTTTCCAAGATAAAACACTCACTAATCCTGTTCCACTTTAAGATTTAACAGATCAATACGTGTGGGTGTTGCCCTGAGTACTTTAATTACAATGTTATTAATCTTAACAATATCATTGCTTTTCGGTATGTTACCATGGTAATAGAGAACCATCCCTGCAAGTGTTTCATAATCGTCTTCTTCTGGAAGATTCAGACTATATTTTTCCCTGATATAATCAATTTCAAGCCTGCCCGAAAAGACAAACTCGTTTTCACTTACCTGCCTCTCCACAAGCTCAGATACATCATGCTCATCTTCAATGTCACCTACTATCTCTTCAACAACATCTTCTATCGTAATCAACCCTGAAGTACCACCGAACTCATCAACCACCACGGCAATATTTACCTTTTCGTCAATAAAAAGCTTTAGCAACCTGTTTGCAGGCATAGTCTCCGGAACAATTACTATCTTTCTTAGAATAGAACTTATATTTGGAGGATTTTTAAATATGTCCTTAAGTTCAACATACCCGGCAATCTGGTCAATTGTATCTGTATAAACAAGAATCCTCGAATATCTTGTGGCTATAAACCTTTCCCGCAACTCATCAATGCTGGTGCCTATCTCAACCGCCTCAATATCAGTTCGGGGTATCATGCATTCACGCACTCTTATATTAGAAAAATCGAGCGCTTTCTGGAAAATCTTTATATTCTCCCTGTCCGATTCATCCTTTATTTCACCATGCGATACTACATTCACAAAATGATCAAGATCTGCCTTACTGAAAATAAGCTCCTCTTCATTATCTTTTTTCTTCACTTTTCCGCCAGGAATTATACTGAGAATTGCGTTCGAAAGGAAAAGAGTAAATTTTGAAACAGGATAAAAAAGAAGATAGAATATGAATGTCGGAACACTAAAAGTTTTGAGAAAGAAGTTGGGGCTTATGCGAAATATAGCTTTGGGAAGAAATTCTGCAACAAGCAGAATGATCGCAGTCGAAATAAGGGTATTGATTATGAGGGTTATAGCATCTGAACCAACTATCGTACTTATTACCGGTTCAAGCAGCTTCGATATGATAATACCATAAACTACGAGACAAATATTGTTCCCAATAAGCATAGTTGCAATGAACTGACCGGGATTATCAATAAAAATCTTTGTAATGCCCGCACCAAATAGACCCTGCTTTCTGTCAATTTCAATCCTTAACTTATTGGAAGTTATAAAAGCTATCTCCATGCCAGAGAAAAATGCTGAGAAAACTACAGCTAACAGGAGTATAATATAATTATAGTCCATACTGCAAAATTACAGCTTTTTTCTCTGAGAATGTCTGAAACGGGCAAAGGCAAAAGAAACAACCGACATTGCAAAAAACAACAATGCTCTTTTCCAGTTATCTGACAGCATCTGGTTTATCCCGGAAACAAATGTGAGAACACCTGCAATAATCCAGACAATTTCCAGTATCAGTGAAAGATATTTACTCTTCATCTCTCAGATAAATGGTTGCACTTACATTCCTTATTTTCCATCTGGTGAAACGTGAATTTGCTTCAAACCCCGTACCCATTACAATCTGTTCTTCGCTCTTTATTCTAACAAAACGGTCAGTGTAAACAATATCTTTTTCCTGATCCCAATATAGAAGTTCCGTTTCAAGAGTTTCATTCTTTTCGTTAACTGCAGTTACGCTGTCCTTTAGCTCCCATAATTTCTTATCTTCTATATATCTGGCATATCTGCTTGAGATAGAGGCGATAGGAGTGGGGTTTCCGTCGTAGAATATAACTGTGATACCCTTTCTGAACTCGGTGTACTGAGGCTTGCGGTCGGTATACCTCTCCATGAGAGGCGACCTCATAACTAGCTGTAATTTAGCCGAATCGGTATAAATTGTTTCAAAATCCTTCTCAATCAGTGATGGTAATGATTCAATATCTGATTTTGGAATTGTCTCAATTTTTCTTTCGCATGAAGAAAGAAAAAACAGGAATACCGGGACTATAAAAAAATTCTTCCTGAATGTTAAAGTAAGAAAATTACTTAATGATAGTCTGAGTTTAAAAACAGACATTTATTCATATTTGCGTTTAACGAACCAGAAGTCGTACAGATTCAGACTTGCACCGACAGAAAATATATCTTCATTGTGAAGACCTTTTGAAAGATCCCCCTGTCTTCTTGTGTAATCAAAATAGAAAGTGGCTTTTGAATAAGAATTTTTCAGTCTTATTGCAAAGCCTGCAGTGGCGCTGTATTCTTTTAGCTGTACTCCATTCAGCACAAGATAGTTGTCCGATATGCGTCCACCCAGCCTGTATTCAATTCTCTTCAGGAAATTTGTGTTTGAATATTTGTCAGGGATATATTCCAGACCAGCCATCAGGGTACGGGTATTTGCCATGGGAGCATCACTACCATGTATTCTTGCATTGTTCCATCCTGATATAACATAGTCGATGCCAAAGGCTATTTTGTCTTTCTTTCCGAATAAAACCCCAAGCTTCAGAACATCAGGGAGCCTTGTGGAATCAGTTGTGGTTGAACCATAATTTGCCAGAGTATCAGGTGAATATGGAGGATAATAGTAAATAGTATAACGTTCTTTGAAAAAATCATGAGTTGATTTGTAGTTTTTTTGAGGAGTATAAGAAATACCGGCATTAATGAAATAATCTTTTTTAATAGTTGCTGTATACTGAGTACCAAAATCGGCATTGAATCCAGTTATACTAAAACTTTCAACACTATTTTGATTGAATGAAGTTGTATTTTCAGCAAATTCATACTGGTTCAGACGCGTGAGCTTGCCAAAAAGAGTTGTTATATTGATACCCAACGAAATATTTTTAGTGATTTTAACACCAGCTCCAGCAAAAAGAGATGTTATACTGCCTGAACCCTTATGTTGAGTTGAATAGTCTCCTGTTGTTTCATTCCATCCCGGCTGCCCTTTAGTAATTTTTTCAGCTATATAGTAATAACCATTGCTGAATGGGATAAGTCCTGCAGCAATATCAATTCTTTTGCTTATAGGGAAACCGAGCAGAAGATGTCTGAAATTCATATCTGTTGAAGAGAAACTGGCATTTCCGTTTAAAAGCTTAAGCCGGCTCAAATCCATTCCCATATCAAAAACAAATGATGTTGTATCAAATGATGTATAAGATGCCGGATTGCTGAAGGAAATAGTATTATTATCCCTCATTGCTGTGCTAATACCTCCCATTCCCAGGCTTCTTAACGTCCCCTGAGGATTAAGAATGCCAATATTAAACCGGGCATAGGGCGAGTTGATGAGTTTCTGTCCATGCAGATTCGAGAAAGTTATAACAAAAGAAATTATAATATATACTGCCTTCCTACACATTGTATTCCAGAATAAAATTAAGGCCATCAATAACCAGATCAGGCATATATACCGGTTTATCTATTAGTTTGCTATTGAGAAATTTACCGTCGCCGCCTGTTAAAATGATAACCGTGTTTTTATATTTCTTTTCAAACGTGCGAATATACTCATTTATTTCATAAATAACTCCGCTGATAACCCCGGCAGCAATAGCATCAGTTGTATTTACCCCCGGGAAAGAAAAATCATCCCATTCTTTCACAAGGGGTAGAGCATCTGTAAAGGTGTTGAGTGCTCTGAATCTCATACTGATACCCGGTGAAATATTACCTCCAATAAACCTGCCATCAATCATGAAGTCGTAAGTTATTGCACTTCCGGCGTCTATTATAAGACAGTTTTTGTTTTGAAAGGCTTTATAAGCACCCGCAACGGCTGCAATACGGTCAGTTCCAAGTGTTTCAGGAGTCTCATAATCAACAGGAAAGGGGAGTTTTGACTGTGAGCTCAGCAAATGAAAGAATTTTGCTCTCTTTTTGAAATATTCTGAAAATTTTTCCGGAAGCTTTCTTACCGATGAAACAATTACTTTCTCCGTGTCATATTCCTTCAAGAAATTATCAAATGCCGCTTCATCGAGAATGTCGAACTTTCTGATGGCAATTTTCCCTTGTGGTCCGTAAATAGCTAACTTGATTGAAGTGTTACCTATGTCTACAACAAGATTCATCAAAACAATTTGCCTCAAAATTAACAATTTATGGCAATTGCACACTATATTTTTTATAAAGAATTATTATTCAGTTAGTTTCCTGAGAACATCCATCGCTTCTTCCACTGATTTTACTTCAGAAACGGTAAGTGTAAGTTTTAAATCTTTTTGCTTTACCTTCATCCTGCGGGGAAAGCTGTTTATTCTTGAAATCATTGTGGCAAATAGTTGACTTCTATAGAATGACGAGCCCGGGTCGGAAATGAAATTTGCAACAAACAGGTTGTTTTTCAATATTATTTTTTCTATTC
The DNA here is from genome assembly GCA_029552825.1 of Bacteroidota bacterium. Classification (GTDB taxonomy): domain Bacteria; phylum Bacteroidota; class Bacteroidia; order Bacteroidales; family VadinHA17; genus LD21. The sequence continues at coordinate 6,371 of JAKPDL010000216.1, forward strand.
CGGAACTGGATGCAAGCCATTTTAATTTAACAAGTTCGAGAAGTGACTTAGCCGGGCGGGGTAAAGGACCAAATCTGTCGGTCAGTTTTCTTTCAAATTCTGCCAGACCTGTCTCCGATGTAATCTCATTAAGTTCTTTGTATAGTCTAAGTCTTTCCGAAATGTTCGATATATACTCATCCGGGAACATAATTTCAAAATCGGTATCTATCTGACAATCTTTCACAAAGGCTTTTTCTTTCCCGGGTTCTGCAACTGTTCTGCTCAGGTCAGTAAGGCCTTCACTCTCTCTTAATTCTATGAGAGCTTCATTTAATATCCGCTGGTATGTTTCAAATCCTATTTCCGCAATAAAGCCACTCTGTTCACTGCCAAGCAGATTTCCTGCACCACGTATATCAATATCCTGCAGGGCAATGCTGAAGCCGCTCCCCAGCTCCGAGAATTCTTCAATTGCTTTCAGTCTGCGTCGGGCTTCATTTGTAAGAGTCTCTGGCGGGGGCGCAAGCAGATAGCAGAAAGCCTTGCGGTTTGAGCGACCCACTCTTCCTCTGAGCTGATGCAGCTCTGAAAGGCCAAAATAATGAGCATTGTTGATGAAAATAGTATTGGCGTTGGGTATGTCGAGGCCCGATTCTATTATTGTTGTTGCAACAAGCACATCATAATCGCCGCTGATAAAATCAAGCATGGTATTTTCTATGGTTCTACCATCCATTCTGCCATGGACTACGGCAGTTTTAACTGCAGGGCACAACCGGTGAATAAGTGCCTGAATCTCCCCAATATTATCAATCCTGTTATGAATAAAAAATACCTGGCCACCGCGGCTTACTTCATATTCGATCCCTTCTTTGATGATTTCTTCATTGAAGACATGCAGCTCTGTTACTATGGGCATCCTGTTGGGAGGGGGTGTGTTTATTATGGAAAGGTCGCGGGCTCCCATAAGTGAAAACTGAAGTGTGCGCGGGATAGGCGTTGCCGTAAGAGTAAGAGTATCTACGCTGGCTTTCAATTTTTTAAGTTTTTCCTTTGCAGCAACCCCGAATCTTTGCTCCTCATCAATAATCAGCAATCCAAGATCCCTGAATTTCACATTATCGCTGATGAGTTTATGAGTTCCAATAATTATATCGATCTGCCCCTTTTCCAGTTTTTCAAGTATTTTTTTCTGCTCTGCAGGCTTTTTATGGCGGGTCAGATATTCGACAGTGCAGGGAAACTCTTTCAGTCGGTCGGTAAAAGTTCTGTAGTGCTGATAGGCAAGGACAGTGGTTGGAACAAGTACGGCAGTCTGTTTGTTATCGGCTGCTGCCTTGAATGCAGCCCTGATGGCTATCTCTGTCTTACCGAATCCGACATCGCCGCAAACAAGCCTGTCCATCGGATGAGGCGACTCCATATCTCTTTTCACATCAATAGTTGCTGATAGCTGGTCGGGAGTGTCTTCGTACAGAAACGAGGCTTCCAGTTCCCTCTGGAGGTATGAATCGGGAGAGAAGGAATAACCCGGCGATGCCATCCTTGTTGCATAAAGTTTTATAAGATCTTTTGCAATATCTTTAACCTTGTTTCTTGCCCTGTCCTTCAGCCTTTGCCATGCACCCGAACCAAGCCTGCTGATGCGCGGCTCCTGTCCGTCACTGCTTCTGTATTTAGAGATCCTGTGTAACGAATGAATTGGAACATACAGGATATCATTATCCTTATAAACCAGTTTGATGGCTTCCTGAATCTTGCCGTTTACTTCAATCTTCTCAAGCCCGCCAAACCTTCCGATACCATGATCAATGTGTACCACATAATCACCAGGATTCAATCCTGTTATCTCTTTTATGGTTATACTCTCCTTCCTTGTGAAATAACCTTTAATTCTGTATTTATGATACCTGTCAAATATCTGATGGTCAGTGTATAATGCTATTCGCAAATCATGGTCGGTAAAACCTCTGTGCAGGCTTTTGATAACAGTGCTGTAGCTTACTCCAGGACATATCTCGGCAAAGATGTCGTTCAGACGCTCGGTCTGTGATTGATTTTCGGTAACTATTACCGTTTCATATCCGTTTTCCTGATTGGTAATAAGCTGCTGGCTGAGTAATTCAAAGTTTTTACCAAACGATGGCTGAGGTTCAGTTCTGAAAAATATCGGTGTTACGTTTTCCGGAGTTTCAAGCCTGCCTGTTTCAATTATTTTGAACGTACCAAGTTCATTGATAAGCACCCCTCCGGTTATAACTTTTTCTTTCAGGCCATCAAGTAATCCGTTTCTTTCCTTTTCGGCCGCCTGCCTGAAGATAGAATCAATTTTGCCTGCTGTAAAATCCAGATCCTCTGTCCATATCAGAGAAGTGCGGGGTAGCAAATCTATAAAAGTCTGTGTGGTTTTATTTTCCGGGAGGGAATTTATGTCAGGTATAATCTTTACTTCATCGAGCATACTTACAGAAAGCTGGTCGTCGGGATTGAAACTTCTGAGAGACTCAACCTCATCGCCAAAAAAATCTAAGCGGAAAGGCATATCAGCAGAAAAAGAAAATATATCAGCTATGCTGCCCCTGATTGCATATTGACCCGGTTGATAAACAAAATCAACTCTTTCAAAACCATACTCCTGCAGCAATTCTTCAAGAAAATCAACCGAAAGCCTCTCTCCTTTTTTAACGGTAAATGTATTATCGCTAAGGGTCTGTTTGCTGACTACTTTTTCCATTAAAGCTTCAGGATATGTAACTATCAGCCCATTATTTTTACCTGAAGCAAGGAAATTGAGAACTTCTGTTCTGAGAATGATACCTGCTGGATCAGTCTGTTCGTAAATAATCGACCTTTTATATGTTGAAGGGAAGAAGAATACAGAGTCATCTCCGAGTAAAGAAACGAGGTCGCTATAAAAATATGCAGCTTCCTCTTTTTCCGGGGCAATGACCAGATTTATCAGGGGACAAGCCCGGTAAACCGACGAAATAACCATGGCAACTGAAGAGCCTGCCAGCCCCTTAAGGACTATTCTGCCGGTTTCTTCTTCTGAAATTCTTTTTTTCAGAAGTGTAACCCCCTCATGGTTATCATATATCAATGACAGTTGATTCTCTCTCATTTTATAAAATCCGGCGCAAATTTACAAAGAGTGGCGTGGAATTATACCTGACAGGCAAAATAATATATATCAATGGTCCTATGTTTTGTTCTGAAATAAGTTGACAAAAAATTGAATTGGCTTTTCTTTTTATTTTGACACAATGTACTCACCCCCAACCCCCTCTCTACTTCGTAAAGAGGGGGCTTACCACCCAATCCCAGGGATAATGCCAGATGACATTAAAAGTTTATTGCCAGGAATTCAAATATATTTGAAAAACAGATTATTACAATAATTTTCCCCCCGTGGGGGAAATACAAAGGGGGTTAGTTTATGCTAAAAATAAATACAAAGGGGGGGCAGTTTATGCTTAAAGAAAATAAAAAGGGATCATTATAGAAAAATGAAAGAAAAAGGGGGTGTCTATATGAATTAAAAGTGAGAGATTGTATATTTATAAAGTGATGTCAACTTTTTTCGGGAGGCTTCACAATAACCTATTCCTTGGCAAAATAAGGGTTACGATTAGGGAAAAATTATAAAATTATTTACCTATGAAAGTTTACAAATTCGGAGGGGGAGTGGTTAAAGATGCGGAGGGTGTGAAAAATATTGCCCGGATACTATCGGGAACAGATGAAAACCTGATTGTGGTGGTTTCTGCTTTTGGGAAAACAACAAATGCTCTTGAAAAAGTGCTTGAAACCTGGTATAACAAGAATGGTGAATTCAGGGCACTTCTAGGAAGAATTTATGATTATCATCTGGATATTGCCAGGAAGTTGTTTACTGATGGAAAGGAGGTTATTGATTCGTTAAATCTTGCCTTTTCAAAGCTTGAGGATTATCTGTTAACAGAAAAAATAAGAGATTACGATTATGAATATGATCAGATAGTTTCTTATGGCGAAATATGGGCTTCAATAATCGTTGCAGGTTATTTGCAGAAGGAAGGTTTTGATGTTGAATGGGTTGATATAAGAAATTGTTTAATTACAGATGATAATTACCGGGATGCAGGTATATTATGGGGAGAAAGCAGTAAGGAAACAAAAAGATGTTTTGATTTTTTGAAAAGAAAAATTTATGTAACTCAGGGATTTATAGGAGGTACAATTACAGGCCAGACAACCACACTCGGACGTGAAGGTTCTGATTATACAGCTGCAGTTCTGGCTAATATGCTCGATGCAAAAGAGGTTGTGGTCTGGAAAGATGTGCCGGGTATTTTAAATGCCGATCCTCTCTGGCTCGATGATGCTGTAAAGCTTGACGCGATTTCATATAAGGAGGCTGTTGAAATGTCGTTTTCAGGTGCAAAAATAATTCACCCTAAAACCATAAAACCCCTTCATAACAAGAACATCCCGCTATATGTGAAGCCTTTCTTTAACCCCGGCGAACCAGGGACTCTTGTATCGTCAATTTCTAGAGTTACTACTGATGCTGTACCTGTTTACATCCGGAAGGAAAACCAGATACTTATTTCTGTTCTCCCGGTTGATTTTTCATTCGTGATGGGAGATAACCTGAGTATAGTCTTTCACAGCTTCATGCAACACAGAGTAAAAGTTAATCTTGTACAGGCTAGTGCAGTAAGTATTAATGTATGTGTTGATTATGAAAAGACGAAGATTGAAAAACTGATTAAAGATCTGAAAAGAGATTATAAGGTTCTTTACAATGATAATGTTGAGATTCTGACGGTGATGCGCTATAACCGTGAAGCCACGGCAAGGATTCTTGCCGGAAGAGAGATTCTACTTGAGCAGAAGACTCGCAGGGTTGTACGGTATGTTGTGAGGTGTCTGAAAAATTCTATCTGAAATTCTGGTTATTCAGGCCTTATTTGAAAATAAGGGACATAAGCAGGAGGGAGACCTTCATTCCTTTTAGTTTCATAACCGAATGATATGGATTTAACTTTCTTAATTATCATATTGTTTGATGGATTAAAGTACCAGTCTTCAGTAAACTGAATTTTTCCTATTCTGGAAATATCTGAACCAGTTTCCTGAAGAATCCTTTTTGCATCTTTCGGAGCGATTTCCTCACCTGTAATACAATCATAAACTTTGATTGCATCATGTTTTATTTTATTCAGCAGATTCAGAAACATTTGTTCGCCATAGAATCCTTTAATTTTTTCAGCTTCCCATGGGTCTCCTGAAAGTTCAGGTTTCAGAATCACTTCGGTAATTATATCATTACCTATTTTAAGCAAACCGGCTTCGGCGGATATTTCTTCCGTAACAACGGAAGGTGCCTCAGTGCCCTTTTTACTCTCCCTGCAGTTATTCAAAGTTATAACAGCAAGGATAGCAAACAGCAAAGTGATAATTTTCTCTTTCATAACCGGTTATTTTAGGTTAAAAAGCAATTTTTCCCCTCTGTGATTATCATTTATAATACCTTCATTATATACTATTGTACCGTTTACAATTGTGTATTCAACCCTGCTCTGAAAAGTCACACCTTCGAAAGGAGACCATCCGCACTTGTAGAGAATGTTTTCCTTACCGACTGTCCATGGCTTATCAGGGTTGAGGATACATAAGTCAGCTTTATAACCTTCCCTGATAAATCCCCGGTCTTTTATTCTAAAGATTTTTGACGGGTTGTGGCACATTTTTTCAACTATTTTCTCTGCAGAGATTTTTTTGCGGTGGCAGAGTTCCATCATTGCCACCAGTGAATGCTGGAGCATAGGTCCACCTGAAGGGGCTTTGAAATATGGCTGTTGTTTCTCTTCCACTGTATGTGGTGCATGGTCGGTTGCGATAATATCAATCTGATCGTTGTTAACGGCTCTGATTAGGGCTTCGCGGTCGTATTGAGTTTTTATTGCAGGGTTCCATTTTATGAAATTACCGAGCTTTTCATAATCTGTATCGTCGAACCACAGGTAGTGGATTGAAGTTTCTGCTGTAAGTTTTTTTTCTTCAGGCCGTATATCACCTGAAAAGAATTTTATTTCGTCGGCAGTTGAAAGATGGAGTACGTGTAATCGTGTATTGTACTCTCCTGCAACTTTTACAATAAATGAAGTAGCCTTAAGGCATGCATCCCTGCTGCGGATTACAGGATGATAACTTGCAGGAAGGTTTTCGCCGTATTTTTCCCTGTATGCGTTAATATTCCTGCTTATTATTGATTCATCTTCGCAATGGCATGCAACGAGTAGAGGTGTGCGTGAGAAGATTTCACGAATGATTTTTTCCTCTGTAAGGAGCATGTCGCCAGTTGAAGCGCCAAGAAAGATTTTAATACCGCATATTGTTTCGGGGTCGGCATTCAATACCTCATTCAGGTTAGAGTTTGTTGCTCCAATGTAAAAAGAGTAATTGATGAGTGAGTTGTCCTGTGCAAGATTAAATTTTTCGTTAACAGCTTTCAGTGTGGTAGTATGGGGAATGGTGTTTGGCATATCCATGAAAGAGGTAACGCCTCCTGCAACAGCTGCTCTTGTTTCCGTAAAGATGCTGGCTTTATGAGTAAGTCCTGGTTCCCTGAGATGTACATGCACATCTATAATACCAGGTATAACGTAGCATCCTTCGGCGTTTATGGCTATGGCGTCATCCGGAATTTTCTCCGGTTCGATGAAACCTGTTGCAGCTATTCTCTCGCCAATAATAAGAATATCTCCCTTACGAGATTTTCCTTCATTGATAATTGTGCCGTTTCTGATGATGACAGAGCTCACGGTTAAATGCTTTTTGAACGGTATATCACAGTAAACTGTCAGGCTTCCTGTGATATCCGGTATCTTGTAAAGAAGCTTCTGATTTTCATCCTGAGTACGCCCCAGAAGGCTTCATTAAAAACACCACCCGACATCTTTGAAGTTCCAATTCGTCTGTCGGTGAACACTATAGGTATTTCAACGATTTTATAGCCAAGTTTCCAGGCAATAAATTTCATTTCAATCTGGAAACAGTATCCAACAGATTTTATCTGGTATCTGAGAATGTTTTTCAGAACATCGCGTCTGTAGCATTTGAATCCTGCCGTGGTGTCTTTAATTTTCATTCCTGTTATTGTTCTCACGTATATAGAAGCGAAGTAAGACATAAGTATGCGTGAGAGGGGCCAGTTAATTACGTTAATACCGCTGATGTATCTTGAACCTATTGCCAGGTCGGCGCCTTCGTTGTGGCAGGCATTAAGCAGGCGTATAAGGTCGGAGGGGTTGTGAGAAAAATCGGCATCCATCTCGAAGATATAGTCATAACCTTTTTCTATAGCCCAGCGGAAGCCTGTAAGGTAAGCAGCTCCCAATCCCATTTTTCCTGGTTTCTCAATAAGATGAAGGTTGTTGTATCTCTGCTGCAGCTGTTTTACTGTTGCCCCGGTTCCATCGGGAGAGTTATCATCAACAACGAGAATATCAAATTTCTCATCAAGGGAGCTGATTGCAGGAACTATAGACTCAATATTTTCCTTTTCGTTATAGGTTGGTATAATAACCAGATTTGTCATTATATACTCTTTCAGCTACGAAAATAAAATTTTTAATTCAACATCATATTATACATTTTGAGAAAGTTCAATTTTTTTTACATTTGCACCCGCTTTCACAGATGAGGGGTTCTTTGAGGAGGTTGGGTAAGAGGGGTTGGTTCTGCTTGTTGGGAGTTTTTGGTTGAGGTGGATGGGATGGGTAGAAAAAAAATGGTGGATGATTTTTGGATAGAAGCGGAATAAGTATTAAATTTGTAGCCCCAAAATCAGGAGAGAGTTCTTTGACATTATGAAGTGAAGCACAGGGCGGGAGATAACCCGTCTGAATAAGCTACGTTTTGACGG
>JAKPDL010000217.1 GCA_029552825.1 Bacteroidota bacterium
TCCAAGATATCCTGCATCATGGAAGGTTTCATGGTAGATAGCATCTGGCGATCCATGTAATTAAGCAAAGCCACTCCCCATAAAAGGGCAACAACAAGCCATGGGTACCAGGGTTTCTCTTTAAAACGCATCAGGAATTCAATTCAATTTTTCGCTTTTATTTTCTCAATTGTTTTCCATATCTGATACAATCCACGAGGAACATGGTAACATCCTTTCCATTTACCTCCTTTTAAAGGAATCAATACTTCTCCCCTCCTGTCCAGATATCCCCACCATTCACCGTATCTGGGATCAGGAAAATGTGACCATACATACTCGTGAAGCTTTATAAACCATTTTAAGCAATCCTCGCTCCCTGTATAATAATAACCTTTAATCAAACTAATAAGTGATTCAATATGTACCCACCATAGTTTCTGATTCCACTCCAGCTGCTGAAGAGGATATCCTCTCAAATCCATAAAATAATAAATTCCGCCATATTCTCTATCCCATGCCATCTCAAGAGTATTAAGAACTATTTTTACAGATTTTTCTGAAAGTTGTTTATCATTATTTAATTCAGCAATATCCATTATAAACCACATTGCTTCTATACCATGGCCGGGATTTATTAATCTTCCTTCAAAGGTATTTGAAAAACTTCCGTCAGCACAAATGTTCTCTCTTATAATTCCAGCAACAGGATCATAAAATAATTCCATAATATTTTTAACATTTTTATATGCTAATTCATTCCTAAAATCCTGACTTATTAATTCGTCCATGATTAATATTAAATTACACAGGATCATAGGAATAGAAAGGTTTTTTAAGTCACGGGTATCCCTTATGGATTTATTATAAATACCCTTTGGATTATCCAATCTTTTCAGTATGTTATTAAATGTATATGTTGCTATTCTTTTGTATTTCTCTTTACTTGTGGCTTTATACAACTCTGCAAAAGCCATTGCTGCAAAACAATCAGAAAAAATATTGTATGGTGCAACAAGAGGTTTGCCTTCTCTGGTAAGTGAAAAATACCAGCTACCAGATTGATCTCTGCCATATTTTGTTAGAAATTCAGCACCATCTTCAGCAATCTTAAGCCAATTATGTTTCTTTTCTACATTATTATATAGAAATGAAAACATCCATATTTGTCTGGCCTGGAGCCAAACAAATTTATCTGTATCGTAAACCTTGCCTTCTCTGTCGAGGCAAGTTAAAAAACCTCCATATTGATGATCAATAGAAAAATTCTCCCAAAATGGAATCACCTTGTCCAGAAGTTCATTTTTATATTGTTCTGAAAGTTGTTCCAGTTTTTTTTTCATAATTATATTTTACTAAATAAGTCATCCATTTCAAGATGTTCTATGTCTTTTAAGAATTCGACATATTTGCTTTCAACCATATTTTTTACAGGCATTCTGAATTTTCCGCAATCGATACCAATGTATTTCATAAATACTTTACCAGTTGCAATACCTCCATATTTATTTAGGAGCTTTATCAGATTAATTGACTTATGTTGTAAATTTCTTGCGGATTCAATATCCCCACTGTTAAATGCCTCAATAAGTTTATGATACAGTGGTGCAGCATAATTATATGTACTTCCTACAGCACCTTTACAACCCAGTATAAGTGAGGATAAGAGACATTCATCTCTTCCCCACAACAAGTCATATTTTTTATTATTGTAGTTGAGACATTCTAAAAAATCCATAAAGTCTTCATGAGTAAATTTTATGCCTGCAAAATTTGGGAGCATAACAGAAATTTTTTTAAGAAATTCAAACATACTGAAATTTATTCCTGTAAAAGCAGGGATGTGGTAATAATATACAGGCATACCTGGTATCGCCTCACCGATTTTAGCCACATATTCAGCCAGATTATCAATATTACATGGTTTGAAGAAATAAGGGCCAATAATTGCAACTGCTGATAATCCAATCTCATATGAATGAATTGCATTTTCAATACATTCCTTATAAGATGTACCTCCTACCAGGTTGATTATTCGTACTTTACCTCCATCTCTTAAGCATTTTGCCCAGTTTTCTGCATTAATTTGCTTCTCTTTTTGTGTGAGTGAAGCTCCTTCACCGGTTGTACCGTTAATAAATGCACCAACTATACCATTTTTTTCCAGGAATCTATAGTATTTCGGGATTAATTCAGTATTAAGATTATCATTTTGATCTAATGGGGTAAATGGTGCTGCAACCAAACCTTCGTATTTATTTATCGTTATCATAGGATACTAGTTTAAATCTGATAGTAAAAAAATCAAAAATTGTTACAATAATCCAAATGAAAACTAATTCGATAAAAGTATAATGTTAATTGAAATTAAATATAACTTTTAATTTATTTTATTCCCAATATATCTCTAATTGGTATTTTTTGAAAAAAAAGATCTTTTTTACCCTCGTAAATAATTCCTAATGTTTCTTTATCAATGAGAGTAAGGCATGAGTATCCAAAACATTCCGGACTATAAAGTTCAACCTCATATTCAGAAGGCCATGTCACTCCTTCATCAAGGCTTGCTTTAACAGTAATATTTTTTCTTTCTGTTCTGTTGTTGGGATTTGAAAAAAACAGAACTCTTACAATTTTTCCTTCGATATCAAGATCTGCAGATATAAGGCTAGCCATACAAACTGGTTCTGGAAGAGCATTATTTGATGAAGGGTGCATAATCCATGTTTCACCAAGATCGTATGTAATTGCAACAGATCTTCCATTATTATAATCTTTTGCCGTTCTATTGCCATTATCCCGCATATTTAACATTATGCTACCATCAGAAAGCTGTACACATTGTGCTTCTGTAGTATTAGCTTTGGCTCCCTTTCCAATGTTCCATGTATTACCATGATCTTTCGAATAAATTATTGTTGACCATGGCATGCCTGTAGCATCTCTAAATTGTGCAGGAAAAACGAGGGTACCATCCTTTAATGTTATTCCACGTCCTGGACCCTGCAGAAGTAATCGCCATTCAGGATCTTTTACCTGATTTGTAATATTTATTACTTCAGACCAAGTTAATCCATCATCTTCACTTCTTACCATTATTAATTGTCCTGTAACAGTAGGATCCAGACCAGGTCCGGATGAATTCCATGCAAATTGATCAGGAAAGCCATGGAACCATAACGCCGCAACCCATATAGTACCTGTAACCTCATCTACGAATATACAAGGGTCACCAACTCCATTTTGTTCCTGAGGTTTATCTCCCCAGTTGTTCATGTCAATAATTATTTTCATCGGTTCCCATGTCTGTCCACCATCAGTACTTCTACTCATTCCAATATCAATATCTCCCTGAAGATCTTTACTGTTATTTCGCCTTACATCATAAACGGCAATCAATGTACCTTTTTTCGTTGTAACAAGACCAGGTATTCTGTAGGTGTCAACGCCCTCCTGCCCTGCACTTCGCAAGATTTTAGCAAATCTAATTAATTGATTATCTGATCCCGGATTAACAATTAAATTAGAATTATCACTGAAAACAAATGTTACATTTTCAATTTTAATTATAGACGTCAGATCTGCTTCTTTTTTAGCTTCAAAACCAATGATAAATTTATTTTCACCAGAATTAAGTTTTAAATTTCCACTGAGTAATGTTTGTTTAAATAATGATGAGGTTCTATCGAACAATTCATAATTAATAGTATTTCCAATTTTAACTTCATGCAAAACATATACTGATTTTAAAGACAACAATGAACTGCTGCTGGTAAAGGATATAATAACTTTTTTTACCTTATGCGAAGAATTAGAACCTGAAACATTAAATTTAATTATGATCAGATCATTTTTTTCATAGTTGGTAAATATTGGTTTTATCTCATAAATAAATTCAGGCATTGAAATAATCCAATCCTGTTTTGGACTATGATTACATTTTGATATTAAGATTAATAAACTTATAAATATGAATGTTGATTTCATATATAATTGAGAATTATAAATTATCTAAATAAGCAAAAGTTGCTCACAATATTAAAAATATCGAGGCAACTTTTGCTTTCCTAAACTAAACCAACCTGATGACGAGTTTAACATTATTAATCCTCATATCCTGGCGTCTGAGTAAGAAGCGGATTCCTTCCCAGCATATCTCTGGTAAGCGGATAAAGCAATTTATATGCATCGGTTGCAGGATTAAGGTATTTATTATTTGCAAAAACCCAGTTATCCCCTGCACGCCTCAAATCCCACCACCTCTTACCTTCAGCAATAAACTCGTACAACCTTTCATCGAGAATTACCGCTATATTTTGTTCTTTGGTACCATTCACATATTCATGACCGGGGAATTTATTGCCGTAAGCTCTTTGTCTGATGAGATTAATATAATAAGATGGATCTTCACCAAGCAAGTTTTTTGCTTCAGCCATCAACAGAATTACATCTGCAAATCTGTAAATAGGAACATCATCTGCCATTACTTGTGATCCTAGATTAACTGTACCCCAAAACTTTCTAAGCAACGATGCCACATAATTTGTTCCGTTAGGGTTTTTATAAAGCCTTATAAAAGTAGCATCGTTCCGTGTATCATCAAAATCATTCCATTTAGTTAACAACTCGGTTGAAGGACCGTTTCTGTTACCACCATTGACAACTATGTTTGTTGTAGTTCCACCATCTCTGGTGTAAAGATTTAAAATATCATTCTTACGTGCGGTGAAATTTCCAAAAATATTTGAAGCCTGGTCAATTTCATACGAAAGTGCAAAAATAATTTCCTTATTATTTTTGTTTGTGTATGAGAAAACATCAGCAAACTTAGGCAACAATTGAAAAGTTGACGTTTGATTAATTACACTCTGGAGTGACTGTGTCGCTGTTATATAATCCTCATTCCCTCCGTTCATATGTGTGCCTGACCAGATGTAAACATCTCCTTTCAATGTAAGGGTTGCAGCTTTTGACCAATAAATTCTTTTATTGTTCAGAAAAGTGTTGTCATCTCCAAAATATTCAAGTGACTTCTCAATATCTCCTTTTATTTGTTTCATTACTTCGCTTACAGGACTTCTTGGAATATATAGATTGTCAAAATCTATTTTTGTTGTAGGTTCTAGTACAATCGGAACGTCTCCCCATGTTCTAAGCATTGTATAATATATAAATGCCCTTATTCCATAAGCCTGACCTAATAAATAGTTCTTATTCTTTTCATTTGTAAACGGAACATCTGGTACATTTTTAATAATATCATTCACAAGATGCAAATAAGTGTAAAATCCAGCCCAATTTTGAGCAAAAGAGGGAACTTTTGTTGTCGAAATATCCTGCTGAATAACTTCCAGATCGAAACATGTTTCAATTGTATTACCGCCCCATATGTCACTTCTTATCTCACCAAGATACCATAAGTTACTATAATAATTCCTTAAGTTTGCGTGTAATGCAACTTGTGCTGCTTTTGCACCATCTTCGGAATTCCAGAAACTGCCGTAACCAAGTGAACTTTCAGGTTTTAACTCCAAAATTTTTTCACAAGACGTTAAAACAGTTACTACAATTATTAGCAGATAAATTAATTTCCTTTTCATGATTACTATAAATTTAAATTTAAATTAATCCAACTATTAAAAAGTTACATCCAATCCAAAAGTATAAACCCTTGGAACAGGATATCTTCCAATATCTATTCCTCCCTGTTCAGGAGCCGGGCCTGAATATTTTGTAAAATACTTAAGATTTGATCCTGTAACATATATTTTTAAATTTTTGATATATTCTTTCAAAATTGTCGAAGGTAAATTATAACTTAACGTAACTTCCCTAAGGCACAGGTAATCACCTTTTTCCCAGTATCTTGAATTTTGGCGGGGTTGATGTATAGCGCCATGATTATATCTAGGGTCTGTTAAATCAAAACGTGGAACATCTGTATATCTATTTTCAGGTGTCCAAGATTCAAGCACTTCAGTTGTAGAATTCTGAGATCCCTGTACCTGTGTAATACCTCTGACTCTTATATAACTATGTATTAAATGACCTATTGCATAATCAGTTCTTATAAACAAAGAAATATTTTTCCAGGAAAGGGATGAAGTAAATCCACCCATTGCTGAAGGTGTAGTCCGACCCACGAAAATTCTGTCCCGATAATCAATAGTATCATTCTTATCAATATCAAGCCATGCAGCATCACCCGGAAATCTAACAGTTCTTGCATTCGATGGATAATACATATCAACACGGGTTGCATGTTCTGCTACAGCTGCATCATCAGGATACACATATTCCATTTTATGAGCATAAACCTCATCTAACCCTACTCGTTTGCCTTCCTGTAAACCACCTACCCAGACAACCTTTCCTGATTTCGGGTCAAATATCTGGGTTCCCCCCTGACGATTTCTTTCAAGACCGTTATCAGGTAATTTTACTACATAATTCTTTACAGTATAGAATGTTGCACCTATATCCCAGCGTACACCTTTGTTTATTACATTTGCTTTCATCTCGAGTTCAAATCCCTTGTTCCTCAGTACTCCGTTGTTTGTGGTAATCGATGAGAACCCAGTTTCAAACGGCAAATTATATGAGGCCAGTTTATCCTTTATATCCCTGATGAAATAGTCTGCAATTAAATTAATACGGTTTTCAAATAAGCCTAAATCTACACCAACATCAAAAGTTACAGAACTCTCCCATTTAAGATTAAGCAAAGGCAGTGCGTTGTTATAATATCCTTTTTCATTATTATATATGCCTGTCAGAGCATAACCTCCAAATGCACCGAAATCCGACAGATTGTCAACATTTCCGTTCACACCATAACTCACCCTTGGTTTAAAATTGTTAACATATCTGCTTAATAAAGAATTCTTGAAAAAGCTCTCATTATGGAGATTCCATCCTAATGAAATACCTGGGAAAAAGCCCCACTTATTTTCCGGAAGTTTTGAAGATCCGTCATATCTGAAATTTATGTTTACCAGGTATCTGGTATTAAAATCGTAAGTAATACGCCCAAGTATTGACAGAATTCTTGTTGCTGTAGTGCTTGAAGTTGGAACTCCAGAAGCCTCAGAGCCTGCATTCATTGTGTATATCAGATCTGTAGGGGAATTTTTTGTTGCCGCATACATATAAAAAGAATAATAATCATAATATTCTCCACCTAGTAATAAATTAAGATGATGATTTGCTCCAAAGGTATTTTTGTAGTTTAACAGAACATTATACTGTTGAGTTAGTGAACGTGAGTAGCTGGCACTTGCAATTCTGGCTGTGTTGAGACTTCCTCCTGAATAATATGATTTATTGAAAGATTCTCGATTTAGATGAACTGCAAATAAATTGCCTTTTAAGGTCAAGTTAAATCCTGGCAATATCTCATAATCGAGGTTGACACCTCCTGTTATTCTTTGTTCCAAACTTTTACGCAAAAATTTATCTTTATAATAAAGGGGATTCCCTATTGAAGTATTTACCCATGGATTGAGAGATCCATCAGAATTATATATTCTTGCAGTTGGAGCAAATCCGGCTGCTCTTTCAAAAATTTGATTATAGCTGCCTTCATCATCAGTAAGGTAAGGATATTTAGGTGAGGAATGCGTGAAATTAAATATTGAATTTACAGATAATTTATTACTCAATTTATAGGAACTATTAAGATTTGCTGTAAATCGTTTAAGTTCCGAGCCAAGCACAATGCCCTGATCATATATATATCCAAGACCCAGAGAATAAAGTCCTTTATCATTTCCTCCCGAAAAAGAAATATGATGATCACTAAGATAACTATCCTGGTAAATAAGTTTTGAAAGATCTCTGTCTTGAAAAAGAATAGTATCATTTGGATTTATTGGGTCAATCATCCACTGCCATTCAGGATCATTAAGATATTGGCGGTTTTCTGATGTAACACGCTGTGTCGTAAATACTGAATTAATCATATTACCCCCGGTGCCCCAGCCAATTGAGGGTGACGTTGCAAAACCATCGAAATTAGTTTTTCCGGTTGTTGCTTTATAGTTCATTAAACCTAACCTGTTGTAATAAATATAATCCCTTGCGTTTAGATATTCATATGTTTCCCTCATGTAATTCCTTCCATATTTATATGAATAATTTATCTCCGATTTTTGAACTTTTCCTTTTTTTGTTGATATAAGGATTACACCATTTGCTGACCTTGCGCCATAAATAGCAGTTGCTGCAGCATCCTTAAGAACATCTATTGATTCAATATCTTCAGAGTTCAAACCATAAAGTGAACTTACAACACCATCAACAATTACAAGCGGTGCTGAACCTCCACTCCAATCTGTACCACCACGGAGTAATATTTGAGGAGTCTGACCGGGCTGACCTGATGTGGTTGTCACTCTTAAACCTGCAATTGTTCCCTGCAATGCGGTACCGACATTTGTGCGAGGAGCGTGCTCCAGTACTTTTGTATCAAGTTTTGAGACTGAAGTAGTCATAATTGATCTGGATTGTTCTCCATATCCAACTACTACAACTTCCGACAACATCTGCACATTTTCCTCAAGAATTACATCAATTGATGTTCTATCATTTATTGGTATCGATTTTGGAAGATAACCAATAAATGAAAAATCCAGGTATGCTACTTCTGATGGAACATTAATCTTATAACTTCCATCACCATCTGTCATTACACCAATAGTAGTGCCCTTTGCTACTACATTAACGCCGCCAAGCGGTTGTCCATTGCTTGCACTTATAACTCTTCCGGTAATGAGTTTCTGTGCAAAAATGCCGTTGCTTAATAAAATACTCAATGTTATTAAGACAACTTTTAAAAAAACTTTATTTCTCATAAAATCAATTTTTTAAAAATATGTATTATGTATTACATAAAGCAAATTTAAATAAATATTTTTTAAAAAAAAATTTTTTGCCACATTTTTTATATATTTACAATCATTCTTATTAAGAAATTCACATTATAATATTGTTTAGATCAAAGTTTTGACTATCCAAATGTTGAATAAAATATGAGAGAGAATAATCTTAAAGAACTTATTACAGAAATAGACAATAGGAATCTCGTAGATAAAGCTGAAATGAAACTCATTGAAATCTTTATTAAAAAAAAGTTAAAACCCGGAGACCCTATTCCAAAAGAAACTGAATTAGCCGAGGCTATGGGTGTAAGCCGAACTGTTATTAGAGAATCATTAAATCGTCTTAAAACAATTGATATTATTGAAACTAAAAAACATAAAGGCAGAGTTATTAAAAGTCCAAGCCTTTTCAATGTATTACAAAAAGTAATGCTACCTAATATACTGGATAATGGAACTTTAAAAGATATTTTTGAATTCAGGCTTGTTATTGAAGTAGGAATAGCTGATTTCATAGTGCAGCGGGCAACACCAAAAGACATTAAAGAACTATCTGAAATTGTAAAGAATGAACCAGAAAAATCTAACACAGTTCTTTTTGATATAAATCATGAAATAAAGTTCCACGGCAAGTTATATGAAATTACGGGAAACAAAAGCATTATAGAATTTCAATCACTATTACTACCATTATTTAATTATGCATATGAAAGCGGTATAATCAATAAACCTATAAAAGTTAAAAGGTATGTATCCCACAAAAAACTTGTAGATATTCTTAAAACAAGAGATTCTGATAAATTTAGAGCCGCAATGCGGGCTCATTTAGACAATCACTTCAGACGTATTATAGATTAATATAAAACTAATTCTATTGATAAGTATTATTTCAGCCATGAAAATACATTTTTTTCAATAATGGTATTTTTCTTAAACACACCTGCCCGTTATTTTTCAATAAAGAATATTTTTAAAGCTTCAAAAACAGGTGACTGTGAAAAATTTATTAAGGACTGATACAGCAGTAAGGTTCGTTGTCCTTTTAGGTCTGGTGAGCCTTTTCTCCGACGTAACTTATGAAGCAGCAAGAAGTCTTAATGGTCCTTTCCTGAAAATCCTTGGCGCAAGCGGTACTACTGTAGGTCTTGTTGCCGGAGCAGGTGAATTAATAGGATATGGACTCAGGCTTCTTTCGGGTTGGCTTGCCGACCGAACGAAAAAGTACTGGCTGCTGATGATTACAGGCTACGCTCTCAACCTCTTTTCAGTACCTCTTCTTGCTCTTGCCGGATACTGGGAGATAGCTGTTGTTCTGATGATTGCAGAACGCACTGGTAAAGCCATCAGGACTCCCTCGCGCGATGCACTTTTATCATTCGGCACTCATAAAATTGGAAGAGGGTGGGGTTTCGGACTCCATGAAGCAATGGACCAGATTGGTGCAACGGTTGGTCCCCTGCTGGTAAGTTCAGTTCTTTTCTTCAGAAACCAGAACTATTCCCTTGCTTATGCAGTACTGGCAATACCTGCAGTGATAGCGTTTGCAATACTGCTCTTCTGCAAGTATCTCTATCCCGCACCCGGAGAACTGGAGATAAAAGTAAAAGCAGCCGACACAAAAGGATTTCCAGAGAAATACTGGATTTATCTGCTTGCAGTAATTTTTGTTGCGGCTGGCTTTGCTGATTTTCCACTTATAGCCTTTCATTTCAAATCGAAAGCTCTTTTATCTGATCCTATAATCCCGCTGTTTTATGCAGCTGCCATGGCAGCCGATGCAGTGGCCGCACTCGTTTTCGGTAAACTTTTCGACCGTATGGGGTTAAGGGTACTTCTTGCTTCAGTTATTCTTTCCTCCTTTTTTGCCCCGTTGGTTTTTTGGGGTAATTACGGAACAGCGCTGGCAGGGATGATTATCTGGGGCATTGGCATGGGAGCCCAGGAATCAATAATGAGAGCAGAGATTGCAGGCATGGTGCCACCTGAAAAACGGGGAACTGCTTTCGGAACATTTAATGCTGCCTACGGACTGTTCTGGTTTGCCGGCAGTGCACTGATGGGATTATTATATGATATATCACTGCACGGGCTCGTAATTTTTTCAATTACGGCACAGCTAGTCGCAGCAATAATTCTGACTTACCTTATATCCGGCAAAAACAAGTTGAGTTGAGTTGAGCAGATTTTAAGAGAACCTTAAAAATGATTATTTTCTCCATTAATTGAAAATAAACTAACCTGATGACTAAAACTTGCATAAATTTTTATTGCAACTAAAATTAACAAAACAAATTTGACTTGTTCGGTATTATTTTGTAAATTTGTTTAAGTCACATTTAAACTGTTTGATCGTTCAAAAAGATACAATAAGAAAGGGGGAAGTTTATATCAAAATATTATATTGTTTCCATTGATGGAGAAAGGATTTATGGTCTCGGAGCTGTAATTATATTCCAAAAGATAAACATGATAAATCAATTTAAAGAAACATATTTTAAGAGTAAAAAAATTAAAAATGCTTGACTTGTATCGGGTTTGTATTTTAGTTCATAACATATAGTGCAATGATTAAAAAGACTTAAAATGGAAAAATTTTTTTTTATTATTATTTTTCTGGGAAACTTATCTAAGATTGCTTACGGACAAAATGAAGAACCTATTTCCAAAGGGAATCTTCTTACAGGTGGCTCTTTCTCCTGTAATATTCAAAAAACAAAAGAATATGAACCAATCACCGGTACTAAACCCCGATTGATAAATGTAATAAATAATAAAGAATTTCATACTGAACTGAATTTTGGTTATTTTATAACAAACCACGTTGTTTCTGGATTGAAAACAGATATTTTTATTCTTTTTAACAAGAATACATTTCCTCAGGATACATCTTTAATTTCAATAAAAAATCTGAATAGTAGCCTAACTGTAGGACCATTTATAAGATATTATACTAAGTCAGGAATTTTTTTTGAAGGTTCTGTAACTATTGGACTTTTTAATCTTGAGGCTGATGATTATATAAAAAAGTGGAAAGGATACTCCTTATGTGTTGGAATTGGTTATAGCATATTTATTTCAAAATCAGTTGCAATCGAACCTGAAATTACTTATTTGCACTTGAACTACCCTTCTTATGGGATTTTAGAGAATAAAATAATATCAAGTGGATTAAGCTTTTCATTTGGATTTCAGGTCTATATTAACACAAAAAGCAAATTGCTTAGTGAATGATTTTTTTTAAAAAAACAGCCTAAGTAAAACCAAAATCTGGTATTTTCAAGTTGACTTTATAAAGTTATTTGGAAAGTATACCAGAAAATTAGATTTTGATAGAGAGTATATATTTGAAATCAATACCTTAAATAATAGATTTACAGTATTTTCGCTTTTAATTTGAAAATTTTTTGTTATGAAAAAAATATTAATACTACTATTACCATTAATAACACTTTTTAGTGTTTCTGCAAATGATATTATTTACCCTACAACTACGCATATTAATAGTGGAAATTTTTATGAGGAATATAAATGTCAGACAAATCACAATGATTATGTATTTGAATATATTGCATTTAGAGTCACTAATTTGGAGTATGATAAAACCTATTTTATCCATAAGACATCACAGGAAGAATTAGATGTCTTTGAATCATTAGTCTATAAATCAAAATCAGAGTATTTTGAAATAATTGATAGTGAGCATTGGAGATGGAATTCTCAGACAAGCAATACTGATACTATAATTGTTGAAGCTATGGGTTATTATCAGAATTTAGTGTTGGGATCCGAAGAAATAATTGAGTTTGGAGTATATAAACCTATCTACATACCTCCCTACTTATACCTTTATGGGAATACAGCAGCGATTAGTGTAAGAATTGTCACTTCAATGAATATTTCAGGATCACATTTAATTTGTACATCTGAGAATTATACGATAAATTATCTTCCAGATTTCAGTAATATTGATTGGAGTAATGGTCCATATTTAACAGAAACTTCATCGCCAGGATCAAACCCGGCTACATTTTTTTCTACAGGTAATGGTAGTAGTTGGATAAGTGCAACAATTACAATTGAGAATGGGCAATGTCAGCTTTCTCCAGTAACAATACCTAACTATAATGTTTGGTCAGGAGTACCACAGGTACAAGTAACAGGTCCTTCTGAAGGATGTATTGGCAATGAATACACATTCTATGCAAATTATTCACCATATTCGAATCCCTCCTCACTTGAGTGGTCAATTAGTCCCGAATATTATTGTAACACTATTTATGGTTACGATTGGTGGGCAAATGCACATTTTGATTGTCCTTATGAAGAATTATATCAGGTTCGTTGTACTCATCAAAATGCATGCGGCACAGGAAACACGGCTCATACTTATATTTACATATATGATTGTGGTTATGGGTATATGCTTTCTCCAAATCCCGCATCAACAGAAGTAACTGTTACAGTTACAAGAACGGCTAACCTTAATGCTGCTGTAAATGCCATTTTTGATGTAAGTATTTATGATGGCTATGGAGTAAAATATTTCCAGGGTCAATACTCAGGCGACAGGTTTACAATACCGGTCTATAATCTTAAAAACGGCAACTATATCTTTAAAATTGATAATGGGAAAAACATTGCTAATAAACAACTTGTTATTAAGCATTAATTATTTGCTTTTCAAATGATTACTCCTTAATACATATTGCTCCTAAAAAAAATTAATAAAAAGACTCATTTTGTTTAAAATAATGACACAATATAACATTATTGAAAATAATAACAATTTAATGCATCAAATTAGAGTTCTATATCGAACTTCGAACAAGATAATCTGCATAATAATTTCTTTTATATTAACAACCTGTTACGAAGAAACCAGTCCTAAAATATTTCCGGACTATACAGGACAAACTGATACAATCATTGATATTGAGGGGAATGTATACCGGACAATCGAAATCGAGTCAAAGATATGGATGGCTGAGAACCTCAGGACGACAAAACTTAATAATGGCAGAGTTATCATTCAGGTAAAGGACAATTATGATTTGCAATACAATAAAGCACCAGCATACTGCTGGTATAATAATGACTCAGTTAGTTTTTCGAATATTTACGGAGCACTATATAATTTTTATGCAGTAAGCACAGATTCTCTCTGTCTAACCGGCTGGCATGTGCCGACAGATTCGGACTGGGATGAATTGATTAATTTCCTTGGCGGACATAAAAAAGCCGGTGGTAAATTAAAGGATTATTACCGTCAGTTATGGAGTGAACCTAATCTTTGTTTTGCTAATAACTATGGTTTTTCAGCTCTCCCTGGTGGAATGAGACAACATTATGAAGGAAAGTTCATTAATGTTACACTCCGGGGCTATTGGTGGACAAGTACTTCTATTAATTATTTTGAGGCGTATGCAATAGAAATGTACAATGAAAACGCCGAAATATTAAAATTCTATGGCTATAAAGGAGAGGGTTACAGTGTGAGATGTATTAAAGATTAGCAATAATTAACCAAGGTCACCGGGTGCTTGTTTCTGGTTCCAGCATTTTCCTTTGAGCATATAAAACTGATCCCATGTTGATTCTTACATTTAAAATGGTTTAAGTGCCCATTTTTTTCATTAATATAAAATAAACTATATTTGGGCCTGATATCGTTTACGGGAAAAGAACAAAAAACTTTTTAATAACCAAAAACATAGAAACAATGAAAATAATTGATGTATCAGCAATGGAAATTCTGGATTCGAGAGGGAATCCGACTGTTGAAGCTGTTGTAACTCTTGAAGACGGGACACAAGCCAGGGCTATGGTGCCCAGCGGTGCCTCAACTGGCGAAAGGGAAGCATGTGAATTGCGCGATGGCGATAAAAAACGCTACAACGGCAAAGGTGTTCTTAAAGCAGTTGAAAACGTGAATAAGGTAATTGCAAAGGAGATTGTTGGCAAGGAATTTACCAGCCAGCGCCAACTCGACTATCTGATGATTGAACTCGACGGAACACCAAATAAATCGAAACTTGGTGCCAACGCCATTCTTTCTGTATCGATGGCTTACGCGAGGGCTGAAGCTGAGAGTGCAGGCATTCCTATTTACCAATACTTAGGAGGCGCAAATGCACATCTTCTGCCAGTTCCATGCCTCAATATCATCAATGGTGGTAAGCACGCCGACAATAATGTTGATTTTCAGGAATTTATGATTGCACCACACAATGCTCCTTCATTTGCTGAATCAATAAGGATGGGAATTGAAGTTTTCCATTCACTTAAATCAGTGCTCAAAGGCAAAGACTACAGCACCGGAGTAGGCGACGAAGGAGGTTTTGCACCTGATCTCAAATCGAATGATGAAGCAGTAGAGGTAATCCTCGAGGCTATCAACAAAGCTGGTTACAAACCGGGAACCGATGTGAGTATCTGCCTCGACCCCGCTGCGAGTGAAATGTGGGAAGACGGGAAATATAAGCTTTTCAAAAGTACAGGTAAACTGCTCTCGAGCGATGAAATGATAAAACTGTGGGAAAGCTGGGTTAATCAGTATCCGATTGTGCTTATTGAGGACGGCCTTGCTGAAAATGACTGGACAGGCTGGGTAAATCTTACAAAGGTTCTTGGCAACAGAATTGAAATAGTAGGTGACGACCTGTTCTGCACCAATAAGGCAATTCTCGCAGAAGGCATCGCAAAGGGAGCTGCAAACTCAATCCTTATAAAACTGAACCAGATAGGTACCGTAACCGAAACGCTTGAAACGATTGAGCTGGCATACAAAAACAAATACAATGCTTTTGTATCACACCGGAGTGGAGAAACTGCCGATAGTTTCATTGCAGACCTGACTGTTGCAGTCAATGCCGGCCATCTGAAGACCGGAAGCGGATGCCGCAGCGAAAGAATTGAAAAATTCAACCAGCTTATGCGCATTGAACTTGAACTCGGCAAGTCTGGAAAATTCGCAGGCAAAAAAGCATTTAAAAATGCATAGGTTCTAAATTTTCGCTTATAAAAAATGCGGCATAAAAAGCCGCATTTTTTGTTTCTATATATTTTTTACCAATATTTTTTTAACATTTGAACTAAATAATAAATTAAATTCATTATTTTGCACGCCGAAACCGAATCCAGACATGGACGATTATCATTTATGTTGTTGAATTTTAACAGAGGTTTGCATAGTCAACCTCTGTTATAAAATAATGGAGGCTTGTACTATGAGAACTTTCTTTAAAAACTCAACAGGAATTGTTCCATGTGCAGAGTGGGAACCATACTGCTGGATACATATCGAATGCCCTGTTGCTGATGATAAAGAATATTTACAGAAATTCGATATTCCTCCATCATTCCTTAACGACCTTGAAGATATCGACGAACGACCACGTGTAGAATATGAAGAGGGATGGTTCTTTATAATTATTAGAATCCCTTACAGGAACGGAAATCCTAAAATACCATTTTCTACTGCACCCCTCGGACTTTTATTCAAAGATGAAATATTTATTTCAATATGCCACGTGGAAACAGAGCTGATAAAGGATTTCCTTACATATTCAGTACGAAAGAATATCAATTACAAAGATTATTTTGATCTGGTTTTTCGCCTCATTCTTAACTCGAGTGTCTGGTTTCTGAAATACCTTAAACAGATAAACCTGCATATAAAATCAGCCGAATCGGAACTTGAAAGATCTGTCAGAAACGAAGACCTGCAGAGATTATTTCAGATTGAAAAATGCCTTGTTTACTTTACAACTTCACTAAAAGGCAATGACATATTAATAAACCGGCTGAAAAATCTCAGAAACCAGAAAGAAAAGTATGATGAAGAACTTCTTGAAGATGTCGAGATTGAAACCAAGCAGGCACAGGAAACCACGCAGGTTTACAGCGACATTCTCAGCGGAATGATGGACGCGTATGCCTCGGTTATTTCCAATAACCTGAACATCATAATGAAAAGACTCACCTCCATCTCGGTTCTTCTTATGATTCCTACCCTCATTGCCAGCTTGTACGGAATGAATGTACCTAACTTTATGGAAAATTCAAGAATCGCCTTTTTGCTTATTTTCCTTGTTTCTATGTTCTTCTCAGCAGTCGGAATGTTTTTCCTGAGAAAAAAAGGATGGTTCTGAGTTGTTTGTCAACCAGGCATGAATAAATCAAAAATTAACTAACTTTAGGTATTAAAATTGGGGCGGGGGCCTCTTACAAAACCATCGGGATGGAAATATTTCTCCTGATAGTAATACTTATTCTGGCAGGTTACATTGCTTACCTGCATACAAAACTCATAAAAAGAGATCTTCAGTTTGAATCGCTCCTTAAAAAAATGGTCGTATCCGAAAGCCCGGCAAAATACGACGAATTAAGAAGCGAAAAAATTCTTGATGAAGATGTAATGAAATTTATGCTTGAATATGAAGACAGGGCAAAAATTTATCTTCACTACACAAAATTCAAAAGCGATGCCGAAAACATACTAAAAGAAGGTTTCAGATTTGCGGAATCATTTTACAAGACGGCCTTTTCAGTAACCAGCGACAGGCTCGATCTGCTGGTAAAACACAACAGTAAAAGATATTACGGAGATTATGTGATAGTAATATGCATTTCAGACAGAATAATCAAATATTACAACGACGAGATCGCAAAAGCAGGAATCAAAAACTGTAATTATGAAAATATCCTTACTGAAAGACCTCCCGAAAAAAATGACAACGCCGACACCGTTTATGTTTTACCATCAAAATATATCAAAGGAATAATCAACCATCGTACAGGTGAAATAATAAAGAATCCTGATTTCGACCCTGATTATTCTTCTCCCTGGTTTGAAATCAACATTGAAAAAATGAAAACAATAAATCAATAACAAGTAAAAACAACTTAAATTTTTATCTCACTAAATATTTTTAACTTTCCATAATTAAAAATTATCACTATGAAAATTATTGATGAATTCAAAGCCTTCGCAATGAAGGGCAATGTTGTCGACATGGCAGTAGGTATAATTATCGGAGCTGCCTTCGGCAAAATCGTATCATCCCTGGTGAGCGACATTATTATGCCTCCCATTGGTCTATTAATCGGCGGTGTAAATTTCACCGATCTGAAACTTGTTATGAAAGCTGCTTCGGACGGGAATCCTGCAGTTACATGGAATTATGGGAATTTTCTTCAGGTGTGCTTCGATTTTCTGATAGTTGCTTTTGCAGTATTTATGCTGATTAAAGCTATCAACACTCTCAGAAAAAAATCTGAAGCCCCTGCTGCTCCAGCTGCACCTCCTGAACCCCCTGCCGAAGTAAAACTACTTACTGAAATAAGGGATCTGCTAAAAAAGTAACAAAATAAAAGGGTGAAATCAATGCATAGGATTTCACCCTTTTATTTCATTAATTAAAACATTCCTTAATCTGTAGCCATCAGAAAGCTGCTACAAATCCAACACTAAATTTTCCATATTTATCACCTGGCTCATCAATATAAGAATACTCTGATATAAGTCTGACATTCCTTCTTAAGACATGTCCAATATGAAATGTAGCGGACTTATAATCAAGCATATCATAATCTGACTCCACCCAGTTTAGCAGTCCGGTAAAATACCACTTGCTTGCATCGCCGCGGGGTGTAAAAATTGCTTCAAGATATCCCCCCTGAGTGTCTATCCCGGTTCCCCATGTTCCAAGTGTTTCATCAAAAATTCTTGCATCAGTACGAAGAATATACTGGGCATTAATTATAAAATGCTCATTAAAGTTGGCTTTGATTACCGGTCCGATCATTTTTATATTGCTTGTTAAGGTTACTGGTGCCCCGCTTACAATTTCCTTACCGAGGTAGCCCATCAGACCAATTGTAAAGCTCCTTCCCAGAGGTTGTGAAATATATAGAAGCAGGTTCTTATATTTATCTTTATCGAAAAGAAGTTCTTCACCTCCGTTGCCAATGCCGTTCCCGTTAATCAATTCTACAACAACTCCCGTACCGAGTTTAGGTATTTCGTAATCAGCCATTATTCCCCTTTCATATTTAAGAGAAGCGTTGCAGGTGCCAGGGACAGAGGTTAATATAGCAATGTCCTCAAGAGTAAGCCTTATCTCTCTTTTATAGAAAGGATCGCATGCCTGGAACTGGCCGGCAGTAATATTTATTCCGGTGCCGAAAAGATTGCTGTAAGTCAGGAATGCATCCTCGATCCCCACTATTTCACCACCTTCGCTCATGAAGAAATAAAAATAGTACGACAGCTTGTCTGATAATTCACCGCCAGAAAGGAGTTTAACGCCTGATGGTGCTCCGAAATCGAATTTCCCGCTGTTTCCGCGGTTGTATGATGCAATACCATCTACACGAACAGCCAGAGGAACCTCACGCAGCAGTGACAGCTTATCGTCACCCGTGTTTATAAAATAGCGTGGCGACTCATATTCGGTCATCCTGTAACCGCTTGCGGCAAATTCTTCACCATAAGGTTTGAGCCGGGGTACTGGTGAATGGCACACCTGACAGCTTATCTGATATTTACGTGCAAAAGCAGGAATTCCTGATGCTTCACCAGAAACAAATAAACCAACGAAACAAGAAACAAGTATCAAATGAATCTTATTTATCTTCATAATTATATTTTTAGTTTAGGGTAAAATTGTTATCCAGGTAGAATGGTCGTTAACTGGAATTATTTCTGATTCATCAGCCGGTACGCCCAGAAAATCTGCTACAGGTTTCACCAGAAGCTGGTAATTCAGTGTAGCGGTGACTTTCATTTTTCCCGGTGAAACATTTGACGGAATCCTGAAAGTAAATTTTTCTGTTTTTGTTTCACGCGGGCCGATGCGGTAATCTACACCCAGTTTGGCTGTATTCCATTGCATTATGGTCATGTTTCCATCTGGGTCGAGATAAGGCATACGGAATATCCTGTTGCCTGCGGGGATGCCGTCGCGTTGCAGCCCCTTAAAATCTTTTATTCCTTTTGGAATGCCCAGATCCTGATATGCCAGATAATCGCCCGATATTGTATATTCCTCTCCTTCAAATCCTTTTTTGTCAACACTCAGATGGTAAACCTTACCTTTTGCATCTGTTGCCTCAACGTTCAGCCATAATATTCTGTCTTCAACAGAGCCTGTTGGAAACTTATGACCTGTTTTAGCATTGAACAGAGCTACAGTGAATATGACTGTCTCGCCCGGTTCCGCTTCCCGCACATCGGGTTCGATTCTTATTTCAACTGTTCCCCTTACCTTTCCCGGATCGTGTCCACCATGAAACAAATGCAGCCGTGCATCAGCATAAGGTTTACCCATTATTGCATTAAGATATTGGCCCTTAGGCATATGGCAATCCTGACACGGGACTCCCTGTGCAGCATAGGGTCCCTCCTTCCATTCGAGCTGAGTACTTTTAACCCACACACCGAAAGGATTTTTTTCATTATGGCATATTCCGCAATATTCGGTAGTGTGGAATATATCTTTAGTAATGATTTTATGGGCAGGTGATTCCACTGAAGGCTGCCGTCCGGCGTATTTGGTTGTTCCCGGACTGATCACATAGCTAAAGTTGAATGGCGGGTCAGAATGAGTCTCCTGAATAAGATGGCATACCTCACATGAAACAGATTCGTTAGCCATTGAATTTTCTGCAGGCCGTGGCGGAGGAAATTTGCCGTTCATATATGCGAGCGGGGTGTGGCATCCATTGCAGCCGTCAACAACTTCACGAAGCTGGGGCACTGCTGTGGCATGTGCTTCAGCAAGGTCGAAATACTCAATCTCATCCCAGTGATGAGTATATGCCTGCGACATCATTGCCTGTGACCACTGCTCATATATCCCGGGATGGCATGTCCTGCATTTTTTTGCACTTTCAAATTCCTTAAAAGCATGTCTACCTTTAAGATCTGTTTGAGTAATTGAAACGTTCAGAGCCGAAATAAACAGTGCTATAATTAAAATTACTGCATAGATTCCTTTTTTGAACGGGATGATAATCATAACTTTATAAATTATTTTTTAAATTAATGAAATACAGAATATCTGTTTTCACTCTAAATCTTTCATAATTTCCTTTGCTTCCCTATTATAATCCCTCAGTAATTTTTCAGCTGCACTCTTTGTGGCCATTCCTGTAATTGTAAAGAGCACAAGGATAGCAGCAAGAACCCACATAATTATTTTTATTGTTCCGGGGGTTGCCTTCAGCGAACCAGTAAGTCCATGATACAAAAGCCATAACGAATAGAGCCAGATAATCAGGTTGACAATTAAACCCAGTGTCAGGCTTATGCCACCCAGAAAACTCAGCAATGCAGAAACAGGCATAATTACCATCAGAGATGCAGAAACTCTCATGCAAGCTTCAAAATCGGTGCTGCCTTTACCGATTGCCGAGATAACCATTATTATAACTGCCCCGATAAATAGTCCGATTATTGAACCAATGATTGCCCAAATCAATCCGACAAATCCAGCTGCACCACCCAGCAAGCTTCCTGCAGCCCCCAGATGAAATAAACCCCAAATCAGGTAAAAAATACCTGCTATCACACCATAAATGACAGCCTTAATAAGCGGTTCAACCATTCCACCGGCAGTCTTCATGGAAGAAAAATAGCTTTTCGGATTCAAAAGAGTCTCTTTTGATTCATTAATGAAAGCATTAAAATCGAAGGATGTTCCGTTGCTCATAGTTCAGTAAATTTTAGTTTGACAAAAATTACTTAAAAATGAAATATCATTCTGAGTAAAATTAATTCAGAAACGTTTGATTTCCTAATTTTACAAAAATTATTTCAATAATATTGGGTACAGATGACATAATAAATTAATATGTCACCAATTTATATCTGATAATGGATGCAATTTAAACTTTTAAATTTTTATTGAGATGAACCATAAAAATATTTTCCTGATCGGTCTTTTTTGCATTTTAGTATTTTCAGTTAATAGTGTTTATTCGCAGATTAGTAATTTTAATTATGCCATTGGGGCCGACCTGTCATTCCTGAAAAGTGCTGAGGATATGGGATTTAAATTTAAGGAAGATGGAGTGCCAAAGGATGGACTAAAGATTTTCAAAGATCACGGTTATGAATGGATCCGGTTGAGGCTTTTTCACACCCCAACTCGACTTCCAAATAATCTTCAGTATACTATTGAGCTTGCTTCAAAAGCAAAAGCAATGGGATTTAAATTTCTTTTGAATTATCATTACTCCGATACCTGGGCTGATCCGGGCAAGCAATATACTCCAGCCGCGTGGGAAGGAAAGACTCATAAAGAGCTTGTTGAGGCAGTTTATGAATATACAAAATCCACTATGGTAGCATTTCGTGAGGCTGGTTCTTTTCCCGAAATGGTTCAGATTGGCAATGAGGTTATTAACGGGATGCTCTGGCCTGATGGCAAATTGCCTGATAACTGGGATAATTTCGCAGACCTTCTTAAAGCCGGAATACGTGGGGTGTATGATGCCTGTAATGAAACTGTTAAAAAGCCGCTGATAATGATTCACATAGATCAGGGAGGGAACAAAGAAAAGACCAGATGGTTCTTCGACAAAATCCAGTCGTACGGAATTGATTTTGACATTATAGGGCAATCTTATTACCCATGGTGGCATGGAACCCTGCTGGACCTCAGGGATAATATGATCTTCATGGCTGAGACATATAGAAAACCGATAATTCTTGTTGAAGTTGCATATTGTTCATCACCAACTGAGTACAAGGAACGCCCGGGTCCGTTTCCTGAAACCCCTGAAGGACAGAAAGAATTTCTGGAAGAAGTAAACAAAATAGTAACAACAGCTCCCGGAAAATACGGAGCTGGCGTATTCTGGTGGGAACCTGCCACCTATGGTGGCCGTTCAACCCGTGATTACTTTGATGAAGCCGGGAATGTACTTCCGGTAATTACAGTTTTTGACA
The DNA here is from genome assembly GCA_029552825.1 of Bacteroidota bacterium. Classification (GTDB taxonomy): domain Bacteria; phylum Bacteroidota; class Bacteroidia; order Bacteroidales; family VadinHA17; genus LD21. Next base: position 22,813 of record JAKPDL010000217.1, read on the forward strand.
GGTACACCCGGCGTTAGAACCAAATTCAATAGCAAACTCTCATTTGCCAGCCTTCTCTGCTTTTTTTGCTTTCTTTTCAGCCCTCTTTTCTTTCAGGGTTTTGGTTGGCTGTTTCTTCTTCTTGGCTTCACCTTTAGGTTTCTCGTGCGACATAATCTTAATTATTTAGTTTAAAAGGCAGGATAAATTTATAAAGATTAAATCTATTAACTGAAGATTATTTTCAACCAATTGTTAACAATAACATTATTTTTTTAAGCATACTGGCTTAACAGGGATGCTGCATCCAGATCCATATACCAGTATATTTTGCCGAAGTGAGGATTTACCATGCCAGCAGGATAATGTTTGGCATCCGGGTTATTAAGTATTTCAGCAACAATTTCAGCCTTATCTTTTCCTGAAACGAGAAAAATAATTCTTTCTGCATTATTTATCACTGGCAGGGTAAGTGTAATTCTTTTTTGTCCTGTTTCTGGATGTACTGCAACTTCACATGTTCTGACCGAACTAAGTACTTTCTCATCACCTGGAAATATTGATGCTATATGTCCGTCCGTTCCAAGCCCCAGGAAAACAATATCAAATACAGGAAATCCAAAACGAAATGGAACTTTTTTCTTGATTAGTTCAGAATATCTTATTGCTTCTGTTTGAGGATCATCTTCACCTCTGATTCTGTGAATTTTTCCAGCCTGTATCTTAATCCGTTCGAAAAAGTGTTCTCTTGCAACCCTGTAATTACTTTCCCTGTCACCGGGAGGGACGCAACGTTCATCGCTCCAGAAGAAATCAACTGCTTTCCATTCTGTACTAAGGGCATAATGTGTACCCAGAACTGAATAAAAGGTTCGCGGCGTATTGCCACCTGAAAGTGCAATGTTCAGGTGGTGGGAACGCCGGACTGCGTTATTGATAATAGCTGAAAGGTCTGCAGCAACTTCATGAGAGAGTGCCATTATGTTGTTCGATATCTTAATTATCCTGTCCATACTGTTAAAGTTCGCAAAAAGTTCCGTCATCAGCCAGATTTTTGCAGGGATAACGCCACTCAAGTCCATCGCCAATAATTTTTCCTGCCTCTTCAGGTCCCCATGTACCTGCAGGGTAACCATATATTTTTATGTCCCGGTTTTCAGCCCATGCTTTCTGAACAGGTTCAAGAAATTTCCAGGCTGTTTCGACAATATCATCGCGCGCAAACAACGTTGAATCGCCCATTATCACATCTCCGAGCAATCGTTCGTATGCCTCTGGGACTCTAACCTTTAAAAGATCTGAATAATGGAAATCCATACTAACATTCTCGACATTGAAACCGCTGCCTGGCTTTTTTATTCCAAATTTAAGCACAATACCTTCATCAGGTTGTATTCTTATAATAAGCTGATTTATGGCCTTATTCATATCATCTACATGAAACAGAAAATGTGGTGTAGGTTTAAAATTGACAACTATCTCAGTTACTCTGGTGGGCAGGCGTTTGCCGGTCCTGATAAAGAAAGGAACACCACCCCACCGCCAGTTGTTGATAAAAAATTTCATTGCCACATAAGTTTCGGTGCGAGAAGCCGGATTTACCCCGGGCTCCTGTCTGTAAGCAGGTATACATTGTCCCATTACCTTCGAAGCTGTATACTGCCCGCGGATTACATATTCTGGTACCTCTTCCTCCTTTAATGGCTGCAATGATTGAAATACTTTCAGCACTTCATTTCTTATAGCATCGGGATGAATAGAAGATGGCGGTTCCATTGCAGTCAACCCCACCATCTGAAGCAGGTGGTTCTGAACCATATCACGCAGTGCTCCGGCCGAGTCGTAATATCCGCCTCTGTTTTCAACACCTATGCTTTCGGCAGAGGTAATCTGAATGTGGTGAATATAATTGCGGTTCCACAAAGGCTCAAATAAACCGTTTGAAAATCTCATAACAAGAATATTCTGGACGGTTTCCTTGCCCAGGTAGTGATCAATCCGGTATATCTGTTTCTCAGAAAGAATCCGGTGAAGGTCTTCGTTCAACTTTCTGCAGGAAGCATACTCATATCCGAATGGCTTCTCAAAAACGAACCTTATGTATCCTTTGTCTTCCGAAGTAAGCCCTGCTTCATGTAACCTGAAAGGAATCACAGAGAACAGGTCGGGAGGTGTGGCAAGATAATATATACAGTTTATTGCACCACCTGATTCGTCTTCTTTCTTCTTGATCAATGATTTAAGATCTGTGTATCCTTCATGCGAAACCATGTCTGATTTGATATACAAGAAATGCTCAAGTAGCTCTTCTATAGAGCTATCTCTTATTTCACTTCTATAGGAAAACAATTTTATACCTTCACGCATTCTTGCTCTGAACTCTTCATCTGTTAAATTTTTTCTTCCAACACCCACGATATAAAACCTTTCAGGTATTGAGCCCTGGATATTAAGCGAATACAGTGCAGGAGCAAGCTTTCGGTAGGTAAGGTCGCCCGTGGCTCCGAAAATTATAATAAAAAGAGTTTCACTTTGATTACTCATTCAACGCATAATTATTATTGATTCTCTAATATAAAATTAAAACTATAAATGAAAAAACTACTCCTTAAGTTAAATTATATTTTGCCTGATGGTTATGGAAACTAAAAATGCTTAATTAAATTTTAAATAATTAATGTTAATAAATTTCTTTTTAATTTTTCTTAAATATTTTAAGCAAATATTATATTTGTACGAAAATTTTGAGGAAATGGAGGCGAAAGGCCTTTTAATATTATCAGTAATCGTTCTCAGGAGGTTCAGCGAAGGCTGAGAATGGTATTTTAAATTTATTATAAACCGTTCTCAGCCAGTGAGAACGGTTTTTTTTTAATAAAAATGAGGTTAACCATGAAAAGTACCAACAGAGGATTATACAGAAGTGATTTCGAACATGACAGTTGTGGAATTGGGTTTGTAGCTCACATTAAAGGGCGAAAATCACATTCCATTATTTCAAAAGGACTTGAGATCTTATGTAACATGGCTCATCGTGGTGCTGAGGGCGCAGATAGCCGTACGGGTGATGGTGCAGGAATAATGATCCAGATTCCTCGTGACTTTTACCTTATTCAGGGGTATGCTTTACCTCCTTCGGGATATTTTGGAACCGGAATACTTTTCCTGCCACAAAACAGCCATGAAGCAGATGAATGTTTAAAGATATTAGGAGAAGTGGCGGCAGAAGAAGGTGTTAAAACTCTGGGGTTTCGTGAAGTGCCGAGAAATAACAGTGTATTGGGAGAACTTGCATTGATGACTGAACCGGTGATGAAACAAATTTTCATGACTGCAGATACTGAACCTGAAGTTCTTGAAAGGAAACTATATATTATCAGAAAAATAACTGAAAAAAGAATCAGGGAATCAAACCTTGGTCAGAAAGATTTCTTTTACATTCCGAGCCTTTCGACCCGTGTTCTGGTATATAAGGGAATGTTGACGTCATACCAATTGAAGGAATATTATCTTGACCTGAAAGATGAACGGCTTCAGAGTGCAATAGCCCTTGTACATTCAAGATTCAGTACCAACACATTCCCAAGCTGGGATCTTGCACAGCCTTTCAGATTTATTGGCCATAATGGAGAGATAAATACAATAAGGGGAAACAGAATATGGATGGAAGCACGTGAATCCATTCTTAAATCGGAAGCGCTCGACGACCTGTCGAGAATTTACCCGATTATTGAGCCTGGTAAGAGCGACTCAGCTTCGCTCGACAATGTTGTGGAGTTTCTGGTTATGAGTGGTAAATCTCTACCATATGCAATGTCTATTCTGATTCCTGAATCAATTAACATTAAAAATCCAATACCTCCAGAACTGAGAGATTTTTATCATTATCATGCAACATTTATGGAACCATGGGATGGTCCAGCTTCCTTGATTTTTTCTGACGGAAGGTATATCGGAGGGATGCTCGATCGGAATGGACTGCGCCCATCAAGGTTTACAATAACTTCGAATGACCTTATTATAATGGCTTCAGAAACAGGTGTTCAGGAATTTGAACCTGATGAAGTCGTTGCAAAAGGAAGACTAAGAGCTGGTAAAATACTTCTCATCGACACTGAAGAAGGAAAAATATATTATGATGATGAAATAAAGACAAAACTGGCATCAGAATACCCTTATGGAAAATGGATTGAAGCAAATCAGGTTCTTCTTGAAGATATCGAAACCGGACAGCATTTTTCTCCAGCTTTAGATGGGGATTATGAAAAATATCTGGTGTCATTTAATTACTCATCAGAAGATATAGAAAAGATAATTACTGAAATGGCAGCAACAGGCAAAGAGCCTATTGCTTCAATGGGCCACGACACCCCTCTGGCAGTGCTCTCCGAAAAACCATACCGGTTATTCGATTATTTCAAACAACTGTTTGCTCAGGTTACAAATCCACCTATTGATCCTATCAGAGAGGAGCTTGTAATGACACTGTCAGGATACCTCGGGTCTCTTCAGAAAAATCTTCTTGACACCACTCCTGATCATGTGAAAATGGTTAAGTTCAAAATACCGGTTATATCAAATACTTATTTCAACATAATTAAAAACCTCAGATATAAAGGGTTCTCATGCTCAGTATTTAAAATGCATTTTGAAGTTTCAAAGGGAGCCGAAGGACTAAAAGAGGCTATTGAAAAACTTTGTTACGATTGCGAAAAGGCAGTTGATGAGGGAAAGAATTATATAATCCTGTCAGACAGAGGGATAGACCGGGAGCATGCACCTATACCATCGCTGCTTGCAGTTTCGGCTGTACATCACTATCTTGTTGAGAAACGCAAAAGGATGCAAATTGACATAATTGTAGAATCGGCAGAACCCAGGGAAGTTATGCATTTTGCACTTCTTTTCGGATATGGTGCAAGCGTGATTAATCCATATATGAGTTTTGCAATAATTGAGAAACTTGTTAAAGATAAAGTAATTCAGCTTGACTACAAAAAAGCGGAAGAAAATTACATTAATGCAATCAACAAAGGCCTTCTGAAGATAATGTCGAAGATGGGAATAAGTACTTTGAGGAGCTACCGCTCATCTCAGATTTTTGAAGCAATTGGAATTAGCAGGGATGTGGTTGACAGGTATTTTAAAGGAACACCATCACGGATAGGCGGATTAGGTCTTGAAGAGATTACACAGGAAATTCTCATTCCACATAATAAGGCATTCAGTGAAGATTCAACACCGGAGATAATAAATAAAGGTATATACTCATTTAGAAAACATGGAGAGCATCATGCCTGGAATCCGGATACGATTGCACTTCTTCAATGGAGTACAAGGGCTGGAGATTATTCGAAATATAAAGAGTTTAGCAGAAGGGTATCTGAAGAAAATTCACGACCGACCTTTTTAAGGGGTCTGTTCAAACTGAAAGAGGGCAATCCTGTGCCTCTTGATGAAGTGGAACCTGCTGAGTCAATAATGAAGAGATTTGTGACGGGTGCTATGTCGTTTGGTTCTATAAGCCGGGAAGCGCATGAAACTCTGGCTATTGCGATGAACAGGATTGGAGGAAGGAGCAATACAGGCGAAGGAGGAGAAGACCCTGAACGCTTCAAACCCAGGCCGAATGGTGAAAATGCACGCAGCGCCATTAAGCAGGTTGCCAGCGGACGTTTTGGAGTAACAACAGAATACCTGGTAAATGCGGATGAAATACAGATTAAAATCGCACAGGGTGCAAAGCCTGGCGAAGGCGGACAGTTGCCGGGACATAAAGTTGATAAAATAGTAGCAAAAACAAGGCATTCTATTCCAGGGATAACACTTATATCACCTCCCCCTCACCATGATATTTATTCTATTGAGGATCTTTCTCAATTGATCTTCGATCTGAAAAATGTTAATCCCAGAGCAAATATCAGTGTTAAACTTGTTTCGGAATGCGGTGTTGGGACTATCGCTGCAGGAGTTGTGAAAGCAAAGGCCGACATAATAACCATCAGTGGTTTTGAAGGCGGAACAGGGGCAAGCCCCATTTCCTCAATAAGACATGCCGGATTACCTCTCGAACTTGGACTTGCTGAGACCCAGCAAACACTGGTAATGAATAACCTGAGGAAAAGAGTGAAACTTCAGGTTGACGGACAGCTGAAAACAGGTCTTGATGTAATTATTATGGCCTTACTTGGTGCAGAGGAATTTGGATTTGCAACTGCAGCACTGATTGTGCTTGGTTGTGTAATGATGAGAAAATGCCATATGAATACATGTCCTGTAGGTATTGCGACACAGAATGAAGATCTTCGAAAAAGATTCACCGGAAAAGCTGATTATCTGGTTAATTATTTCAGATTCGTAGCTGAAGAGGTAAGGGAGCTTCTTGCCCAACTGGGCTACAGGTCGCTTGATGAAATTATCGGCAGGGCAGACCTTCTGGAACGCAATTATGAAATTAATAACTGGAAGTCCAGGACACTTGATCTTTCACCAATTCTCACATTGCCCCCCGAGGCAAAAGTTAATCCTATTAAATGTGTAGAAAAACAAATTCATAACATAGACAATGTTCTTGATAGGGAACTGATTAATCTGGCAGATAAGGCAATAAACGAAAAAGAGCCAGTATTAATCGAGAAAAAAATAAAAAATACTGATAGGTCTGTAGGTGCAATGTTATCGGGAAAAATTGCCGGAATTTATGGACAGGAAGGTTTACCTGATGGAACAATTCGATGTATATTCAGAGGCTCAGCAGGTCAGAGCTTTGGCGCCTTTCTGATTAAAGGAATAGAGTTCAGGCTGGAAGGAGATTCAAATGATTACCTTGGTAAGGGATTATCAGGAGGCCGGATTATTGTTATACCTCCCGAAGGCTCGTTATTCGAACCTGACAAGAATATAATAACCGGTAATACTGTTCTCTACGGAGCTACAAGCGGAGAAGTCTATATTTCAGGAATGGCAGGAGAAAGATTTGCTGTAAGAAACAGCGGAGCAATTGCTGTAGTTGAAGGAGCAGGAAACCATTGCTGCGAGTACATGACAGGTGGCAGAGTGGTTGTTCTGGGTAGTACCGGTAACAATTTTGCAGCAGGTATGAGCGGTGGAATTGCTTATGTACTTAACGAAACCGGTAAGTTTGATTATTTCTGCAACATGGGTATGGTTGAACTATCACTTGTTGAAGATAGAAGCGATGTACATGAACTCAAAGGATTGATTGCAAGACACTATTATTACACAGGCAGTAAAAAGGCAAAAATGATACTCGATGATTTTGATAAATATCTTGAAATGTTTATTAAAGTAATACCATATGAATACAAAAAGGTTTTGCATGAACAGAAACTTGAAGAAATCAAGAAGAAAATTGCTGACCTTGAGTTAGATGTGGAGTTTGTTAGAGGATCATAAATACGTTATATCTGAACTGAGAATTAATAAGTAAAGTAATCAAAAGTAATCATATAAATTAAAAGAATATCAGAATTATGGCTGACCCGACAGGTTTTTTAAAGGTTAGACGCAAGGAAGCAGGCAACAGGCCTATACATGAACGAATATGCGACTTCAGTGAAGTCGAGCAGGTACTTAACAGTGATGACCGTATGCTTCAGGCATCGAGATGTATGGATTGTGGCACACCCTTCTGCCACTGGGCATGCCCGCTCGATAACCTGATACCTGAGTGGAATGACCTGCTCTGGAGGGGAGAATGGAAAAGTGCCTATAACAGGCTTAACGCAACAAATAATTTTCCTGAATTCACCGGAAGGATATGCCCTGCTCCTTGCGAACATGCATGTGTTCTGAATATTAACGATGAACCTGTGACAATCAGAGAAAATGAAGTCGCTATTTCTGAACGAGCTTTTACAGAAGGTTATATCAAACCTAAACCTCCACGTAAAAGAACAGACAAGAGAGTGGCAGTTATCGGCAGCGGACCTGCCGGACTGGCAGCAGCAGACCTTCTTAATAAATGGGGCCATAACGTAACAATATTTGAAAAAAACAATAAAGCCGGAGGCCTTCTCAGATACGGAATCCCCGACTTTAAACTCAGTAAAGTCACAATTGATAGACGTCTTAATTTAATGACCTTTGAAGGTGTTGAAATAAGAACAGGAACTGAGATTGGTAAGGATATTCCTGGCAGGGTATTATTAAGCTCATACGATGCTCTATGTCTGGCAATAGGTGCCATGAAACCCCGTGACCTCAACATTGAAGGACGGGATCTTAATGGAATATACTTTGCCATGGATTTCCTCACACAACAAAACAGAATAAATGACGGAGAAATAATTCCTGCTCAAGAAAGAATATCCGCTGAAGGACTTAATGTAATTGTACTTGGAGGTGGCGACACCGGATCAGACTGCGTGGGTACTGCTATACGTCAAAAAGCAAAGAGTGTCACCCAGATTGAAATAATGCCAATGCCTCCACTGAAAAGATCGCCAAACAATCCATGGCCATATTATGCAAAAATCCTTAAAACATCAACTTCACACGAAGAAGGCTGTGTAAGGATGTGGAGTTTATCAACTAACAGATTTATAGGTGAAAATGGTTATTTAACAGGTATAGAAGTTGAAGATGTTGTTTGGGAATCATCCGGCGGACAACATATAATGAAACCACTCCCGGAAACACGAAGAATAATACCAGCTGATATGGTAGTGCTTGCTCTCGGTTTTATGCATCCTGCTCTTGAAGGCCTTATTGAAGAACTGGGATTGGAACTTGATGACCGTAAAAACATCAAAACAGACAGAAATCTTCATACCAGTGTGCGGGGTGTTTTCGCTGCAGGTGACGCTGTATCTGGCGCAAGCCTTGTTGTTAATGCCATTGCTTCAGGAAGAAAAGCGGCAATGGCAATTGACAGGTATTTGCGCAAAGAATTCTAATTCAGCACACTTATTTTAATTTCGTTGAACAGGTAAAAAACTGTAATTCTACATAACCCACCTTAGTGTCTTTACTTCAATATTACAATAGGTGAAGTATTGGTAAAGTTTTCTTTTTATTGTAAATTTGATATAATATAATAAAGTAACTTCATCCATTAAGATACTTTATTTTCAAATGGTTTTTATACAAACCTTTATCATATTATTTTGAATATCAATATATTAAAAATATTATGATATGAAAACTTTAAAGAAAACAACAAATCGTGCAATTTCAAATAAGAAAAGTGCATGTATCAGTAAAAAAATCCGGAGATGTATGATGTCATCTGTGTTGGCAATATTGATGTTATTATGGCATCATAACTCTTTTGCTCAAGTACCACAGGGATTTAACTACCAGGCTATTGCAAGGGATGCAGGAGGTAATCCGATTGCTAATACTGCAATGCCAGTGAAAATCACCATTCAGAGCGAACAAACAGGTGGAACAGTTTTCTGGGAGGAACTTCATTCTTCAGTATCTACAAACAATTTTGGCATGTTAACCGTGGTTGTAGGGCAGGGAGTTAAACAGTCAGGTACAGCAGCAACATTTGCTGATATTGACTGGAGTGTAACACCCAAATACATAAAAACTGAAATTTATTATGGTGGCTGGAAAGAGATGGGTGTAAGTCCATTATGGTCGGTGCCCTATGCTCATATGTCAAAAAGTTCTGAACAGTGGCAAAGTAGCGGTTCAAACCTTTACAGAACAACTGGCAATGTGGGGATAGGTACCAATTCACCAGCAGGGAAATTATCAATTCAACCACCTTCAAACTGGCCAGATGAACAACCATTGTTTGAGGTTAAAAATAAATTGGGTACCCCGGTTCTTGCTGTATACAACAACGGAGTAAAAATTCTGGTTGAAGACACAGACGGAAAGGGGGTAAAAGGAGGATTTGCCATAGGAGGATTTGATCCTGCAAAAGCCGGAGAGGAAACAGTAAATCTGATGATCGTGACTCCCGATAGTATCAGGCTTAATATTGATAACACCCCAACCAAAGCAACAAAGGGTGGCTTCGCAATTGGCGGTTTCGATGCTTCAAAATCATTAAGTCCAAGAGAATTTATGTATGTAACACCCAAAGCATCAGCCAACGGTGAATATAATACTTTTATTGGCTATCAGGCTGGCTTCAGCAATACTTCTGGAACCAATAATGTTTTCCTCGGCTACCAGTCTGGATATAGAAATACAACAGGTTCAAGTAATGCATTTATTGGAACCCTGTCGGGTTATAACGTAACGACCGGCAAAAGAAATACATACATGGGTCATAAAGCAGGATATTCAAATTTAAGTGGATCAAATGGTTACAGCAATGTGTTTATTGGCGACAGTTCAGGATATTCAAACTATACTGGATATAGAAATGTCTTCATTGGTTCAGGTGTCGGACCAAGCAACACAAGCGGGTATAATAATGTATTCATCGGTTACGAAGCCGGCTATGCAAACTGGGGAGGATATTCAAATACATTTATCGGAACTGAAGCAGGCCGTAATGCTACACTCGGTTACGACAATGTATATATCGGTTACAGAACAGGATATGCAGGCCATGGACAATATAACGTAATGATAGGACATGAGGCAGGCTTGAACAATAACGGCGGAAGTCTGAACACCTTTATAGGAAAATCTGCAGGAAGAGAAAACACCGACGGAGATTACAATACTCTTATAGGATTGGAAGCAGGCAAAAATATTTCTACAGGCAATTATAATGTTGCTATTGGAAGTTTTGCAGGATACAACATTCAGGGAGGAAGCGGAAATATATTTATTGGCAATAACGCTGGTTATTTAGAAACAAATCCAAGCAATCAACTGCATATAGGCTCATTTCCTTTGATCTACGGAGAGTTTAATTCGATGGTTGTAATAATGGGGAAAAGTAATCCTAACTCAAATACTTTCTACGTAAACGGATCAGCAGGCGGAACTTCAGGCTGGATTTCAGCGAGCGATATGAGAATGAAAACTAACATCATGCCGATTACCGATCCACTAAAAAAAGTATGCGCACTGCGGGGTGTCGAATTTGAATGGATAGACAAGGAGAAATATGACAGCAAGAAACATATCGGATTTATCGGACAGGAGGTATATGATGTTTTACCGGAAGTTGTTGATAACACAAATGACTTCTATTCGGTGCAGTACGGAGTGATAACCTCACTGCTTGTTGAAGCAGTAAAAGAACAACATAAAATAATCGAAGCCTCAAAGCTGGAAAATCAACAGCTTAAATCAGAACTTGAGGAACTCAGAAAGAAAATTGCTTCAATTGAAGCTTTGCTGACGGAAATAAAATAGATATCTCAGGAAAGTTATTATTTTTAAACCGGTGAACTGTTATTATGATTTACCGGTTTATAACTATATTTTTCGTTACATTCAGTGTCCTTACGCAGGGACAAACAATTGATTCACTAAGTTACAGTATCAATCCCCGATACAGTTTTTTTTCACCGGGAGAAGATGCTGAACTGCTTCTCCACATACCACAAAACCATATTTACTCTGCAATAAGCGTAAATGTCAAATTCAGGGGTGACACTATAAGTAAATGGAATGGAAAACCAGGAAAAAACATAATAAGGCTTAAGTTCGTCACTGATACATCATGGAAATCAGGAAAAGCTGAGGCAAAAATCCATGTCCAGGGACAGATGCAAAAAATGTATTATTGTTCCTGTGACATTATTTTCCTCAAACACAAACCAAACGAAGTAAAAATTGACAGGCTAACAGGCGGTCTGATTGTAAACGGTTTACCTTTCTTTCCGTTCGGATTTTACACCTATTCGCCTGTTTACCCCACCCTGCCTGAGGAAGAGGTTGTAAAAGGCTTCAACCTTATTTCTCCATATCAGCGACTTCTACCTGGATCCCTTGGCGAAAGGAAAAAATATATGGACCGCTGTACACAGCTTGGAATGAAAGTAAATTATAACCTTGCATCGGTAGCCGGAGGAGGCGGGGTTGATTCAGGAACAAACGGAATGAGTGATGAAGAAAAACGTCAGGTCCTGATAAATGAAGTGAAGACCTTTATGGATCACCCAGCGCTTCTTTCATGGTATATTGCTGATGAACCCGACGGACACAGAATCCCTCCTGCCTATCTTGAAGAAATATACAAAACTGTCAAAGAGACAGACCCATGGCATCCGGTTACAATTGTCTTTATGACCCCGTTTACAAAAGCAAAAGACTATGCCGGAGCAACAGATATAGTGATGGCCGACCCGTATCCTGTGCCTGTTTACCCGGTTACGATGACAGGCAATGCCACACGCATGCTGAAGAAAGAATTCGAAGGAAGAAAGCCTGTTTGGATAGTGCCTCAGGCATTCGGCGGAGGAGAACACTGGTTACGCGAGCCAACCATACAGGAAATCAGGTCGATGACGTGGCAGGCCATAGCTGAAGGTGCAACAGGAATCCAGTACTTTATCCGACAGGGACTGAACGCCTTCCCGAAATCAACTGCCACATGGAACGAGTGCGGTCGAATGGCAATGGAGGTTAATGCAATCGCACCCTGGCTCCTTTCGGATGAAGTAAGCATTCCCGCAACTTCATCCTCTTCAGACATAAGTGTAGCATCACGAATGTACAAAGGCCTGCTGATTGTAATTGCCGTAAACAAAACCTCCTCCCCCCGCCCTGTTCAGATATCAATAAACATAAATATCAATACACATGCAAGGGTTCTCTTTGAAAACCGTACCGTTCAGGTAACCTCAGGTATAATAAATGATTACATTCAATCGTATGGTTCACAGGTATATAAAATCAATATCAATCCTCAAAAAGAGAGAATAATTCCTTTCAGAAACAACCTCATCGTCGACCCTGGATTTGAAGACCTTTCAAGTCCGGGCATTCCTTCAGCATGCTATGCCCGGCCGGGGTCAGACCGAGGTGCCACATATTTTACTGATCCGCGTGTCGTCTTTGAGGGAAACTATTCACTGAGACTGGTTACTCCAACCGAAAACGGGAGTGTAACACTCAGGTTCTTCCCCTTCAAGGTTGTACCCGGTAAAACATATATGGTTTCTATCTGGGCAAAAACAGACCCCGACCAGAGATTTTTGCCCACACAGGACAATTCTGAAAAAGTCAAACTGCAACCACAATTCGTCGAAGCAGGTATTAATGGCTTTGCCACAGCAAGATTTATTCCTGAAAAAGACTGGAAACAGTTTGTTGCATTTATAACTATCCCGAAGGATACAATACCTGAGATAAAGGCAAATGTGATACTAAGGATGCCGGGACAGGGGGTTGCATGGTTTGATATGCTTCAGGTGATAGAAGATCCGTTATTTAAATAATAATGACGAGAAACAGAGATAGGCACGCAAAACTCAAAGATTAATTGTTAAAAACAAAATTTCTTTGTGATTACTCTGTAGTTAATAAAATGAAAAGATGAAGAAATCAGTACTCATTTCAGCGCTGGTATTAGCGATGGTTCTGCTATCTTGCAGTGAGGGCAAAAAGAATTTACATTATCCAAACAATCCTGCGCCTCTTGTGCAGAATGCCTTTATAAAACTACCTCTCGGAGCGGTAAAACCTGAAGGTTGGCTGAAGCGTCAGCTCGAGATACAGGCTGAAGGGCTTACTGGCAACCTCGACGATTTCTGGCCCGACCTTGTCAATTCGGCATGGCGTGGTGGCGACGGGGAAGCATGGGAAAGAGGACCCTATTTCCTCGACGGGCTGGTACCTCTGGCCTACCTGCTTGAAGACGAAAGGCTTATTTCTAAAGTAAAAAACTGGATTGAAAGCATCATCTCCAGTAGTACCGATTCCGGATGGTATGGCCCGGCAAAGAATAAAGATCGCTGGCCCCTTGCTGTAGCAAACAAGGTACTTATGCAGTATTACGAAGCCACTTCAGACCAGCGTGCGATGGATGTCCTTCTGAAATATTTCAGGTATTTGCACGACACTCCACCCGACTGGCCCGATAAAGATTGGAGAGGCGTCAGGGCAATGGAAAATGCTGTGACAGGATACTGGTTATATAGAAAAACAGGTGAAAAATGGCTGCTTGAAACCATTGAATCCATTCAGAAAAACAGCCGCGACTGGACTGCCTATTATGAAACATTCCCATGGGATTCAGCAGCATGGAGTGAAAAACGCATACCTCTCAACTGGGGTCCTGAAGGCCTGACTGCACATGTAGTCAATAATGCCATGGCAATAAAATACCCGGGATTGTGGTACCAGCAATCGGGAGATGAGAGATATAAGAATGCCGTTTTCGAAGGAATACGCAAATATGATCTCAATCATGGCCAGGTTGGAGGCAGGTTTTCAGGTGATGAGCACCTGTCGGGCAGGAGTCCTGACCGCGGTACAGAACTATGTTCCGTGGTGGAATATATGTTTTCTCTTGAGGAGCTATATCAGATTTTCGGTGAAAACTCGCTTGCCGACAGGCTGGAACTGCTTACCTATAACTCCCTGCCCGGAACTACAACAGCCGATATGTGGGCGCACCAGTACGACCAGCAGTCGAACCAGGTGCTGGTAAGTGTTGCAAAAAGGGACTGGAGCACTAACAGAGACCAATCGAACATTTATGGACTTATGCCAAACTTTGCATGCTGCCTGGCAAACATGCATCAGGGATGGCCGAAATTTACTCAGAGCCTCTGGATGGCAACAAACGATAATGGACTCATTGCAGTTGCCTATGCACCTTCAAAAGTGACTGCTAAAGTGGGAAAAGGAACAGAAGTCATCATAAAAGAAGAGACTGATTATCCTTTCAGGGGTAAAATAACATTTACAATTTATACTGATAAAAGCGTAAAGTTCCCTCTTTATCTCAGAATACCTGGATGGGCTGAAACGGTTACAATAAAATCCAAGGATAAAATGTCGACCGCTTTTGGAGGAAGTACAATCAGACTGGATGAAAAATGGAAAAACGGTGACACTGTTGAAGTTGATATTCCGATGGAATTAAGATTTGAGAGACGGTACAATAATTCGGTATCAGTTCTCAGGGGTCCATTATATTTCTCGCTCAGAATCGAAAAGGAATACCGGAAAACAAAGCTTAATTACGATAATTTTAGTTATAAAGGTAGTGTTGACTGGGAAATATACCCTTGTAGCAGCTGGAATTATGGCTTATTTGCTGATTTGAGCAAACCTGACATTTCTTTTGTTGTATATGAGAACCCGGTAAAGGAATATCCGTTTGCTGACAGTGGCGACATGGTATGGTCGTCAGATTCGTCAAAATATGTTGTATGGCAATCTGATCCGCCAGTGATAATAAAAACGCGTGGGATAAAAATTCCTGAATGGGGAATGAAGAATAACTCAGCAGATATACCACCGCGTTCTCCTGTAAAAAGTACAGGAGAGCCTGAAATGATTACACTTGTTCCTTACGGCTCTGCAAAACTCAGGATAACGGAATTTCCCTTAATAGATGTCGGGTTTATGGATAAACAATGAATACTATTGTTTATTTCGCGTTTCCTGGCTCATTTCTGCGGCGTCTTGTTTTTTTCCTGTGAGTTGGAACTGACATTTTAACTACAATCTGACTGCCGTCGAGTTCAGTATTGTTAAGTTTCTCAATTGCTTCGTAAGCAGCCTGTTCATCGGGCATCTCAACGAAGCCGTAGCGTTTGGAGAAGCCAGTTTGTTTGTCGACGATAACTTTTGAGGAAGTTACTTCGCCAAACTTGCTGAAGAGTCGCTCAAGGTCCTCGCTGCGAGTCTTTGAGCTGAGTCTGGCTACGAAAATGTTCATCTGAAAAAGTTTTTGTTAATAAAAAGTATAACTTCCCGTTATTGCTTTCATACAGCAAGCGGTAGAGTCACTTATACAAATTTAAGTACTTTTTTGAAAATCAGCAAACAATAAAAATTATTAAATAATGGCCTGCTTAAAGGTTTTTAATTTCCGCCACAAGGTTCTGTAGGGTGACCTTTGCATCTCCAAAGAGCATTCTTGTTTTATCGTGATAAAACAGAGGGTTTTCAATTGCAGCGTAACCTTTCCCCATTCCTCGTTTCATCACGATGATATTTTTTGCCTCTCGGACTCTTACAATTGGCATTCCGTAAATTGGACTGGAAGGATCATCTTCTGCAGCAGGGTTTACAACGTCGTTAGCTCCTATAACAACCACAACATCTGTTTCAGGGAGTTCAGGATTAATTTCATCACTTTCTACCAGTTTGTCATATGGTACGTCTGCTTCAGCCAGAAGCACATTCATATGTCCGGGCATTCTTCCAGCGACAGGATGAATAGCATACTTAACCTCAACGCCCTTATCTTCCAGAAGTTTATCCAGTTCATGGCATATATGCTGTGCCTGCGCAACTGCGAGCCCATAACCCGGAACGATGACAACCTTTTTTGAATAGCTAAGCAGAACGGCTGCATCGGCAAGGGTTATTTCCTTAATGGTTCCTGCAGTCTGGGCTCCGGCCGGCCCTCCACCGAATACTCCGGCAATAACATTAAGCAACGACCTGTTCATTGCCCTGCACATAAGTACTGTAAGGATTGTTCCCGCCGATCCCACGAGGATACCACCGGTAAGCATAACCTGATTGTTGTAAAGAAAGCCTCCCATAGCAGCGGCAACGCCGGTAAAAGAGTTAAGAAGTGAAATAACAACAGGCATGTCAGCTCCACCGATAGGCATAACAAACAGCACACCGTAAACCACTGCTGCACCAAACATTATATAAATGTATGGCATCAGTTCAGCACTCGCTGCAACCCTGCGTGTCATAATGAAAACTATGAATCCAATCAGGACAGCAAGGAGGGTAACGTTCACATATCTTAATGCTTTTATTCTCAGGTCTCCTATCCATCCATCCAACTTTCCGAATGCAATCATGCTTCCTGCCCAGGAGATAGTTCCTATCATGAGGCCTAGCAAAATAGCAAGCACGTGCCCGTTTGCCATACCGCTGCGGGCTATCAGTTCAGGACTTACATGAAGAAATTCCATCATAGAAATAAGTGCCGCTGCCGCACCTCCCATTCCATTGAAAAACGATACAAGCTGAGGCATAGCAGTCATCTTAACCCTCTTTGCTATGACCCATCCTATAACTGTTCCGAGAGCCATCGCTGTAACAATCCATCCGATGTTGCCAATATGCTTCCCATCCTTTTCATGGAACAGAAGAGTTGCCAGAATGGCAAGCATCATTCCAATGGCGGCAACAATATTTCCTCTGCGGGCTGTATCGGGATGGCTCAGCATCTTCAGCCCAAAAATAAACATTCCAGATGAAACAATATATGTGATCTCTAAAATTCCTGAAGTGAATGTATGACTCATCAGTAAAAAAATTTGTTAGTGATTATTTTTTCCTCTTCTTGAACATTTCAAGCATACGGTCGGTTACCACAAAACCTCCCACTACGTTTAAAGTACCAAGAACCACTGCAAGAAACCCGAGTACCATGGAGCCTGTAGTTTCAGCATGTCCCATCACTATGATGGCTCCGATTATCACAACACCATGAATGGCATTTGCACCCGACATCAATGGTGTATGAAGCACAGCAGGAACATGACTTATTACCTCAATTCCAAGAGAGATTGAAAGAATCACAAGAAATATTGCTTCCCTGTGCACAAGAAAGAACTCAAATACCTTTTCCATCAGCTGTTAATTATTGAAGATTTAGTAATTGTTTTATTCTCTGGCTAATATATTGACCGCCATGCACAGCGGTTGTTCCCGTTACAATTTCATCAGAAAAATCCAGAACAGGTTTCCCTTCCCTGTCTACGAGAATCTTAAGCAGGTTAACAATATTTGCCCCGAACATTTTACTTGCATCCGTCGGCATGTCGGAAGGATAGTCGGATTTACCTATAATTTTTACTCCGTTAACTTCAATCATTTTCCCGTTTTGAGTCAGTTCACAGTTTCCGCCCGTTGATGCTGCAAGGTCAATTATTACTGAGCCTGGCTTCATTTTCATCACTGTATCTTTAAGTATCAGAACGGGAGCTCTTTTGCCGGGTATCTGGGCTGTAGCTATAATTACATCAGCTGCAGCTGCATGTTTCTGAATCATCTCCTGCTGTTTTCTTTTATACTCTTCTGTCTGTTCGACAGCATATCCACCAGCCGATGCATCCTCGACTGCACCTTCAACCTCAATAAATTTACCACCAAGACTTTTTACCTCATCCTTAACTGCAGCTCTTACGTCAAAAACTTCAACCACGGCTCCGAGCTTTCTGGCTATTGCCAGTGCCTGCAATCCTGCCACACCTGCACCAAGTACAAGCACTTTAGCAGGTTTTATGGTACCTGCAGCCGACATGAACATTGGAAAAAACTTTGGCAGTAATGAGGCAGCATGTATTACTGCCTTATAACCTGCAACTGTCGCCATTGACGAAAGTATGTCCATTGCCTGTGCCCTTGTGGTGCGGGGAATAAGATCAAGGGCAAAAACAGTAAGCCCCTGCACTCTTGCTTTTTCAAGCCACTCTCTGTTTTCAACAGGATTTACAATACAACAGAGTATCTGACCATTTTTGAAATCCGTTATCTTATCATCGATGGGAGGATTTACAGAAACAAGGAGATCAGACTTCCCGATTATTTCATTCCTGTCGCCTGCAGTAGCTCCTGCTGAAACATAATCGCCATCAAAAGCAAAAGCCCTCTCTCCTGCCCCTCTTTCCACCATAACTTCAATACCAAGCTTTCGAACTGCCTGTACTTCCCCGGGAAGCATCGCCACCCTGTTTTCGTTATTTTTTTCTTTTAAAATACCAATGATCATAAAATATTTTTATTTTTAAAAGTCACAAATTTAACAATGCTTAAAATATTAGCTTAAAAAAAATTCAATTCTAAATACCCTCACATCCATTAATTAATAATCAACATTCGGAACATCTGCATCTCTGAAGCCTTATTCATGGAGATCAGCTCTGCTCCTACCAGTTCATTACTCCTTCATTTTCCGAAGAAAACAGAAAGCCAGAAATTGTTTCTTTCGTTTGAAGAGTGAACAGCCTTTGCTCCTCCCCAACCATGGCGTCCGTTTGGATAAAGCATAAACTGAAAAGTTTTGCCCTCATCCTGAAGTTTTGAAATCAGCCATATTGAATTTTGCATATGGACATTATCGTCCATGTCGCCATGAGTCATGTAAAGTTTCCCTTTGTAATTCTTTACAAATGTCAGCACAGAGCCTTCTCTGTATCCTTCGGGGTTATCCTGTGGTGTATCCATGTATCGTTCTGTATATATATCATCATAAAGTTTCCAATCGGTAACCGATGAACCGGCAAAGCCGTGTGTCCAGTATTCGGCGCCTTTGGTTAGTGCCAGACAGGTCATATAACCTCCGTATGAGCTACCTGTGATGCCCATTCTTTCAGGATCGACATACGGTTTCTGTCTTAGCCATTTAACGGCATCAGCATAATCGAGTATCTCCCATTTTCCCAGATTACGGTGCATATAGTCAAGACCCTTTTTCCCAAAATGACCTGAGCCGCGATGATCTACCGAAAAAGTAATGATACCGTTCTGGGCATACCACGATGGATTGTATCCCTGCCATCTGTTGTTGACATTTTTAGAATCAGGTCCTCCATAAATTGTAAAGACCACAGGGTATTTTTTTGTTTCGTCAAAATTTACAGGGTATGTTATTATTGCCGGCATCAGAAATAGTCCATCTGATGTAGGAATTTTGACCATTTCTGACCTTGCGTGTTTTGCAGGGTCAAATTCGGGCTGTTCAAACTTGTGTATCTCCCTTATCTGTTTTCCTTTGCTGTCGTATGCAACTATAGCGCCCGGAGTGTTAATATTATTCCATGTATCAATGAAATATGTTCCTTTTGGCGAAATACTTACCGAATGTGTTCCAGGTCCCTTGGTAATCTGAATCATGCTCTTCCCATCCAGAGTGGCTACAAAAAAATGGCTATCTGTCGATTCCGGGCCTGTACCCGTAAAAAATACCTTCTTCGTATCCTCATCAACGCGCACAATACCTGTAACTCTCCAGTCGACATTTGTAATCTGCGAGATCAGTCTGCCATCCCATCCGTAGTAATAAAGGTTTTCCCAGTCGGTGCGGTAACTTCTCACGATGAAGCCTGTTCCATTTTTCATCACATAAATATCTTCATAGAAGTCGACCCAGGTTTTACGGGTTTCAGAATATATCTGAGAATATTCACCGGTATTTATATCGGCAAGAATGAACTTCATATCGTTCTGGTCGCGGTTAAGCACCTGTATTGCAAGTTTTGAGCCGTCGGGTTTCCAGAAAGGCCAGGCTATGTACTGGTCAATGTTTTCATCGGTTTTTACCCATACTATTGAAGAATT
>JAKPDL010000232.1 GCA_029552825.1 Bacteroidota bacterium
CAGACCCCTGGGTGAAATTCGCGAAATTGCGATTAATGAATGCCATATGAAAACCCTTGTGGAAGATGGACTTCAAAAAATTAATCTTGGCATCACTTCTGTTGAAGAGGTTATCAAGGAAGTTCACGGTTATGGTTGATGTGGCTGTTTACTGAATGCTGAATAAAAGGTATCATAGTATTGGAGTGAAAAAGGAGTAAATAATGCCAAATTTTCAGTACGCTGGGCTGGATGCAGCGGGCAAGGCCGTGAGTGGGTCTATTGAAGCTTCAAGTTCTCAGGAGGCAATAGGAAAATTGAAGTCCATGGGATACTTCGTCACAAGTATCAACGCTGGAAAATCTGCTGCCACTCCAAAACAACAGGCCCCTTCAAAACAAACATCAAAGCCAGCGGCAAAGAAAAAAGCAGCCAGTGGTGGAATAAACATCAATCTTCCATTTCTTGGCGGCTCAAAAATCAAACAGAAAGAACTCACCATTATTACACGACAGCTTGCCACTCTCATCGGTTCTGGATTACCACTGCTACGAGCGCTAAAGGTTCTTGAGCAGCAACGGAAAGGTGGCGCTGCAAAGGTCCTCAGTAAAGTAGCCAGTGAAATTGAACAGGGAGCCCTTTTTTCTGAGGCACTTGCAAAATTCCCGTCAAGTTTTCCAAAAATTTATGTTGCCATGGTGAAAGCAGGAGAGGCAGGTGGCGCGCTTGAATCAGTGTTAAGCCGCCTTGCAGAGTTTATGGAAAAAGAAGCAAAATTGAAAGGAAAAATCAAGTCAGCCATGGCATACCCCGCTGTTGTTGTGGTAGTTATGATTGGAATTTTGACTTTTATTATGGTGAAAATTGTCCCAACCTTTACCAAGATATTTGAAGATATGGAAGTTGGAGACCTTCCAGCAACGACTGTTCTTTTAATCAAAATTTCCAAACTGATGGCAGAACGTTCATATCTTATTGTTGCGTTCATTTTTGGTCTTGTAATACTGTACAGGGTGGCAACCAAAATCAAATTTACAAAGTACCTTATTGATAAGGTAAAACTCAGATTATTTATTTTTGGTCCTGTCATTTCAAAAACAATTATTGCAAGGTTTGCCAGAACATTTGCCACTTTGATTACAAGTGGTGTCCCAATACTCCAGTCCCTTCAGATTGTCAGGGATACTGTTGGAAACGAAGTGATTGCCAATGCCATCAATGAAATCAGAAACCGGGTACGCGAAGGAGAAGGTATTTCAGGCATTATGCTTAGAACAGGCGCTTTTCCGCCAATGGTCACAAATATGATTGCAGTTGGAGAAGAAACCGGTGCAATGGATGCAATGCTTGAAAAGGTTGCTGATGCCTATGAGGCAGAGGTTGATGCAGCAGTTGCAGCAATGACATCCATGCTTGAACCAATTCTTATTGTATGTCTTGGTGTTGTTGTTGGTTTTATTGTTATTTCTCTTTTCATGCCTTTGATAAAAATCGCCCTCAGTTTATCAGGTGGAGCTGGTGAAGGCGGTGGAGGCGGAGGTGAATAATGAGAACTAAGAAAGGATTTACACTTGTTGAAATGCTTGTTGTTATTGCAATTATAGGAATTCTTGCAGCAATACTTTTGCCAGCCCTTGCTGGAGCCAGAGAAAGAGCAAGACGAACAACCTGCCTGAATAATCTTAAGCAACTTGCCGCAGCCTACGAAATGTTTGCCGACGACCACTACGAAAAATATCCAGCAAAACCTGAAGACTTATATTCTGGAGACAATCCTGTCTATCCCACATACATTAAAACAGATGCTACATTCTGGTGCCCCTCTTCAATAAGACATGGCATTAAACCACCGCTGGATATTACAAACGATTGGAATAGTTCTTTCTCTTTTGTGTTTGGGCTTACTGTATCAAACCGATGCCCAAAACCTGTACCCATGATAAGCGACCGCGATATTTATATCCCTAATGACCTAACCCGTAATTATGGAAATCATGAAACTGGAGTAAACGTTCTGTATCTTGGTGGTGATGTACAATGGGTGCTTTCAAACAATATTTATAGATACAATGACACCTACACAACTGAAACCGGTTTGGTGGTAACATGTAAAAGTCCTTTAACGCGAGTCAATGTTGCGTTTAAGAACGATGGTAGTTATATAAGGTTATCAGATTTATCAGACTCAGAAACAAGTAAATGGGGTGAATGAATTTAACCAAAAGGAGGCGCATGGTTAAAAAAACAGGTTTCAGTCTAATTGAACTTCTTGTTGTCATAGCAATCATTTCAATGTTGGCAGCAATGCTTTTCCCAGTATTCAGCACAGCAAGGGAAAAAGCCCGTCGTGCCAGTTGCTTGAACAATATGAAGCAAGTAGGACTAATGTTGAATATGTTTGCAGCAGACCATCAAGAATTCTTTCCAAATCCTGACCCTTATAACAAGTACTGGAAGTATAATTTAAGCACCAGAACCTGGGAAGACGCAAACCCACCATTATCATATCCTTATCGTCTTAATATGGGAATTACTGAAGATATGAAAAATGCTATTGAGCCATATGTCAAAAATCCACAGATTTTGTATTGCCCTTCAGACAAATTTGTTTATACCAATTTATCCAAGTACTGGAATCAGGTTGAATACGATACAGGTGACCCTGTACCACGAGTTCCTTATATAAGAATTGGATACACCTACCTTGCGTACATACCTTTTTACGAAGACCCATATTATAGTGCTAGAAAATACATACCGATGACTACTGCAAGTGTTGACTTAAGCAAGCAAGTCATCCTTGTAGATAGGGCTCTTAAAAATGTCAACACATGGGATAATTCATGTATCAACCATCAGATGAACAGAAACGGTAACACTATTCCAGCCGGTGCAAATCATCTGTTTGGTGATGGAAGAGTTGAATGGTTCAATGAAGACGTAATGGTAGATACAGTTGTCGGTTATTACGACAAAACTATTTACCCGGTTCCTTTATATTTTCCATTTAAACAATTTTTGCACTGGGAAGATTAAAATTTTGGGAGACGAAACATGAAAAGAAAAGGGTTTACTGTCATTGAACTGCTTGTGGTAATGGTCATCATTGCGATGCTTGCAGCGATGCTACTACCTGCCTTAAGAAAAGCAAGGGCAAAAGCCGCAAGAGACAAGGCAAGAAATGAAATGGCTGCAATTGCAAGCGCTATAGTGACTGCGAAACATGATATCGGTTATTATGTAAGAATTTGCGATTTATCGGATGCAAGTCCGGGTAGTGGTCAAACTTATGTATACTTCAATACAGGTACTCAGGAGGATGATACATCAGTAGAAAGTGAAATTACTGCAGGTCATCCCTGGGATGGTCCATATATGGTATTTCAGGAAAATTCAGTGTTCAGCGCAAATAAAGGAAGTGTACCTGTCATAGATGGAGCCACAGGATGGCCTGATTTTTCAAGTCTTCCATATCCAGTTGTACTTTATGGTACTCCTCTTGACCCTTGGGGACATCCATATCTTTTAGCGTATAATTCAACAGACAAAGTAATGATTATTTATTCAGCAGGTCCTGACGGAAAATTACAAACAGATGCTGGTTCAAAACAGGTACCAGCAAATTCTGATGATCTGATTTATGTATTCAGATGAACAAAAACAAGAAAAATGGAGTTGCGCTTGTTGTAGTAATTGTGTTGATACTACTGTTTTCAGCCATTATCCTTTCTGTTGTTCTTACCAGTACCTCTGCCTATAGACGCTCCACATATTTCAGGGATAGGAGTATTGCGTTGAACCTTGCCCATATTGGTATCGCAGACGCCCTTTATAAACTCAATTACAGATACCATGACCCTCTACATTATTATGGATTCGCAACAGACGGAGAATGCTTTGATGAAACTTATGTCAACACACATGGTTACCCTAAAAACAACCAAACATACTCTTACACATTAAACGCCAGGGACCTGGGTATCTTACACGGTTCTGTCAATGATGGGGTTACTGTCAAACTCATCATCAATGATGGCACAGGCAATGATAGTATTGTAGCAACAGGAAGATACAGGGGAAGAACAGTAACACTTGAAACAGGAATAAGGACTTTAAGCGACGAAAACACAAATCTTTGGAGACCCCTTGCAGATAACACCTGGTGGGATACAAAAGGCATTCCTGAAGCATTCAATAAACATGTGATTTATGCAAATACTGTCAGTGGAAATGCAAGTAATGCCAAAGGAAATATCACAGCCACAAATGCTTCCTCTCTAACAGGAGGGACAGATACAACTTTAACAGATAGTAGTGTAAATCCTCCTGTACCGCTT
>JAKPDL010000027.1 GCA_029552825.1 Bacteroidota bacterium
TCAGGTAAAAGAAGCTACAGGGAAGCGCCGCATTGTTGTTGCTACCCATATGCACGCGGGTGATGGTAATGTGCATGTCAATATTCCCGTACATTCAAATGATTATCTCATGATGCGTGATGCTGATGAAACTGCAGCAACGGTTATGCGCCAGACAGTAGCCCTGGGCGGTGTAGTCAGTGGTGAACATGGCATAGGGCTTACAAAAATACGATTCATTGATGATGAAACATTGGAAAAGTTTGCTGAATATAACCGCTATGCTGATCCTGAGGATCTTTTTAATCCTTTAAAACTTACAAGGAATTTTAACTTAGAGACCATCTATACGCCATCGTTTAATCTTCTGGAAGGGGAGGCCTTCATATTAAAGGCTACAGACTTAGAAACAGTATTCAACTCAATTGCAACATGCATCCGTTGTGGAAAATGCAAATCGGTATGCAATACACATTACCCCGATGGAGTGGTTTTCTATAATCCACGAAACAAAATTCTGGCGACAGCTCTTATCATGGAGGCTGTTCTGTATGATATACAGACCTCAACATCGCTGAGTTTCAAGCATTTCAATAATTTGCGTGAGATATCCAACTATTGCACAATATGCCATAACTGCCAGAAACCATGTCCGGTTGCTATCGATTTTGGTAACATTACATTGAATATCCGTTCTATCTTAGAAGAAAGGCGAAAATCCACCTTTAAGCCGGTTACATCGTTCACGTTATTTTACCTGAAGCAGAAGGGATATTACATTAATAAAATATTCAGAATTATACTTCTGAAATGGGCATACAGCATGCAGAGAATAGGCTTTTATGCAGCCAAGCCTGTTTCACATATTCTCAATGCGGTTACCCCATATATAGCAATGATGCTAAAAGGAAGACTTCCAAAATCAGGTAGTAAAACCCTGCGTGATGAACTGAAATTAAAAAGCAGCAACACATTTTATGTATTCAGAAATAAAAATAAACCTGTTGTAAAAACCGTGGTATATTTCCCGGGCTGTGGTTCAGAACGTATGTTCCCAGAAATCAGTATTGCGACCATTGCCCTGCTCTACAATGCTGGTGTTAGGGTCATCATCCCGCCAACATACCTGTGTTGCGGTTACCCAATGAAAGCCAATGGCAAATTAGACCAGGCCCGAATAAAAACCAATGAAAACAGAGTTATTTTCCATAGAATGGCCGATACATTCTCTTACATGGAAATTGAAGACATTGTGATTTCATGTGGGACATGTTATGAAATGTTATCCGATTATCATCTTGAAGATGTTTTCAGGGGCGCAAAACTTATAGATATCAATGAATTTATAGCCCGTGAAGGATTATACTCACTATCACTACGAGATAGCCTGATTTACCATGAACCATGCCATACTCCTATGAAATTCATGGGGTATCAAAAGACATTTTCTAAATTATTTAATACAAAACCCATAGCAGTTCCTAACTGTTGTGGTGAAGGCGGAACGCTTGCATTATCAACCCCAGATATATCCAATACACTGCGTGAGCGAAAAGAAACCAATATCAGAATTGCAGTAAAAAAGAAAAATGTGGTGGTGCTTACAACATGCCCTAGCTGTGTACAGGGTTTGTGCAAGATTCAGGATAGTGTTAAGGTTACCGGAAAATCGGTAGTAGTGTATTTGGCAGAACAATGTTTGGGTAAACACTGGAAAAAAGAATTTATTAAGGAAATACGCACACAGGGTTTTGACAGATATATTTATTAGTTGAACGATGCTCATACATATCACACCTAACTATTCCGCATTTATTTCGGTTGAATACTGAGTAACAGCGTTCTGCACCAGCCATCAATTTAAAAATAAGGCGGAGAGTGTCACCTTTCGGAGGTTCGACTTTGATTACTTCAGCACCCATATCAGCAAGTATCTGCGTACATCGGGAACCTGAAATAAATTGTGTGATATCAATCACAATAGTGCCTGATAAAAGCATACAATACTCCTTATGACACTATGTATTGAATACGTGAAAGCTGATGAATATCAAGAACTTTATAGTTGAAATATATACATGAAAATGGTATGCGGGAATTAATTGTTACATTTGAACACGGTAGTTATATTTTGATTATGCTAATAAGTGAGATACTTCATTATGCAGATTGTGTATACATTGTTAGATGGATTTTTTCTGGTATTTCATTCTGCGTTTACGATATTTAATATGTTTGGCTGGATTTCTGTACAAACCAGAAAAGTTCATTTATTCACTATGGTGGCAACTGGATTTTCATGGTTTTTTTTGGGTATATGGTATGGGTGGGGATATTGC
>JAKPDL010000028.1 GCA_029552825.1 Bacteroidota bacterium
GCCGGTATCTTCATATGCGGCAAGGCGGTCAACGTGCCTTCCTAACGCCCAATGATTTCTATTCAGGCATCCCCAGTCGTAATAAGCATTTCCGTTTTCATCACGTTTCGTGAGCCTTTCACTCATCTTCCTTCCCTCCTCGCAGATATTTTCATTAAAGGCAAGTTTGGGAAATTGTGACCGTCTACGTCAATTAAACCTACTTTCAAATCCTCACCCCCAATGGCGCTAACTCTACATGTAGTCATACAACTCACTGTAGTGCATTACTTCTCTTATTTTTTTAGTCTCTCTGCAGTATTTACACATTTCACATCGTCTTGGTTTTTCTTGGCCATTTTTTACTGCAAGTACTCTGGGAAGATGAAATACGATTTGCGAAAGCTCCCAGTTAAGGCGGTCATCATCAAAGTAAATCAAAGCCTTATCCGGCGGGTCTTGCTTCGTTACCGCAAGAATAATAGGGTCAGCAAGAACGTTGTGAGCAATTTGCACTCCCTTTTGATATAGCGCCATTTGTCCTATGTAACCGTATGCTTCTAACCATAACTCATAATATCTTTTTTCATTGTTCCAAACCTTTGCCCCTAGTTCTGAAATGTTTTTTAAGTCAACAATTCTTCTTTTTTCTAAGTTCAAAACATCTGCTTTCATCTTCCACATGCAGCCACCGAACTCAAACGTAACGATTTTTTCCTTTTCTCCTTCAAGCGCAGCCACGCACATCTCGTCATTTAATATCGTGTCAATCATTTCATCCGCAAATTTGTATTCAGCTTTTAAGGTTCCGTCTCTCTTAAAAATCTCTGGATGCTCAACCATAAAATTTTTCAATGTCCCTTCAAAGTATGCATGAACATAGCTGCCTACTAGAAAAGCCTGGGAAGGGGGTTCTTCCCACCCTCCCCATACTTTTGCCATTGCTCGTGCTTCACAGTCTAGGAATTCTTTGTACTGGCTGTATGACATATACTCCTGGTTAGCTTCCAAGGAGTAGTAATTATCTGCAGTGAGCTGCAACATTATTTATCAGCTCCTGTTTTTTGTGTTTTTTCTTCACCTGTCAGGTCTTTCTTAATAGCTTCTGCCTTTTCAGGTTCAGGAGATGTAGCTTTGATGTTGAAAAAATCTTCTCTCTTTGCCATACCGTCTCTTAGAGAATTGTACACTCTTCCTAACTTTAAAACGTCCCTTTCAGTGAAAGCTTCAGCTCGACAACCGATGAATTCTTCAATCATGTCTTTAGTTACACCGAAATCTGCCTGGAATTTTGCAAACATATCTCTGATTCTATCAACTAATGGTTTTCCAGCATTGTTTTTTTTCAATGTCTCTTCACACTGAGCTTCAGCAGCTTCAACTATGTCTTTAGGTATAACTGCAAGTATACAAGACCTTTTACGTCTGGCACCCAGGTTAGCGACTAATTCGTAAATATCCCTCGGGTCGTCCAGCTTTTTAATGGCTCCCTTGGCTTTGCGCTCATGTTTTACTGTGAAAATTCTTTCTTCACGATAATTTGTTTCTAAGTCCCAAGCAAAAGCCATGACTTTGCTTTCGCCATAATTTTGTTCTAATTC
The DNA here is from genome assembly GCA_029552825.1 of Bacteroidota bacterium. GTDB lineage: Bacteria > Bacteroidota > Bacteroidia > Bacteroidales > VadinHA17 > LD21. The sequence continues at coordinate 1,581 of JAKPDL010000028.1, forward strand.
AATGATGCCTGTTGAAATGTTTCCCCAGTTTTGCGCTAATACTTCTGCTAAACGAATAGAAGGACCAGTAACCTTTTCTCCTCCTCTGGGGAACTCATATTGAGCAACTTCAGCTAATGACTTTCTTTTGCAAGCCTCCATGATGCGGTTATAAGCTGCAAATTGATCCCTGGGAAACTTCTTTGCCATGATTATCATGCCTTGAACTTCTTG
>JAKPDL010000072.1 GCA_029552825.1 Bacteroidota bacterium
TTATAATCTTCAAAAAAAATACAATATTATTCTTTACTCCCGCCACACCCTGTCGATCACCCGCTTTATTTTTTCCTCGTAAGTCTTCACCATCTGCCGCAGGCTGTTTATCACCTTTCGCTCGGCTTCGATTTTTTCGACAATACGCTGCTGCACTTCAAGGGGCGGGAGGGGGATTTGATATTCCTGTATAAAAAAAGTTGGTACTCTCTGTAATCCACCCGTACCTGTCATCATTTTAGCACCTTCTTTTAAAAATCTATTAGACGAAATATATGGATAAATATATTCAGAAATAATTTTTTCTTTAATCGGTCTTAAAACATGAAGCTCACTTGAACCAAAGCCTATTCCATTTTTTAAATTACGTGCAATCCCTGACTTGCCATTTTCAAAACAAGGAGTAACTTTGGCAACTAAAACGTCGTTTTCTTTGAAATATGTATAGCCTTTGTATACTTCTGAAAGTTTTTTTTCATTTTTAGGTAATATATTCTGTACAGTACCTATATCTTCCATTGGCAAAAATGAAACTGTTATGTCGCCATTAAGGTTGGCAACCTCAGATTTTTTTGGATTTATCTCACACACCTCCCCCAGCTTCACCATTGGCCACCCTTCGACAGGCTCAGGGCGGTGACCTTCTGAGAGTTCTTCCTGCTTCTCGGGATGCTCGGCAAGGTAGGTTTTGAGTTCTTCTTCCAGGTAGGTTTCTACATCGGGCTTCCAGGCATCTATCACCTGCCTGCAGCCGTCGATAAGCTTCTGGTAGCCTTCTATCTCTGCCACTATCTCCTGCTGCACTTCCAACGGCGGAAGGGGGATAAAAATATTTTTAATTTCTAAACTTACACCTCCAATTATTCCTTTTATATAAGGTTGCAATACTTTTTTAAATTTGTTTGATTGTAATATTCTAAAAAGAAATTGTTTCTCGATATCTTTATTGGCTCTAAATATATAAACATGCTCGTTGACAGCCGCTTTATAATTGTATCTCCAGTAACCAATTTTACCAGTAGTAGCACCATCTTTTACCATTAATACATCCCCATTTTGAAGGATTCCTTTTTTCATTTCTTTGAAATATTCTTCTGTGATATATTTCATTTTATCGAATTTTATTGATCCATCTTCTGATATTTGTTCTCCACCAATACTATAAATGCCTTCTTCAACAGCACCACCTTTTTGACGTGAACCAGTTTCAATCTCACACACCTCTCCCAGCCTCACCATGGGCCATTTCTGGTGTTTACGTTTTTCTACCACCCGGTATCTATCGCCGGTGAGGTTGTATTCGCCGTTTTCGGCAAGTTTTTCTTTCTTCACCAGCAGGGCAGAGCAGGGTTTTTCGTCGGCATTAAATTCATCTGCTTTGCCATTTCTTACCTTGTCAATATATTCACAGATCACCTGCAGAGCATCGGGCAGGTCGTTTCTGTCAATGGGGCGGCGCTGGGCTCCGAGGTCAAATCCATCGTTTTCAATCTTTACAAAAAGAATGCTATCGGTCTTTTTGGCCAGCACCTTATCCATAAGCAGGATGGAAGTCTTTACACCTGAGTAGGGCTGAAACACTCCCGCAGGTAGTGAGACCACCGCATACAGATAATTTTCAACCAGCATCTTGCGAAGCTGCTTATAGGCATTGGCACTCTGAAAGATGATGCCTTCGGGGACAATCACCGCAGCCCTTCCAGTGGGGGTGAGATGCTCGGCGATGTAGTCCACAAACAGCACCTCGCTTCGGTTGCTCTGCACACTGAATCGTTTGTGTGGCTTGATGCCTCCCTTCGGGGTCATAAAGGGCGGATTGGCAAGGATAACGTCAGCATATTCGTTCCATCGGTCTTCGCTGGTCAGGGTGTCGTATTCGAATATTTTAGGGTCTACAAAGCCATGTAGATACATATTGACAAGCGAAAGCCGCACCATATCGGGCGAAATATCATAGCCTTTGAAGTTGGTGAGTAGCTTTTTACGTTCCTCTGTTGTAAGCAGGTCGCCTATGCCATTACCATTACTGGATCGGTATTTTTCGGAAGTGTTTTCGCGCATAATATGTTTATATGCGGAAATTAAAAATCCGGCAGTACCACAGGCAGGGTCAAGGATGAGCTCGTTTTTCTTAGGAGACACTATTCCCACCATAAAGTCGATGATATGACGTGGGGTGCGAAACTGCCCGGCATCGCCCTGACTGCCAAGCACAGAAAGCAGATACTCAAAGGCATCGCCGAGACGCTCGGAGTGGTCGTAGGTGAATTCGTTGATGGTTTTAAGGAAAAGCTTGAGCGTTTCAGGATCCCGGTAGGGCAGGTAGGCATTTTTGAAGATATTGCGGAAAAGCTCGGGCAGGTTTGGATTCTGGCTCATTCTGGTGATGGCTTCGGCATAGAGATTGAGCATCTCATGTCCACCCAGACGGGGGTTAAAAATATTGCTCCAGCTGTATTTTTCATATTCGCCAATGAAAAAGCCTCTTTTACCACCCATCTCAACGGACTCTCTGTCCATGTCATCCATAAACTTGTAGATGAGGGCAATGGTAATCTGCTCCACCTGACTCTTTGGGTCTGGTACCTTGCCTACTAAGATATCACGGGCGGTGTCGATTCTCCGTTTGGTTTCTGTATCAAGCATGGGGGCTCCTTAGGCTACAAATTTATTGAGTGGCACATTATCTTTTATATATTCAGGGATTGCTGTTCTAAGGTCCTGTGGTAATTTTTTGAATGCTTCACCATAGGGAGAAATATTAAGCATAGAGAAATTTCCACTATCTACAATTTGCCGGAATTCATTATCAATAATATAAGCCTTAAACACGGTCTTTGCATATTCGAAATATTCTTCTTT
>JAKPDL010000231.1 GCA_029552825.1 Bacteroidota bacterium
GTAACATATCCACCCATTGAATGACCTGTAACGAAGGCTCTGTCAGTTCCGGTTACATTGAGAAGGGCTTCAGTAACATCGGCCATAAACTCCATTGTGTGAGTATGATTAAATATGTCCGAATTGCCATGCCCCGGAAGATCAATAGCAAGAACCCTGAAGCTGTCTTCCAGGGATCCAGCAAAATCTTCCCATACCTCTGAAGTTTCGAGATAACCGTGTATGAGTACAATTACAGGCCCTCTACCCTGGTCGGTATAAAAAATTTTCTTACCAGCGAAATGAAAATAATTTTTCAATTTAACTATGTTTTCTCCAAAAATAGCCAAATGGTAATAAATGAGCAATGCAGCAAATAAATTTTTTGCCAACAATTAGCATGTTTATTTCATAAATTTTAATTTAATTTTATATCCATCTGGAGATTGTATTTGTTAATTTACTCATAAACTCATATTTAGTCAATGTATAAAATTCTTTTTTCATCCGTTTCTAAGAAATTTGTTATGGCTGTTGCAGGTCTGTTTCTGATATTATTCCTGCCTGTACATCTGACTATCAACCTGATGCTTCTTAAAAGTGATCCTTTACCTTTCAACAGGGCTGCCCATTTTATGGCTTCCTTCCCGGTTATTAAAGTATTTGAGGTAATACTTTTTATAACACTTATAGTTCATATCTTTTACGGGATATGGCTGCAGATTCAGAACTGGAGGGCACGGCCGGTAAAATATGCCAGTGGCCAAAAGTCAGAAACCTCCTCCTTCTCAAGGTTCATGATATGGACAGGCCTAACTGTCCTGATTTTTCTAATAATTCATTTTTTCAATTTCTTTTTTATAAAACTGGGAATTGTGGAAGGGAACCCTGAAGATTTCTATTCTGTTGCTCATGAACTCTTTAAAATTCCTGCTTATAATTACATCTACCTGGCTTGTTTTCTTCTTCTTGGATTTCACCTGCACCATGCATTTTCTTCGGCTTTCCAGACGCTGGGGCTTAACCATCGTATATGGACTCCCGTAATCAAAGTGCTTGCCTGGGTCTATTCCATTGCAATTCCCGCTGGTTTTGCAACAATAGCTATAGTATTATGGCAGTTAAAATAACATGATGATAATTTAAAAACTATGACGATTTTAAACTCAAAAATACCGGAAGGACCTCTTTCTGAGAAATGGACAAGATATAAGGAGAATGTTAAGTTAGTTAGTCCTGCCAACAGGAAAAAGCTTGATATAATCGTTATCGGTACTGGAATTTCGGGTGCAGCAGCTGCTTCGGCTCTGGGCGAGCTCGGTTACAATGTAAAGGTTTTCTGTTACCAGGACTCTCCGCGGCGAGCTCATTCGGTTGCCGCTCAGGGGGGAATAAATGCTGCAAAAAACTACAAAAACGATGGCGATTCTGTATACCGGCTCTTTTATGATATGATAAAGGGTGGCGATTACCGTTCGCGTGAAGCCAATGTATACCGTGCAGCGGAAGTCAGCAATCAGGTAATAGACCACTTCACCGCCCTTGGAGTACCCTTTGCCCGCGACTACGGTGGTACGCTCGATACCCGTTCTTTTGGAGGCGTGCAGGTATCGAGAACATTCTATGCAAAAGGACAGACAGGTCAACAATGCCTTCTGGGATGTTACTCCTCGCTCAACAGACAGATTAAAAAAGGTACGGTTACCATGTTTCCCCGAAGGGAAATGCTCGATCTTGTTGTTATCGAAGGGAGAGCACGGGGAATAATAACCCGCAATCTTATTACCGGCGAAATTGAAAGACACTCAGCCCATGCCGTTGTTCTTGCAACAGGCGGTTATGGAACTATATATTATCTTTCAACCCTTGCAGTAAATTCCAACCCGTCGGCAGCCTGGAAAGCCTACAAACGTGGTGCCCTCTTTGCCAATCCAAGTTTTATACAGATACATCCAACCTGTGTGCCACAGTTGAACGACTATCAGTCAAAGCTCACACTCATGTCGGAGTCGCTGCGAAACGATGGCCGGATGTGGGTTCCTAAAACAAAAGGAGACACAAGAAATCCCAATGAGATACCTGAGGAGGAGAGGGATTATTTTCTCGAAAGAAGATATCCTGCATACGGAAACCTCGTGCCTCGCGATGTCGGCTCAAGAGCTGTAAAGGAAAGGTGTGATGCTGGTTACGGAGTGGGCAAAACTGGTCTGGCAGTCTATCTCGATTTCAGGGATGCCATAAAGAAGCAGGGTAAAAAAGCAATTGAAGACAAATACGGAAATCTGTTCGAGCTTTACAAAACCATTACCGGTAAAGACCCTTACGAGGAGCCAATGATGATTTATCCAGCCGGTCATTATACAATGGGCGGACTGTGGGTTGATTATGAGCTGATGACAACAATACCCGGATTATACGCCATAGGCGAATGCAATTTTTCTGATCATGGTGCAAACCGCCTTGGTGCAAGCTCATTGATGCAGGCTGCTGGAGACGGTTATTTCATACTTCCTAACACAATCAGCAACTATCTTGCTGACCAGATAAAAACACCACGCATACCTGTAAACCTTCCAGAATTTGAAGAATCCGAAAGGAGTTCTATTGAAAGACTTGAAAAACTGCTCGCAGTTAACGGAAGAGAAACAGCATCATCATTCCATAAGAGGCTCGGTAAAATTATGTGGGATTATGTAGGGATGGTGCGCAATGAGGAGGGACTTACAAAAGCATTGTCGCAGATTCGTGAGCTGAGGGAGGAATTCTGGAAGAACCTTAAAGTACCTGGAAGCATAAACGGACTGAACCAGGAACTTGAAAAAGCAGGCAGGGTGGCTGATTTCCTGGAGCTGGCGGAATTACTGGTTATAGATGCTCTTAATAGAAAAGAATCTTGCGGCGCACATTTCAGGGAGGAATACCAGACACCCGATGGCGAACCTCTGAGAAATGATAAAGAATACGCATACGTGGCTGCATGGGAATATACCGGTCACGGTAATCCCCCTGTACTACATAAAGAAGAACTTAAGTTTGAAGTAGTAGAGATGAAAGAGAGGAGTTATAAATAAAAGTCTGGGTTATGGAGCATGAGTATTCAGGAAGGGTTTTCAGTTCCGACAATAAGTATTCAATTATCCGATTACTGAATACCAATATCACTAATTACCTGATACTTTGTGCTCTACGCCCTGAGAAATAAGACAAGAAATAATTTTACATGAAGAGTAGAAATTAATTAATAATCCGGATTATGAAGCTTACGCTCAAAATATGGAGGCAGAAGGATAGCAAATCAAAGGGACGGTTTGAAACATACCACATGGAAAATGTTTCGCCCGAAATGTCGTTTCTTGAGATGCTCGATGCTTTAAACAAAAGGCTCGTTGAGGAAGGTGGCGACCCGGTGGCTTTTGACCACGATTGCCGCGAGGGAATTTGCGGTTCGTGCGGTATCTATATCAACGGACATCCACATGGTCCTGTTCCGGGTATTACAACCTGCCATCTTTCAATGAGGTACTTCAATGACGGCGAAACTCTATGGGTTGAACCCTGGCGTGCAAAGCCCTTTCCGGTTATTAAAGACCTTATTGTCGATCGTAGCGCCTTTGATAAAATACAAATTGCAGGAGGATTCATCTCAGTAGATACAGGCTCGGCACCCGAAGCAAATTCAATACCTGTGAGGAAACAAAATGCTGATATGGCTTTCGACGCCGCTATATGCATAGGCTGTGGGGCATGTGTAGCAGCCTGTAAAAATGCATCTGCAATGCTTTTTGTCTCCGCAAAAATATCACAGTTTGCCCTAATACCTCAGGGCAGAATTGAAGCAAAAGAAAGAGTAAGGGCAATGGTGGAAAAAATGGATGAACTTGGCTTCGGAAACTGCTCTAACACAGGTGCATGTGAAGCAGAATGCCCGAAAAAAATCAAAATCTCAAATATCGCCAGACTAAACAGAGAATATTACAAAGCCTATTAAAAATAAATGTTTATGAAACTTTCGTGTTTTGTTAAACACAAAAAATTATGAAAATAATTTTTCAAAACATGGAGCTTCGATAGTACCATTAAAAATAAATTATTTACACATGAAAAAAATTTTCATAACTTTCTTTTTAATTATGTCATTATTTCATGCCACATCTCAGACCATAGTCAACCGCGACCCCCTCATCAGGAAGATGGTTGATGCAATTTCAGGGGAAAATCTTGAATTATACGTTAGAAAGCTTGTCAGTTTTCATACCCGTCACAACATGAGTGAGCAAAATAACCCTGAAAGAGGGATAGGTGCGGCATGGAACTGGATAAAAGCTGAGATGGAAAAGAACATTCCCCAATCGGGTGGAAGGCTTTCGGTGAAGTTTGAAGAGTATAAAGCAGGCGGTGAAGGACAGAGAATACCTCAAGAAATTTTATTGAAAAATGTAGTTGCAACACTCAAGGGAATTAATCCCGATGATGACAGGGTAATTGTGATAGGAGCCCACTTTGATTCCCGGGCAGAAGCTGACAATGATTTTACAAGCTTCGCCCCCGGTGCCGATGATGATGCCTCCGGTATTGCGGCACTTCTCGAGATGCTGAGAATAATGTCTCCTGTGAAATTTTCTGCCACAATTGTATTTATTGCTTTCTCGGGTGAGGAACACGGTCTTTATGGATCAAGGTTTATGGCAGCAAAGGCCAAACAGGAAAACTGGAACATAATAGCTATGCTTAATAACGATATGATTGGCAATAGCGGTTCAAGTGAAACACTTCTTAATGATAATATGAGGGTAAGGGTTTTCAGTGAGGGGGTACCAGCATTTGAGACCGAACAGATGGCTGCCCTGAGAAGATATACCTCGGGTGAGAATGATAGCAGGGCCCGTCAGCTTGCTCGATATATCAAAGAAATAGGAGAACGCTATGTTGATCAGATAAACGTTACCCTGGTATTCCGTAACGACCGTTTCGGTCGCGGTGGCGATCACACTCCTTTCAGCCAGCAAGGCTTTCCTGCTGTTAGAATATGCGAGTTCAACGAAAACTACGATAGAACTCATAAGGTCCCTGCCCTTGTAAATGGAATACAGCAGGGAGATCTTCCTGAATATGTCGATTATGAATACGTAAGAAAAAACACTGGCATAAATCTAGCAACAATTGCTAATCTGGCCCTCGCACCTTATGAACCGGTAAACTGCGGCATCGTAACTGCCGGCCTGAGCAACACTACAACCCTGAGATGGGAAGAACCTTCAAAGGGAATAAAACCGGCCGGATATTATGTACTGATAAGAGAAACATATCAACCACTATGGGATAAGAAGATATTTGTAACAGGTACAGAAGTTACCCTGCCCTATTCAAAAGACAATTACTTCTTTGCAATTCAGTCGGTTGACGCTTCAGGTCATGAAAGTATCGCAGTTTTTCCGGGACGTGCAGTCCGACAAACTCAATCTCAACCAGTACGCACTAATACCGGCAGAAATTAGGAACATACCGACTCAATCTCTTCAACCGTTTTCGGAATAGGTCTGCCAAGCAGACGGCACCCTGTTTCTGTAATTGCAATATTATCCTCAATCCTTATTCCTCCAAAATCCCGGTACGATTCGAGCCTGTCATAACATATATACTCTTTAAATTTGCCTTCAGACTTCCACTGGTCAATCAGCTGAGGAATAAAATAACAACCTGGTTCAATTGTGATTACATGGCCGGGTTTGCATTCGAGAGCGAACCTCAGAAATGAGAGACCAAACTGGTCACTGCGTTTTGTCCTGTCGTTATACCCTACATAGTTTTCACCCAATCCTTCCATATCATGCACATCGAGCCCTAGCATATGACCCAGACCATGAGGCATAAACAGAGCATGTGCACCCTGCATCACAGCCTCTTCGGTATCACCTTTCATCAGTCCAAGTTCTTTCATCCCCTGTGCAATTGCTTTGCAAGCATCAATATGTATCTGACGGAACGACTTACCCGGTTTTGCTTCACCAATAGCAAGATTATTTGCCCGGAGCACAACTTCATAGATGTCCCTTTGCCTGCTGTTGAATTTGCCTCCAACAGGTGTAGTACGTGTTATATCTGAAGCATAATGCAAGAGAGATTCCGCTCCTGCATCAGTAACCATCATCCTGCCTTCAGTAAGTATGTTGTTGTGTGCATGGTTGTGAAGTGTCTGACCGTTTATGCTAAGTATCACAGGAAAAGCCGGACCAGCACCCTTCGACCATGCTATACCTTCTATAACACCAAAAATCTCCTGCTCCTTTACCCCAGCCCTGCACATCTTCATTGCTGTAACATGCATTTCCCATGAAATATTTACAGCCTTCTCAATCTCCTCAATTTCAATTGCTTCTTTTATTATTCGCAAGGACACAACTGCTCTGATGAGTTCTTCTGATGCAAGTGTCTTCATTTTACAGGGATCCTCCTTTAAAAGAGATCCAAGCATCATTTTCGTTTCACCTCTGTATGGTGGAAGAAAATGTATTTTACGTTTCTTAGAAACTGCATCAGCTATTATTTCTTCAAGCTTCTTCAAAGGGGCTGTTTTTACAATACCGCATTTCATGGCAAGCTCCCTTACCGTTGGTTGTGGTCCCATCCATACAATATCATTCAGATCAAAATCATCACCAAAAATCCATTCATCTCCGCTGTCGAAATCAATTACCCCGGCGAGTCCGGGAAGGTCGAGTCCGAAAAAATAAAGAAAACTGCTGTCCTGCCTGAAATGATAAGGATTAGCTGGATAGTTAACTGGCGATTCAACATTTCCAGGGAAAAACGCCAGCCCCGACTTAACGAGAGACCTCAGTTTCTGCCGTCTGTCTGAATAAACTTCACTGCTGAACATGATTCTGCTTTTTTAATTTTATTTTCAGGCTAAGGTAATAACCCCTGTGTGATGAAACAAGTTATTTAAATTTTTTTGTTAATTAATGCGAAGAGAATTTGTTATTAACAAAATATTTTTATATTCGCATCAGATATTAACATCTTTTCAACACTTTTTCAAATGCCATACCGCCGACTGCCAAACACTGATAGTGCCAGAATCAGAGCTCTGAGAACCGCTCTGCTGATAGGAAATGAAACGCCTCCCCATAAACTGGCTTTTTCACAGAAATCATTGATGAAACTCCAAAAATTTTTACCCGAATTTGAAAATGCCATAAAATTACAACGCCAGTATTTCACCTCACAGGCAAGGAAAGTAAAAAACTACTGGGAAATAGTCCGTAAAGCCCGGATATATATTTCACATTTTATAAGGGTTATGAATATGGCAATTTACCGAGGAGAACTCCCCTCTGAAATAAGAGCCTATTACGGACTTCCTACCAATGAACTGAACGTGCCGTCGCTCAATACCGAAAACGAAATTGTAAGCTGGGGAAAAAGAATTATCGATGGTGAAACCCTGCGGATAAAAAAAGGAGGAACTCCTATTACAAATCCCACAATTGCTGTGGTTAAAGTTCGCTACGAGCAGTTCATCGATGCTTTGAATGCAAAAAAAACATTAAATGAAAAAGCTTCACTAATGTCTGAAAAAAACAATGAACTCAGAAAGGAAGCTGATGAATTAATTCAGAATATCTGGAATGAAGTAGAAAAATATTATTCCACACTGCCGGCTGGTATAAGAAGAGAAAAGTGCGAGGAATACGGTATTATATATTATCTGAGAAAAGGAGAATTTGCCGAGCAAAATAAAACTGCAGAAAACGTTTAAAATCATGCTTCAGGAGTATTCGTACCGCTTGCTGACATTTTTCTGTGGTTCATCCAGAAATAAAACAATATCACACCACCTGTAAGTATCTGAATAAAAGGCACTTCTGTCATTTTCATGACACCCTTTTCGGAAAATACATCAGTAATACTATCCCATCCGAAAATAAAAGAAAAAGTAATAGCAATTGCATTATTGAAAAAATGAGCAGCTATAGGCATAAGGATATTCCCTGTCCAAATAAAAATATATCCGAAAATCAAGCCCAGAATAAGTCTTGGTAAAAAACCGTAAAATTGTAAATGTATAGCGCTGAATATTAACGCTGTAATCCATACAGCCAGATGCCCTGAACGAATCAACTTTCTGAAAACCTGCTGAATAACCCCTCTGAATATCAACTCTTCACTTACCGCCGGAATAATTGCCATAATAATAAGATTAAGAATATAAGTATATGCATCAGGTGTTTTAATAAGAAAATTCGTTATTTCAGCAGCTTTTGATTCTTTTTCTTTCATCCACTCCTCAATTCCTGAAAGTGCTTGTGGTAAAACAAGTTTCGAATTAATGTTGCCGGTCCATGCTGTAACATACGTTGCCATAAAAGCCAGTATGAAAACCATTAATATCTCTGTTGTTTTGACATTCCCGGTGAAAAGATCTAAGCCTGAATCTTTTTTAAAATAAATTAAAAGAAACAGAATCGCAGGAAGCAGAAAAAATGAGAGCTGCTGGGCAACCTGTATAAATCTGATAACACCTGCATATGAAACAGGTAAATTTTCCGATAAATCCATAAAATAACTTATCCCAATATTGAACATTACTGAACCTGCAAGAAGAAACAGACTGAAAACAATGGTACCGGCAACCAGGATTAATAACACCAGAATTAACAGCATGTTCAGGGGCGATCTGTCTTGAGCAACCTGAGAAAAAAGATTCATGCGCATTTTAATTAAATTTGCACAAAAATAAAGAAATAACTTTTTTAAAATCAGCTATTTTGAAAATTGGGAACATAAACCTGGGGGATCGTCCATTGTTTCTTGCTCCAATGGAAGATGTGACAGATACATCTTTCAGGCTGCTTTGTAAAAGCTTTGGAGCAGACTTTATGTATACTGAATTTGTTTCTTCCGACGGATTGATAAGAAATGGCAGCAAGAGCGTCAAGAAGCTCACTCTTCTTGATGAAGAGAGACCCATAGGTATTCAACTTTACGGTCATATCGTTGACGTAATGGTACAGGCAGCACTTATGGCAGAGCAATCAAATCCTGATCTGATAGATCTGAATTTTGGTTGCCCTGTAAAAAAAATTGCCAACCGCGGGGCCGGAGCCGGTATGCTGCGTAATGTGCCCCTGATGGTTGAAATGACATCTGCAATAGTCAAAGCGGTAAAGTTGCCAGTCACTGCCAAAACACGGCTTGGCTGGGATGAAAACAATAAAAACATTATGGAAGTGGCTGAAAAGCTACAGGATGCAGGAATAAGTGCAATTACCATTCATGGCAGAACCCGGTCTCAGCTTTATAAAGGAGAGGCTGACTGGACTCTTATAGGAGAAGTGAAAAACAATCCCAGAATTAAAATACCTGTGATAGGTAATGGCGATATAAATGGCCCTCTGAAAGCAAAGGAAATGTTCAACAAATATGGTGTTGATGGAATAATGATAGGCAGAGCATCTGTGGGCCGGCCCTGGATTTTCAGAGAAATACGACACTATCTCAATACAGGTGAACTTCTGCCTGAACCAACTGTGGCCGAAAAAGCCGACATAGCCCTGAAACATTTCGACCTATCATTGAAATATAAGGAAGGATTAACGGCAATTTACGAAATGCGACGACATCTTTCGAATTATTTCAAAGGAATACCCCACTTCAAAGAAACCCGCTTGAAATTACTCACATCAACCGATGCTGATGAAATAAAATCAATTATCCTCGATATCAAACATAAATGGGGAGATTTCAGATCCAACGAAAATACATCAATATATCAACTCTGACTGAAAGCCAGCTGCCGGAGAAAGATGTTTCAGTTTTAAAGACATTTAATCATTGCGAAAACTCCTGCATTTGAATTTTCTCCGTTCTATCTAGTTTACTGAACATTATTTTCAAATTTTTCCATCGAAAAATATATTTAAGAATAGCCAGAAAAATTATTGATGAGATAAGCAGCCCTACAAATTCATCCCACGGATAAATGGTTGTTTGTTCAAAAAGAGCTGGCGTTTGTAATGTTGAAGATTTATGTGTTAACATCACACTCAAAAAAATATTGTTCGCAGCATGGGCTCCCAGTGCAATTTCAATACCATCATCAATAACCGTAGTTATTCCAAAAATTAGTCCGAACAAAAAATATTGTGGCATCATTGTAAGAACACCGAATTCTTTTATCTCCGGGTTAGCTATATGCATCAGCGCAAAAAACAGTGATGTCAACAATACAGGAGCCCATCTGTTTCGTGTTAACACCGCAAAACCCTGCATCAG
>JAKPDL010000076.1 GCA_029552825.1 Bacteroidota bacterium
GTAATTGTAAGTTCATCATTGTTCAGCACAAGGTCCTGCAATTCATTTGTGGGATCGGCATCAGCATCGTTTTTCAGTGATGAAAGGTCGACCTCTTCTGCAGAACCTGTTATGGATAGTTTACCTGTTAGTGGATTAAAACTCAGTTTCTGGTTATCGGTATTGTCAAGATATTTTGAAAGGTTTATCGGTGTGGCATTCACATTTCCTGTTATCTTAAGAACATTTTCTGCATTGAGCACAAGATCCTGTATATGATTGGGTAGCAGCACTTTATTTCCTCCTGAAATTGACAATGTATCTCCTATAATTGTGAGTTGATGCGGAGTAATAAGAGATGAAAGGTTTACTGTATTGCCTCCGCTTATTGAAAGATTTGTACCGTCAAATGAGAGTACCTGGTCGTCAGTTGCAGGGTCGCCGGGGTCGCCTTTTGGTCCTGGCGGGCCGGGATCACCTTTTGGCCCCTGCGGGCCCGGGTCGCCCTTTGGTCCCTGCGGACCGGGCTCAAGTGACTTCCTGGCATAAAGAGCATATGGCACGGCCAGAAACTGGATAGTGCCCATATCCATAAAATCATTCTCGAACTTAACCTCAACCTTTAAATAATGATTTGCTTTCTCCCACTCAATATCACCAAGACGCGAAACCCTTCCTCCGGTGTTAATCCCCTGACCTATCACCAGAGAAAAGACTCCAAACCTTGATGTCCTCACTTTCGAATGAAGCTCCTGGTACTCAAGCGTACCAAGAGGATTACCTGAATATATGGAAAACTTTACATCTATATCCCTGTTATACAATTCCTTTCCATAACTGTCGCGTGCAACTGCCTGATAATGAATACCAAGGGGAACTTCCTGGGATATTGCAACAGAACCCGACAGAATTACAAGAAAAAACAACCATTTAAATTTTCTGGTTTCCATATATTCTGAGATTACATTTTTTCAATTTTGAACGACCTGTTAATTAATTCATCCTTGCTTACTATCCTTATAAAATAAAAACCCCTTGCCATATTCCTCAGGGGTATTTCTCTCACATACCAGTGAGAGCCATTGAAATCAATTTCGTCGGCAAAAATCTTCTGTCCGTTTATATTGATTATTGTAACGCTATAGGCACGTGAAGTCTCACCAAAGAATTCGACATTTACATAATCAGTTGCAGGATTAGGATAAACTTTTACACCATTTCCATGAGGAGCTTCACCCACTGTTACCTTTAACCGTGGTTGTTGAAATCCCTGAGTAAGAACATGTTCAAAATCTCCTATTATCTCAACGGCTGTTTCACCAATGGTCTGAGAATAACTTAATCCTCCTGACACGACTATTCCTGCCCCCGGAACCAGCACCTGATGAGATAGCTGCTGTCCGTTTACAGAAAAAGAAAATAGTATCAGTGCAACTGCTGAAATAATCCCCTTTCCCTTCATTATTAAAATCCAGAATTTCCCCAAAATAAAATATTTTTTAACAAATTATCAACAATATTGATAATTTTTGTTAAAAACACATAATAATGCCCATATTCAGGTTAACTTTCAAGCAAAATGCATCTGGTAGGGTATTTTTTATTTTCTTTAAAGCCTCTTCCTATTATCTCTGGATAAAAATGAAGATTGCTATAAGTGCACGGTATCTTAAGGAAAAACCCGACGGTGGTGTTGCACGATTTACTTATGAAGTTACCAGGCGAATTGTACAAAAGAATCCATCGGATGAGTTTATACTGGTTTTCGACAGAAACTACAGCGATTCCCTGCTATTTGGCTCAAACTGCAGGGGTGTTATGCTTGAACCGGAAACAACAGGTCCATTATCATGTTATATATGGCATGAAAAAAAATTACCCGGACTTTTTGAGACAATTAAGCCAGATATCTTTCTTTCGCCCGATGGAGTTATTTCACTGAGGTGTCGTATCCCCCAGGTGTGCGTTTTACACGATATCAGTTTTTACCACAGACCACAGGATTTACCCTTACTTACAAGCCTTTACTGGAGATATTTCACCAGAAAGTTTGCCAATCATGCAGCCCGTATTGTTACTGTGTCAGAATTTTGCCGGCAGGATATATCTTCATATCTGAATATAGATCCCGGTAAAATAGACATTGCCTGGAATGGCGTATCGGAATATTTCTTTCCGGCAGGTGATGAAGAAAAAGATAATTACAGAACAGTTCTTAGCAGTGGAATTCCATATTTTCTTTTCGTGGGAAATTTTTCCCCGCGGAAAAATATTCCTGCAATAATAACTGCCTGGCATCTTTTCAAACAGAAGACCCGCCTCCCTCACAGACTTGTTCTGGCAGGTGGCCGTCTCTTTTTAAATCGGAAGACCGACAGGTTGATCCGTTCTTCTCCATGGCGTAGTGACATTATCCTTCCAGGTTTGATAGCACATCAGGATCTTAGAATGCTGTATTGCGCTGCTGAAGCACTGGTTTTCACACCATGGTTCGAAGGGTTCGGAATACCAGCCGCCGAGGCAATGCGATGCGGAACTCCCGTTATACTCTCACCTGTCACATCCCTCCCTGAAATAGGCGGAGATGCAGCGTTATATGCAAACCCTGCTGACCCTGAAGAAATATGCAATGCAATGATCAGAATAACCTCAGAACCAGGGCTCAGAGAATCATTATCAGTTGCCGGTCAGACAAGGTCACAAAAATTCACCTGGGACAATACTGCAGATTGCGTCAGAAATGCAATCGAAAAAGTATTTTTAAAATAAATATTATCAGCAATGCTGAAACCTTATCTCTACCGTAACCTTCAGGAGGCAGGATGTGATGAAGCCGGAAGGGGTTGCCTGGCGGGTCCTGTTGTGGCAGCAGCGGTTATCCTACCTAAAAAATACAGAAACCCTCTTATCAACGACTCAAAAAAACTCTCTTCAAAAACCAGGGCTCTTCTGAAGGATGAGATAACCTCCGTTGCACTTGCCTGGAATGTTGCTTTTGTAGATAACAACGAGATTGACCGGACAAATATCATGCGAGCTGCAATAAAAGCTATGCATCTGGCACTTGATGGACTCAGTCAGAAACCTGAGTTTATCCTTGTCGATGGCAACGTTTTTTATCCTTACAGGAATATTAAACATGAAACTGTGGTGCATGGCGACTCTCTTTTCATGTCAATAGCCTCAGCCTCAATACTCGCAAAGGTGTTCCGTGATGAGTACATGATGAAAATACATGAAGAATTTCCGGTTTACGGTTGGAACCGTAACAAAGGCTATGCAACTTCTTATCACCGTAATGCTATTTTAAAATATGGTATATCCCCATATCACAGAAAATCATTCAATTTGTTTGAAAGACAATTAAAAATTGACTTTTGAGATGGTTTTTATGAACTTAAAGATTTATTTTTACTCCCTATTCTGAAATAAATCATTTAAAATCATGAAAAAATTAGCAATCATCCTTATTATCTTTTTCACGGGAGCAGGGTTAAAAGCTCTACCTGATGAAGGAATGTGGCTTCTGCCGCTGATTGAAAAGCTTAACATAGGTAAAATGACTGAACTGGGCTTAAAACTCAGTGCAGAAGATATCTACAGTGTAAACAAATCAAGTCTGAAAGATGCCATTGTAATATTTGGTGGTGGCTGTACCGGAGAAATCGTTTCTCCCAATGGTCTATTGCTTACAAACCACCACTGTGGCTACGGGCAGATACAGGCACACAGCTCACTCGAACATGATTACCTCAAGGATGGTTTCTGGGCTATGACCCGCGAAGAAGAACTTCCCAACCCCGGACTTTCAGTCACTTTCCTTATAAGAATAGAAGATGTTACCGACCAGGTACTTGCTGCTGTTAAAGAGACTATGACCGAGAATGAGAGAAACACGGCAATAAACGAGGCACGAATGGCTATACAGAGGAAAGCAACCGAGGGAACATGGTACAATGCAACAGTTGCTTCGTTTTACAACGGCAATCAGTTCTACCTGTTTGTTTATGAAAGATTCAATGACGTACGTTTGGTTGGCGCACCACCCTCGGCAATAGGTAAATTCGGATTTGACACCGACAACTGGGAATGGCCACGGCATACCGGCGATTTCAGTGTTTTCAGGGTATATACTGCTCCCGATGGCCGCCCTGCTCCTTATTCAAAAGATAACGTCCCTCTTAAACCAAGACATTACCTGCCTGTATCAATAAAAGACCTTAATAAAGGTGACTTTGCCATGATACTTGGATACCCGGGAAGAACTCTCAGATATTATACATCTTACGAAGTAGATGAGCTCCTGAAAATAACGCATCCGAACAGAATAAAAATAAGGGGCATCCGACAGGATATACTTATGGCCGACATGCAGGCTGACCCGAAAGTAAACATTCAGTATGCATCCAAATATTCAGGGTCGTCAAATTACTGGAAATATTCCATAGGGCAGAAAGCCGGGCTGGAAAAACTCAATGTAAAGGCAAAAAAACAGGAGATTGAAGAACAGTTCAACAGATGGGTAAATGAAAATCCCGAAAGAAAAGCAAAATACGGAGAAGCTCTAACCCTGATAAAAAACGCTGTTGAAAAAAGGGCAGAATACGCTCACGCACAGCAGTACATAAGCGAATGTTTTCGTCAGGGCTGTGAAATACTGACAATGAACCAGATAGCTACAACACTGCTGTCAGCCCTAAAATCAGGCGACCAGAAACGTCTTGAAGACCTCTCAAAAAATATTAAAAACAACATTACAGAAGCTTTCTATAAGGATTACAATCCTCCTACCGATAAAAAGTCGGTTAAAGCAATGATGAAACTTTACCGTGAGGATGTACCTGAAAAATTTCATCCCGATTTTTATACAAACGTTGTTGATAAAAAATTCAAAGGGAATATCGACAGGTTTGTAGATGATATGTTTGAAAGGTCAGTTTTTTCGGAAGAATCAAAACTTCTTGCATTTCTTGAAAAGCCATCAGTTAAGATACTTGAAAACGACCCTGTTTATCTTACATCCCAATCCATTGCAAAGGTTAGCAATGAAGTCAACAACAGTCTTAGCCAATTTGATAACGATCTGGCAAAAGGACGCAGGTTATGGATGGCTGCCCTGATGGAGATGTATCCTGAAAAGACTTTTTATCCTGATGCAAATTCCACCATGCGTCTTACCTATGGCCAGATACTGGATTATGAACCACGCGACGGGGTCCTATACAAGTATTATACAACCCTTGGAGGAGTGATGGAGAAATACAAACCGGGCGATTACGAGTTTGATGTTCCCCAGCGGCTGATAGACCTTTACAACCGAAAAGAATTTGGCAGGTATGCTTCGCCGAAAGGATATATGCCTATTTGCTTCACAACCAACAACGATATCACAGGAGGCAATAGCGGCAGTCCGGTTATCAATGCCAATGGTGAACTTATAGGGCTTGCATTTGACGGAAACTGGGAGGCAATGAGCGGCGATGTAGCATATGAGCCGGAGCTTCAGAGAACCATTGCCGTTGATATAAGGTATGTTTTGTGGGTAATGGATATATATGCAGGTGCAAAACACCTGGTGGATGAAATGACTATAGTACAATAAGATACTTTAATATAATTAACTGCTGCATAGGGGATTAAGTAATTAATCCCCTTTATTTTTAAGGTTAATCGAATATTTTATTAAATTTGCAGTCTAAAACGGTCGGTTGGCCGAGTGGCTAGGCGTCGGTCTGCAAAACCGTTTACGGCGGTTCGAATCCGCCACCGACCTCAGCAAAATCCCATGGCACGAAGTGCCAGGGATTTTTTTCTTACAGGACGAAGCTCGCTTGCGAAGCGGAGGAGTGTAAGGAAAAAAGACCTGACCGCTGAAAGCGGCATGGGATTTTGCTGATTAGTCACCCCAAACCGGATCACCCTCAGGTAATCCGCCACCGACCTCAGCAAAATCCCATGGCACGAAGTGCCAGGGATTTTTTTCTTACAGGACGAAGCTCGCTTACGAAGCGGAGGAGTGTAAGGAAAAAAGACCTGACCGCTGAAAGCGGCATGGGATTTTGCTGATTAGTCACCCCAAACCGGATCACCCTCAGGTAATCCGCCACCGACCTCAGCAAAATCATCAAAAATATTAATAGCTATTTAAGAAGTAAAAGGCTCAAAGCCATTACCAGCATTCCAGCCATTACTCCTCCTATTGCTACATGATGCCGCCCGTACTCTTCCGCTGCAGGAAGCAATTCATCGAGAGATATATAAACCATTATACCTGCAACAGCTGAAAAGACAAGTCCGAAGACTGAGCCTGCCGGATCAAAGAATAGTCTAAGTATAAAGTATCCGGCAACAGCCCCTACCGGTTCGGCAAAACCTGAAAGAAAAGAGAGCCAGAAAGCTTTCTTCCTGCTTCCGGTCGAATAGTATACGGGCACAGAAACAGCTATACCCTCTGGAATATTATGAATTGCAACAGCGGCTGCAATACTAATCCCTATTGCAGGGTCGTGAAGTGCTCCCATAAACGTAGCCATACCTTCAGGGAAGTTGTGAATTCCTATGGCAAGAGCGGAAAAGAGTCCAAGCCGGTGAAGCCGGGCTGAGTTGTCCACTTTTATAGAACCACTTCCAGCTACATCTTTCATCTCATGAGGATTCTCAAATGACGGAACGAGTCGGTCAACAACAGCTATCAATGCAATGCCTGCAAAAAAAGCAAGAACAGTAAACCAATAGCCCGTCTTTTCTCCGTGAAGATTACCAAGTGACTCATTCGCTTTCACAAAAATTTCCACAAAAGCTACGTATATCATTACCCCGGCAGAAAAACCCAGTGATGCACATAAAAATGACGGCTTGAACTTCCTTGAAAAGAATGCCATCAGACTGCCTGCTGTTGTTGCAAGTCCTGCAAAAAGAGTCAAACCAAGTGCAAATAATACGTTTTCAGTAATCATTTCACCAGCAAATGTAAATAATTTTCAGACTTGCTTCAGATCTTTACCGGCGATGTTCCGTAATCGAGATAATTAAAAATGATTTTATCTGACAATATATTGCCGTGAAATAATATGTATAAAAAATCCCCGGGACTTATCCGGGGATTGATAATTAAATAACTAACTATTCCTAATTCTTACAATCTCAAAGTTCTCTAATCTTAATATTCCTGAACCAGATTGTATATCCATGATCCTGAAGGCCGATATACCCTTCTTTTGAAATGCCTTCGAGAAACCCCGGGAAATTTTTGAACTTGCTGTTCTGTACCATTTCATCCCATTTGGGAGTCCACAGTTCATACTCAACAACCTTGACACCGTTCTGGACATGCGTTACCTTACCGTCTTTAACCCTGATAACAATATTATTCCATTCTCCGGCCGGTTTGCATGTCTTTGGATCGGCAGGTAGCATGTCGTACAGTGAACCTGCCAGATGGCTTGCAATTTTGTTGTCAGTTGCATTGTCATTATCCAGGATCTGTACCTCTGGAGCAGCCGAATATATTGCCTGTCCTGGCACTTCCCTCACATAATAAAAAATACCCGAATTACCCATTTTCTCAGTTTTCCAGTCGAGTGACAATTCAAAATTCCTGAATTTCTTAGCTGCATAAATAATATCACCTCCGGCACCCTGCCCAGGTTTCTTTCCTTCAGCAGTAAAAACCTTCATAGCATTGTCTTCGATGGTCCAGTTTGACGGCATGCCGGTGCCATTATACTGCCTCCAGCCTGTAAAATCCTTACCGTTGAAAAGCAGGACCCATCCTTCCTTCTTTTCCTTTGCAGTAAGCGTATTTACCTTCTGTGAAAAAAGAGGAATTGATAAAAATATTACAAATAATGTTAACAAAGTCCTGAAAATAAATCTTTTTTTCATAGTTCTAAGTTTTAGTTCGTATTCACAAAATTAAGCTTTTAAATAATCATTATATAAATTGAACTGTACAATTTCAGGGTATATTAAAATAATGTCTCCCGGCAGGGTTATAAATTACATTGAGTGCCTGAGGAATTACTCTAATCTCGAATTTTTCATCAAAATAGAGTTCCCCGTCTAAGTGGTAAGGCACCCTTTCGCTGAACTCAATCAAAAGACCTGTAGTTTTGTAGTAATGAACCCTTCTGTCATGAATGTGCCTGCCTGAGGGAACCATTGTAAGAATTCTCAGACGCTGATAAAGTCCGATTTTACTGACACTGCAGATATCCAGCAAACCGTCATTTGCTATAGCTTCAGGAGTAAGATAAAATCCACCTGCATACCTTCGTCCATTTGAAACCGTATTGATGAAACAATCTGTTTCAGACATGTTTCCATCATTATAAACTATCATCCTGCGCTCTTTATAAAACAATATCGTCTTCAAGATATGCCAGATATATTTCTTTTTACTGCCTGGCTTAACTTCTCCTTCCGGTGTATAGTTTTCCGAAGCCACCTTTGCATCAAACCCGAGCCCCATTCCGTTAAAAAAGAGTCGGTTATTACATTTCCCGGCGTCCATCGCCACAGTATGTGCACTGAAAAGGGCATCCCACTCGCTGTCACCAAACCTGTCGGGGAAACCTAATATCTGAATGAAATCATTTCCGGTTCCTGCAGCAACCAGACCTGTTACTACGCTATTATTGCCAACCAGAGGCGTTGCCACTTCATTGAATGTTCCGTCACCTCCAACACCTATTATATATTTATAACCTTCCGAAACGAATCTTTCCGAAAGAAGTATGGCATGCCCCTTTCTCTGAGTAAATACAAATTCCGGATTTATACCTCTCTTCAAAGCCTCTCTTTTAATTGTCTCATTCATACTGGCAGCAAAACCTTTGCCCGCCACAGGATTAATTATGAATACCCACTTTTCTTTATACATTATAAACTGCTGATTTATTTTTTATAAATACCCTGCTTCCATTATAAACCCCGTTGTCTTCGGTCAAAGATTTTTCAATTACTGACCTGACAACCAGTATTATTTCACTGTCGCTCAGTTTTATAAGTTCTTCCCGTGGTATAAGTCTGTGTATGGTTATACTCAAAGTTGAGCTGAAATCTATATAAGTTCTGTTTTTGGGCTTCAGCCTGTAAAATCCTTTTAGAGTAACGGGAAGGACATCCGTTTCAGTGGAACGGAGAAGAATGACAAAGCCCCTGTAAAAATCATTCATCTTACCATTAAGGGTCCTTGTGCCTTCAGGAAAAATAGCAATGTTGTGACTTTCTGCTCTCTTCTTCAAAAGTTCCATCATTTCCCTGGTATTCCGGTATGTGGCTTTCCTCATCGGAACATAACCGGTAAGTATCAACACCCTTCTGAATAGAGGTATTTTCATCAGCCTTTCATGACCAAACCATACCAGATCCGGAAACAACGATATTATGGCTATAATATCAAAAAGACTCGAATGGTTGGACACAAGAATATAATGCCGCCTATACTCCTGATTTTCTTACCGGATAACACTTATTTTTCTACCCATCAATATGAAAATGCCTTTGGCCCAGAACCTCATCATAGCCCTTACAATGAGCTCCTTCCTGGAAAACATAAAGGGAAGACCAAGCAATATCATCAGAATTGTGAAAAGATACAAGAGTCCATAAACCGGGACAGAAAGAGCACTGAAAAAATATTTTTTGGACATTAAATGTTAAACCCTTAATAATACATGAAAAGTAAAAGTATATAAAAATTATTTTTATTTAAAACTATCCTGGTTTTTGCTTCCTGCTGTTTCATTACCGTTACTGTTCCATAATCCCTCTTTCTGTGCATATTGGACGATTTCATCAGGAGTAAGATAATTACTGATTATCTTTTTATGGCTTTTGCTGGCATGTGTTATAAGAGTAAGCTCATGCAACTCTGCAGCAAATCTCTTTCTAACAGTCATTCTGTCAACCTCATGTTCTTCTTCAATCCTTGCCTTCTGAGAAAATGTATATTTCAGCACAAAACAATAATATCTTAAAACACCCATTTTCCGGTATCTTTCCTGGTGGCACAATTCATGTGCAATCAGGCCGGTAAGTGCCTTATCACTTAATCTTCTTGCTTTAGTGCTTACTACAATTATACCTATCAGGGGAGGAACCCAGAATGAAAGCGCATAAAATTTGAAGGGAAGGATTATGTATAATATTTTACCCAATTCAGATTCCCTGAAGGCATTTTTTATTATTCTCTCTGCCAGCACTTTTACTCTTCTCCACATAACCATAAAGAAAATTCAAACGACTCAAATATAATAATAAAGGGTTATAACCATTAATTGATTAACTGATGTAGCACCTTTCATTTGAAGATTTTGTACATAAAAAACTGAAAATGTATATTTGTAATCAGCCAAAAAAATTGCTATGAAACATTATGTTACTAATTTCGTCAGGAAACTTCTGATACAATCTAAAAATAACAGTTTAATAACTGTAATTGTTCTGGTTGCATCTGTTATATTCACAGTGAATTCGTGCTCCGATGAACAAACAATTATGCCAAGGCTTACAACTCTTAAGGCTAATCCTGATGAGATTACGGCAACCTCAGCTATTCTTAGAGGGAGGATTACCTATCTTGGTAATGCTAAAATCATAGAATACGGCATAGAGCTGTCAAAGAGTCCGCTCTTTTCTCCATCCGACACGAACTGCATAAAAAGTGCACCTGATACAGGTGTATTCGCAATTGAATTCAAAGATCTGGAACCTTCAACGCTTTATTATTTCAAAGCCTACGTAATCATAAATACTGCACAGTATTACTCCCAGAACGTTGAAAAATTCACAACAAAATCACAATAAAACCTCTACTATGACCTGGCATCGTTGTCAAAACTTCCTTTCGATGAGGCAAGTCTTTACAATTCTCCTTACATTCTGCATACCAGCAATCTATTCATATTCACAGGAAGCACTTGACACTCTGGTCCCTGTAAGAGGCTTTTGCATAGCAGCACCGAGAAAAGCAGAACTGGATGATTTTATAACTTTTATTAAAGAAGAACTTGTTCCCAGAAAAGTCAATACCCTGATTCTGAGAGTGGATTACAATTATGAATATAAAAGCCATCCCGAACTCAGAGATTCAATAGCTCTCTCAAAAAGAGATGTCAAAAAACTGGTTGAGGTTTGCAGAGACAATAAGATAACAATTATTCCACAGATCAACCTTCTGGGCCACCAGTCGTGGGCAAACCGCACAGGGAACCTTTTAAGGGTCTACCCACAGTTTGATGAAACCCCATGGGTGAAGATGCCCGAAAAATATTCATGGCCAAACCCCGACAGACTTTACTGTAAAAGCTATTGTCCCCTTCATCCTGAAGTACATAAGATAGTATTCGAACTTGTTGACGAAATCTGTGATGTTTTTGAAGCTGGAGCATTTCATGCAGGTATGGATGAAGTTTTTTACATAGGGGAAGACCAGTGTCCCCGCTGCGGAGGAAGAGATAAAGCTGAATTATTTGCAGGGGAAGTGACTCTGATACGAAATCACCTGGCACAGAAAGGGAGAAGGCTCTGGATATGGGGCGACAGATTGATTGACGGCAAAACAACAGGAATAGGCGAATGGGAAGCAAGCTTTAACAATACCCACAGAGCAATAGACATGATTCCGAAAGATGTTGTAATATGCGACTGGCATTATGAAAGCCCCTTACCCACAGCAGTATATTTTGCCATGAAAGGTTTCGATGTGGTTTCATGTCCGTGGAGAAAACCAGAAGTAGGGGTTGCCCAGATAAACAATATCATTCTTTTCAGAAATTCATCAACTCCTGAAATGAAAGAACATTTTAAAGGTGTGGTCCAGACGGTATGGTCGGGAGTGAAACAGTTTCTCGACAGCTATTACGGTAAATCTACTGAAGCTTCTGAAAACACTGCAGCAAACTGTTTCAGGGATATGTTTAACGAGATGTCTCGACTTTTAAATAAATAAAATCAGAAGGACCTGCCCCTAAAGGTTCAGATCCTTCACTGATTGTTCGCCAAATTACCTGGTTTGCTTCACAATAAGATAACTGTTTTTCAGCCAATTATGCCTTCCTGGGCATAATTCTTTTTACCTTAAACCAAATCTGTAACTGAACTTAACAAGAAAGACATTATGAGGTTTATTGTCTTTGCAATTGAAAAGGTCGCCCAGGTCGTTAAAAACATCCATCTGGCCTGAATCATTGAAACAACTGCGAGTCTGGCTCCACACCAGATAAATTGTCGAACCCGGATTATATTCCCATCTAATAACAAGGTTCGAAAGGAACTCCTGAACATTAAAATCGGGTTTTCCGAAATTATAATCAGTTGTTCCGTCGGAGTTTTCATCAATATCGTAACTGCCTGAATTCAAACTTATTTGAGCTGGTGTATAGACATGGAAACGGTCTTTATATTCATCAGCCATTGGATTGGTAATGTATTTGAATTCGGAGTATTTTCCTGTGGCAATAAATGGCTGACCCCAGTACTGAAGCGTAAGTTCAGGTGTGAGGTTAAAATCCACTCTTAACGATGCGCTGAGTGTTTTCCTGTCAATCCTTGCAAAAAGATATCTTGTGTCATTTCCGAAAGATTTTTTTGTAACGTATTGTAATTCAGTAAATGAAGGGTTATATGAGGGGTTGAATGAGACTCTCAGGTAATTGGTAGGTTTAAACGATATATCAGCCATGGTATACCAGCTTGATGAATTCCCTTCCAGCCCTGTTGAATTGTTGGCAGATACCTGCAGAACAAGTTTCTTCCTGTTGTCAGTTGAAAAGCCAAGTCTCATATTAATGTTGCCAGGTAGTTTTATCATTGGACCTCCGCGAAGCATACCTGTTGAAAGCTGGGTAGTGTTTATATTGCCTCCTGTCCAGGCAAACCAGTAATTCTTGAAGTTCATATTGGCAAACCATTCAAAACCTTTTCCCAGCCAGTCGCCACCAAAATTGTTCACGAAATAAAAATCACCACCGAATCTGTAATTCCTGTAAATACCTTTTGGTTCCCACTGACTGTATCCAGCCCATAGCACTGAGAGAATCTGGTCAGCTTCACGGATGTAACCCAGGTCGTTAGTTTCAAAGCCTGGTGTCTTCCAGATTACAGCACCCATCAGGTTCAGATGTCCATCCATTTTACCAATCTGCATTCTCCCACCTGAGCCAAAAAGGGAGGTCCGGTCCGGATCAAAGTTCACATAATCATTGTCGGGTCTCTGATAATATCTTGCGGATGACCTTTGTGTGAGTTCAATAGCCTCTTTTGTGCCTGCCACGTAACTGAATGCAGTATTAATATTGTACATCCAGCTCTTCTTTTTAAAGTACTGGGTAAAATCAACACCTCCAGTATAAGCTTCCCTGTGCATAAAAGATGCAAGATTATCGTCGAGACGCCTGTTGGTACTTGTAAAAATACCTCCTATAATAGTGTTTCCTTCATTATAATCCTTCTGAACTCTGCCAACAAAATAATTAGTAAGTGGTTCCACAGTTTCATATTTCTTTCCACCCACAGTGTCAATTTCTGCTTTTTCTTCAGCTGTCACTGCTTCAATGAATCCTACAGAAAGACCCTTTTGTGTTTTACCGGTTAATTTTGCAGCACCAAGTATTGTTGTAGCAGTTGGGATATCAGCATGCCACCCTTCATTCAGGGATGGAAATCCCTGTGGCCTTCTTCCTATACGTCTAGAATAGAAAAGATTATCATTACCAATATCACCATCTCCAAGTCCCAGTCCAAAATTTGTAATATTATTTCCTTCTATAAAGAAAGGCCTTTTCTCACGGAAGAATGTTTCATAAGCCGTCAGGTTAACCTCAGAGGGGTCGGCTTCAACCTGTCCGAAATCCGGATTAATGGTCAGATCCATTGTCAGGTTGTTTGTAACACCTATTTTGGCATCTATTCCACCATTAAATCCAAATCTTTTTCCGCTCTTCAGAAATGGATTTTCAGGTTCAGCTTTAAAAGTCTCTGCTTTGGCAACTGCATAAGGGGTCACATCAAAGATTTTTCTCGGTTTGATTTTCTCAAGTCCGGTCATCTCTCCCAATAAATGTATCATTCCGGGTGCTTCTCTAGGAATATGTTGCCAGAAATCTGTTTCATTCTTTCTGTAATATATTCGGGCAACCTGAAGGCCCCATACATCACCTGAATTCTTTTCGAAACGCAACTGGCTGAAGGGTATTTTCATTTCGGCTACCCATCCTTCATCATTTACTGATGTCTTAACCCACCAGTTTGGATCCCACGATGAATCCTGATTCTGTCCATCATTGGTAAAAATCTGGTCAAACTTTACACCCGACGCGCTTACTCCGAAAAGAAATCCTGTGCGAAGATCATGATAACTGTCAATAATAACACCTACAAGGTCTCCATCAGCCTGATCCCTTCGCGTCAGACGGGTTACGATACTATCAGGACTGGTGTCAAATGCTTTTATTCCGATATATAGATTATCCTCGTCGAAAAGTATTTTGAACTCTGTCTTCTGGGTGGCAGGGCGTCCGTTTAAAGGCTCAAACTGAATGAAATCATCATTCCAGTTCCCCTGGCCCCAGACATCTTCGTTCAGCTTTCCGTCAATTACCGGAGCAGTTGTTATATAAACTGCATTGTATTGCTTCTTAATATCTGCTGTTTCATTTTGCCCTATTAAAAAACTAACTGACAGATAAATAAAAAATCCTGATAAAATAACTCTTTTCATTTTTTTCAATTTTTTCAATTTAAAGACGTTCATAAGTGTTTGCTGTTGCAAAAAATTTTCAATTTGGAATGATTCTAAATATAATTAACTGATTTATTGCCCATTATTTTGATTTAAGTTCTATCAAAAGAAAATGTGGATAAAATATTATTAATTTGTTATCTTAGCTTGAAATGTAAAATCATATGACAACAAGACGACTTTTTATAAAAAGAAGTGCCGTTCTGGCTGCGGCTGCTTTAATAGCACCGGAATTTTACGGAGTACAACAGAAAACTGGTTCACCTTCACCCCTTCAGGGTAAAAAAGTACTTTTCGTCTGGGGAGGATGGATGGGGCACGAGCCCGACAAATGCAGGGATATATTTGTTCCATGGATGGAATCGGAAGGGGCTAAAGTGACTGTTTCCGATACACTTGATGCATATGTAAACATGAATTTGAAAGAACTTGATCTGATAGTGCAGGTATGGACCATGGGGCAGATAACCTCAGCACAGGAAAAAGCATTGCTAGATGCTGTCAAAAGCGGGGTGGGTATAGCAGGCTGGCACGGTGGACTTGGCGATTCATTCCGTAATAATACCGAATACCAGTTTATGGTGGGCGGACAATGGGTGGCACACCCTGGTGGTGTAATTGATTACAGGGTTAATATCATCGACAAAAAAGACCCCGTAACCGCCGGACTCACCGACTTTGACATGCATTCAGAACAATATTATGTGCATGTCGATCCTAATGTGAAAGTACTGGCTACAACAACATTCACCGACAAATATGCTTCATGGATTGGAGGAACAGTTGTACCTGTTACATGGAAAAAAATGTATGGCAACGGCAGGGTCTTCTATTCATCTCTGGGACATGTGGCAGCCGATTTCAATGTTCCACAGGCTCTTGAAATACAGAAAAGAGGAATACGGTGGGCATGTATGAGCAAACATGAGCCGCCTGAGCCATGGAAACAACCTGTTTATAAAAACGCCGGAAAATAAACCTGTAAAAATCAGTCGTACATCTTTATAAATTCATAAGTATTCCCGAGGTAGGTGATGAATCTTATAAGGTCATCTCTGCTGATTATCAGGGTGGCATCATTTACATTAGGATGAAAGGCAAGTCGCTCATATTCACCAAGCCTCTCATCTATAAACACATGTACATGATGGGTTTTATCGTTTATTAAACCGAATGGAGAAACAGCCCCGGGTTCAACACCAAGGTATTCCCTGAGGCGCCTGTCGGATGCAAAAGTCAATTTCCCCTGTCTGAGCCTCTTTTCAAGATCATGAATATCAAGCTGACAAAGATGCTCGAGAATCACCAGATAATGCCGGTTGCCCTTGTGATTACGAAAGAAAATGTTCTTGCATTTACCTGAATTCAGATCTTTCCAGAAAGCTTTCGCTTCTTCAATAGTTGCTGCAGGAGGATGTTCGTGATATTCAAAAGGTATTGAAAGCCTGTCAAGCAATTCATACAGTTCCTTCTGCCCCCGCATCATTCCTCGTGTTTAATTGCAAAATAATTGAAACTTATCCCTGCAAGTTCTGACATCTCTTCACCTGCCTCCTTCTGTTCCGGATCATCAATATCATAGAACCAGTCAATCCTTACAGGAATACCCTTTTCTCCAAGCTTTTTCAGTTCTGTAATCATATCGTAAATGAACTTTGCCGAGGAAGAATTGAAATAAGGCAGATAAAATTCAAATTTCAGAGGATTATCCTTGCTGTAAGTGTACTCTCCTTCAAGTATATCATTTATAAAAATTTCAAGCCACTCAATTACTGGATAATAAAGCGACCTTACATCTTCGGGCGATGAATGACCATGGATGGTAAAAAGATTCTCATCTGGCGAAAGCCTTATTTCAGGTGTAAGTTTTGTAGCCTCTATATATAGACCTTTCATTCAAATACCTTTCTGAAACCAGTATGATTCACATTTTAAAGTTAATATATTTTTTAACGTAAGTGAATTAAACTTATTATTTAGCATAATCTGAGCATTCAAATTCCATCAGA
This sequence comes from Bacteroidota bacterium, assembly GCA_029552825.1. Taxonomy (GTDB): domain Bacteria; phylum Bacteroidota; class Bacteroidia; order Bacteroidales; family VadinHA17; genus LD21. The sequence continues at coordinate 16,732 of JAKPDL010000076.1, forward strand.
ATTCCAGAATATTTTCTTCTTCAGAATTATACCCGGTATCTTCATGCAGGTCGGGTCCTTTAGATGCCTCAACAGCAAGCCTGTCGCATTTTTCATTTTCAGGGTTGGCATTATGGCCTTTGATCCATACAATCTTCACATTATGTTTTCTGTATAGCTCAAGAAATTTTAACCAGAGGTCACGATTCTTTTTCTTTCTGAACTGTTTTGACTCCCATGAAAAGACCCATCCTTTTTCAACCGCATCAGCAACATATTTTGAATCAGTGTATACTACCACATTGCAATTGGGCCACTTAAGTGCTTCAAGGCCGGCAATTACGGCCATAAGCTCCATTCGGTTATTGGTTGTAAGCCTGTAGCCTCTGGATAATTCAAGGCGGTGGGGTCCGTAAATCAGGATCGTTCCATAACCTCCAGGGCCCGGGTTTCCTCTTGCAGCACCATCGGTATAAATATGAACCTCACCTGACATTTGGAAGAGTTATTCCAGTGTTGGTTAAAAAAAGCTTTACAGCAATTGCAAGCAGTATCACACCGAAGAATTTTTTAAGTATCAGAAGTCCACTGGGACCCAGGAGCTTCTCAAACTTTGAGGTAAGCCTCAAAACGAGATATACAATTATCATATTCAAAACCAGCGCAATGAATATATTTATAATGTAATACTCAGCTTTAATTGAAAGTATTGTTGTAATTGACCCGGCACCTGCAATAAGAGGAAATGCTATAGGAACAATCGACCCGCCTCCCTTTGAATGGTATTTAAACAACTCTATTCCCAGTACCATCTCAATACCTATCAGAAAAATTATGAACGAACCTGCAATTGCAAATGAAAAAACATCTATACCAAAAATTCCAAGAAGAGGGTCTCCAATAAAAAGAAAAGCAAAAAATATTACTGAAGCTGCAAGGGTTGCCTTAAGAGGCTCAACATCACCAGTACGTGACTTTATTTCCAGAATTATCGGTATCGACCCGGGAATATCGATTATGGCAAAAAGCACCATGAATGCAGCTGCAATCTCAAGCAGGTCAATATGCATATTGTTAATTTTTCCGCAAAGATAAACAGATTAAGGAAAATCGGACTCTTTTTATCTCTTTGTTATATCCTGACTATTGTTTTTTCTGGACATCGTTACACTCACTGCTGCAGTCTTGCCTCCAACCGGGGGGTTGAGCTTTGATACTTTAACCGTTGCACTGATAATTCCTTTTAGTTCTCCAAATAAAGCATCAAGTATCCGGCCTGCAATGTTTTCGAGCAAGTATGACTTCTTTTCCATCTCTGCCCTGACAATCTCATAAGCTCGCTGATAATTAACTGCATCGTCCAGATTATCAGTAAGGGCAGCCCGGCTCATGTCAGTTTCTATTGTAAGATCAACAATAAACCGGCTCCCTACTATCTGCTCTTCAAGATAGTGCCCATGAAAAGAATAGAATTCCATTCCTTCTATCTGAATCAATCCCATAATCTTAATGTTTATTTATGGCAGTAAATTAAAAAGAACCACAATCTGTTAAAAAATGATTTATGAACGTTCTGGAATATCTGAAATTTTTTTTAAAAAAAATTTGGTTTATATTTTAAACTAGTTTATATTTGCAATATGTTTATTTTCATTTTGAACTAACACATAAATGTAGTTATTATTATGGAAAATCAGGAAAAAATGATGACAGGTGAAGAGAGTCTTCACATCATCACTGAAATGATCAACAGAACCAAAGGTAACATCAGACAGGCAAGTTTTCACATCCTGTTCTGGGGATGGCTGTTGTTCGTCTGCAGTATTTCAGAGTATCTTCTGCACAAATTTACAAACTGGGCAACTCCATGGTATGTATGGTTTCTTGTAATTCCGGGCATATTCGTATCATTAATTTACGGGTATGTGTCAGGTCGCAGGTTAAGAATATTTACCTACGCATCCATGGTTTACATGTGGACATGGCTGGCTTTTTTGATTGCGGGTACTGTAATCTTCATTGTTACTTCGAAAGACCCTGAAGTCTTTCCGCCACTCATTCTTTCCCTTGCGGGTATGGCAACCTTAATATCCGGAGTAATAATTAGATTCAGGCCTCTTATTGCCGGTTCCATAACTTTCTGGATATTTGCACTTACAGCTTATTTTGGCGGACCTGACATCGAATCGCTGTCAGTTTCAGTTGCAATGCTGACAGGATACCTGATCCCGGGTTACTTGTTAAAAAGAAAAGAAAACAATAATGAAATACAGAGAGCTTGATCCTCTTCTTCACTCACAACTCAGGCTGGCAGTGATCTCTTTACTTGCTGGTGTTGAATATGCTGAGTTTACATATATTCAGGAGCAAACTGGTGCAACTGCAGGAAATCTGAGTGTACAGTTAAACCGATTAAAAGATGCAGGTTATATTGAATTAATTAAAAAATTCCGTGGAAATTATCCTCAGACAATTTGCAGAATAACCCCACTTGGGAGGCAAAAGTTTGCAGAATATATAGATGCACTGAAGGACTACCTCAAAACATGAGGATAACCCTTACCGGCAATTACTTTTGTTTAATTATCTGATACAGATTTTTCTTTATTTTTGTACCTCATAAAAAATCATCTACGATGAATGAGGAGGTACTTGACAATTCAAAAAAAGAATCACGTCCGGGTATAAATTTTATTGAGCAGATAATAATTGAAGATATCAGGCAGGGCAAAAACGGGGGTAAAATTGTGACGCGTTTCCCTCCTGAACCTAACGGGTACCTGCATATTGGTCATGCAAAAGCTATATGTCTCGACTTCGGTTTGGCCGAGAAATACGGTGGAGTTTGTAATCTGCGGTTTGACGACACAAACCCCGAGGCAGAAGACGTCGAATATGTAGAATCTATAAAAGAAGATATACACTGGCTTGGATTTGACTGGGGCGACAGGGAATATTATGCTTCTGATTATTTTGACAGGCTTTATGAGTTTGCAAAAGATCTTATCAGAAGGGGACTTGCTTATGTCGACGACCAGCCAGCGGAGGTGATTTCCGAGCAAAGGGGTAGCCCTACACGCCCGGGCATTGAAAGTCCATACCGCAACCGAACAGTGGAAGAAAACCTCGACCTCTTTGAAAGAATGAACAGGGGAGAATTTGAAGAAGGCAGCCGTGTTCTGAGAGCAAAAATAGATATGTCTTCTCCCAACATGCACATGCGCGACCCTGTTATTTACAGAATACTTAAGACACCCCACCACCGTACCGGAACAAAATGGAATGTCTATCCGATGTATGACTTTGCACATGGACAATGCGACTATTTCGAAGGAGTGACTCATTCTCTCTGTACTCTTGAATTTGAAGTACATCGCCCTCTTTACGACTGGTTTATTGACCAACTCCGGACAGGTGAGTATCGACCAAGGCAAATTGAATTCAACAGGCTCAATCTTACCTATACTGTCATGAGCAAAAGGAAGCTTCTGGAACTTGTGCAGGGAGGTTATGTGTCAGGTTGGGACGATCCCAGGATGCCGACCCTCTGCGGTCTGCGACGCCGGGGATATACACCTGAATCCATCAGAAAATTTATTGACCTGATCGGATATACAAAATTTGAAGCCATTAACGACGTATCTCTTCTTGAGCATGCCGTCAGAGATGATCTTAACCTTCATGCACCAAGAGTTTTCGGCGTATTGAATCCTCTGAAGGTAATTATAACCAACTATCCCGGGGGAGTCACTGAGGAAGTTGAAGTAGAGAATAACCCTGAAGATCCCGGAATGGGAACCCGGAAAGTTCCATTCTGCAGGGAATTATATATCGACCGGGAAGATTTTATGGAGACTCCTCCTCCAAAATATTACAGGCTCTACCCCGGAAATGAAGTAAGACTTAAAGGAGCATACATCATAAAATGCACAGGATACCGGAAGAATGACCATACAGGCGAAATAGACGAAGTTTATTGTACTTACGATCCTGAAACACGCAGTGGTGGCCCATCTGCTAACCGCAAGGTAAAAACCACAATTCACTGGGTATCGGCACCCCATGCTATTAATGCTGAAATCCGGCTATACGACCGCCTCTTCACCCACGAAGATCCTCTTGGCCAGAAAGACCGGGACTTTAAAGAATTCCTGAATCCCGACTCACTTAAAATCCTTAAAAACTGCAAACTGGAACCATCACTCAAAAACGCAAAACCTCTCGATAAATTCCAATTCCAGAGAGTCGGTTATTTCTGTGTCGACCCCGATTCAACAGAATCTTACCTTATTTTCAACCGGACTGTTCAACTGAAAGATACCTGGAGTAAATTAAAACAATAAATCACTGGTGCTTTTAACTCTTAAAAATAATCCCGGAAAGAGAAAAATTATATCCAAAAGCAACCTTTCCGGCATCATTTTTGTCTTGATAATTAGATGATTAAATACTAATTTTGTATAATGTTAAACTAAAAATTACTGCCATGAAAAATGCCGTAAGATTCATTTCAGCTGTTGCCGTTGCTTTTATGGCAGGTTTAATTGCCTGTGATAAAATACCGGGTGAAAATCAGAAAGGCACCATTGAATTTGCAATAACTGTGCCCGATGAGGTGGAAGGAATAAAATCGGGTATGAAATCCGATTCCCTGCCAGCTGTTTATAACCTCCTGGTTTCACTTGAGGATCTCACAGGAAACCATGTAACAGACACACTGATACCGGTTTATTCCTTCGGGTCAGGTTTTGTTAGTGAAAAACTTGAACTCAATGTTGGTGAATATAAACTTGTAAAATTTATGGTAATCAACCCTGCTGGTGAAGTTTTATTTGCTTCACCGGTAGCAGGTTCATCCATGGCATACCTTGTGAAACGACCTCTTCCAGTAATATTCAGAGTAAATCCCAATATTATAACCAGGCTGGTGCCTGAAGTTCTCAAAGTGGAGAATATGAACCCGGAGCAGTTCGGATACGTAAATTTCGGCATCAGTGTTGTAACTCCTGTTGCTTTCTGGGTTGCTGCTTTAGCAGAGAATCCGGCTGCTGTTACTGCTTCTCTACCATATACAGAAGCAAAACTTACAGTTTATGCTGCAGATGGCTGGTCGTTTACTTTCAAACTAACTGGAGGAGTAAACAGACTTATAGTCAGAAAATCTGAAGTCTATAAATTCATAGCGGAAAAAGAAGGTTACCTTCCCTTGAAATTGGAAATTACATTAATGCAACTATTGCAAACTACTAAGGAGAATCCTCTGTTACTTAAACTCCAACCAGGTATCACTTATTACAAGCTTGTATTACAACCCGGACCGGAAGATGGGAAAGATGCAATGATTAGCAATCTTGAACCTGATAAGAATTTTGGAGATCATAAATATTTTGAGGCCACATTCCTGCCTGAGCCCATACTTACAGTAATGCGTCTTAACAGAAGCCTGATAGCTTTCAATTTAAATCAATTGCCAAAATCAGCAATAATACGAAAAGCTATTCTGAGACTTTTTTATGAAACCCCGATTCCGTTCGATAATTCTATAATTACTTCTTCCGATAAATTTATCGGAGGAGTATTTCAGCAGGTAATAGAGCCATGGGATGAACATAAGGTTACATGGAATAACCAGCCGGCAACAACCGAACTCAACCAGGTATTTCTTCCACCATTTATCAGCGATAAAAACTTTGTCGAAGTTGACATAACAAGGCTTATAGTACCGGTAAATTCTGTCAACTTACCTAACTATGGTATAAAGTTTAGACTTATCCCGGAAGATAAATTCCCTGGTTTCAGATTTGCATCAAGCGATCATCCAAACAGTACACTCAGACCAACACTAATAATATATTACACACTGCCTTAAAGTAAGATATAAAAAGGAGCATCGTTTTATGCTCCTTTTTTATTTTATTTTCTTTATTTATATTTGCATCCCGAAAACTGCTCCGTGGTGTAATTGGCAACACGTCTGACTCTGGATCAGAAAAGTTCAGGTTCGAGCCCTGACGGAGCAACGAAGTGGCGGAGGAAGGGCGAGAAGCTGCGAACCCGATCAGCGGGTGAGCAGTCCCGATAGCAAAGCGTATCGGGAAGCCCTGACGGAGCAACTACAGTGCCGGTTCTTTAGCCGGCATTTCTATTTTGCGACGGCAGGGCGAGAAGTGACCGACCAAAGGGAGGGAATCCCGATAGCAAAGCGTATCGGGAAGCCCTGACGGAGCAACGAAGTGGCGGAGGAAGGGCGAAAGATTAGAAAGCCGATTTTTATCGGCTATTTTTTTATTACTCTGACATTTTCTCCTCTGTCACCTGTAACAATCAAAATATTATAGATCCCCGGGACTCCTTTAAGATTTATTTCAACAATCTTCCGGTTCCTGAAATTCTCATTGCTTATTATCTTCCCTGCAGCATCACTTAAGAATATTCTTGCCTCAGGTATAACTTCTCCAAAATCAATATATAAAAGTCCATTGGTAGGATTGGGATATACCCGAATATTTTTCATGAGCTCATTCCCGGTAATTATTTCCGTAACAACCACAGGATAACACTCAGAAATAAGCTCGCAGCCATCCTGCTTTACCTTAACAGCATAGCTGCCACTTGAGGTTGGAGTAAATGACTGGCCAGTCGCACCTATAATCGGACTATAACCGTTATTGCAATCAAGCCACTGATACTCAGCCGGTGTGGCATTGGCTGTTAATGTTGTTTCATTTTGCGTTACCGAAACATCAACATTTTTGATCGTCAAATCGATAGTAATAGTATGGTCGCAGCCATCAGCATTTGGAATAACTGCTGTTTTTATTCCTGATGTAGTGTATACTTTCCCATCAGGTGCTGTATAATTGAAGCATGCTGATACTGTCATTAATTCTGAAGAACTGCTTCGTGCATGTCCATCACAGTTTCTGTCTCCTTCATCACACGACTCCGGAGCTCCCGGATAAAATAAATCGTTGTTATCATCACAATCCCCAACAGGAGCAGTTGCCAACGCCTCTCCAGGATCATCACAGTCACAATCAGCACTCAAAACAGTCGACACACCATCAGGCCGGTAACCATCCCCATCAGAATCAACATAACATAACTCTTTGCCATCACAATCCTGATCAATACCATCAGCAGGTATTTCTGCCGCCCCGGGGTGTACCGATGCTTTGGTATCATCACAATCCCCAACAGGAGCAGTTGCCAACGCCTCTCCAGGATCATCACAGTCACAATCAGCACTCAAAACAGTCGACACACCATCAGGCCGGTAACCATCCCCATCAGAATCAACATAGCATAACTCTTTTCCGTCACAATCCTGATCAACACCATCAGCAGGTATTTCTGCCGCCCCGGGATGAATCGAAGGATCAATATTATTACAATCAACTCCATCAGGAGAACCATCATCATCCGTGTCAGATTTATTCGGGTCACTTTCCGTTTTATCCACTAATCCGTTCTGATTAGTGTCTTCTTTTCCGTCTATTAATCCGTCATTATCTGTGTCGGGATTTCTAGAGTCAGTTTTTGTTGAAGGATCAGAATCAGGAGTCCATCCGGCTGCAGTTCCATAATACACTTTACCTTCACCTTCACTTATTCCTCCCGGAACAGGCTTATTGCGGCCAATCTCAAGTCCATCATTAAGGTAGTCATTATCAGAATCAGGGTTCAGGTTGTCTAATGATAAGATAATTTCTTCCCCGTCACTTATTCCATCATCATCGGTATCAGCATCAAGGGCATTTGTTTCGCCAGGGTCTTTAATGCCATTATGGTTTGCATCTTCAACCCCGTCAAGAAGACCATCATTATCCGTATCCTTATCTTTTACATCGGTCCCGTATATTGCTTCTAAATCATCACTCAAACCATCTCCGTCAGTATCCACCTGAGCAAAAACAACAGGAGCAAATAATAAAAGTATGGAAGCAGTTAAAGAAATAAATTTTTTCATGATTTCCTGGTTTTTTCATTAGGCTTGAACATTCCCATTTATCAATAGCATAATTCAGGCTAAAATGATAGTTTTACTGTTAGTGCCCGGGATTTTCAATCTCGTTTATTTGAAAAGGATACAATAGTGCATTAAACGTATTTTGCAATTAATTACTTCAATTTAGCCATGAACTAAAACAGAAACTAATTTAACAAAATTTTTAATTGATTTATTCACCATCCATCTTTTTAGTGCATTTAATGTTGACTATCAGACAACTGATATAGAAAGAAAGGCATGCGATACTCAGGAAACAATATAAGCTAAAATATACAACTGCTAATTCATTATAAATTGAGCAAGAGAGAACTATTTAATTTTTATAACTACATATTTAGTTGATGTAATTGTGAATAAACAGTGGTAGTTATGTTAACAACTTTTTCTTTACAACTAATTTTTTACAAACGTTTGTTTTAGATTCGTAGAAAAATCATATTTGTGAAGGTTCTCATCATTTACAATCTCGATCCCGAATGGGACAAAAATGAAATAAGAGAAACCCGAAAATCGAACAGGGTAGTATACGAATCACTCAAAAACTACGGGATTGAAACATATCTCGAAGAAGTTAACAACCCTTATCTGGAAAAGATTCTGGATAAATACAATCCGGAAAATACTATTGTTTTCAATCTTTGTGAAAACCTTCCAGGGGTACCTTACAGCGAGCAAAGGGTTGTGGAAATAATTGAAAACAGAGGATTCATCTATACAGGCAACCCTCCTGAAGTAATAGGACTCAGTTACGACAAACATAAAGTTAAAGAGATTCTTTCCTCTATTGGTGTAACGGTCCCATACGGTGCCGTTCTTGCTCCTGATGATGCTGTCGACTGGGATATTTTCCCGGCTATTGTTAAACCTTCCTATGAACATTGCAGTCTGACCCTTACAGAAAGATCAGTAGTATACGACACTGCATCCCTTTATGAACAGATCCTGCTGGTGGAAAAGGAACTGAAGCAGCCTGCTCTTGTTGAGGATTTTATTGATGGCCGTGAATTCCATGTTTCGGTTTGGAATAACAATCCACCCGAAATATTGCCACCAGTTGAGATGGATTTTTCAGCTTTTCAGGAACCAAGAAAACGGCTCTGCACATACGACTCAAAGTTCATGCCTGGTTCAGAACATTACGAAAAAATTGAGTCAAAAGTACCGGCATATATTGATAAAGACCTGTATAAAAAACTGAAGAAAGAAGTACTGGCTGCCTGGAAAAGAATTGGATGTGTCGACTATGCACGTTTCGATTTCAGACTGCGTGATGGCAAATTATTTCTGCTAGACGTTAACCCTAACAACGATATCAGTTTTGACACAAGTTTTGCAATGGCGGCAGAAGCAAAAGGTTATTCATACGGCAGTATGATAAAGCAGATTGTATTGATGGCCCTTGAACGGCATCCTGTTCTCCGCACGAAAGCCCCCATATTATTGTAAAAAGTTTCTGATTTCTTTAAAGATCCGATTCTCAGTGATTCACTTTTTCGACTTAAACTTATGCGTAGCTTCAGCAACTGAATATATTTAACTTGCGGTTAATGTTACTGATACACTCTTATATAATCAACTATCATGTGCTGAGGAAATGTAGTTGTTTGATCGGGATTACCAGGCCATGTGCCACCAACTGCAACGTTAAAGATAAAAAACATTGGAAGTCTAATAGGGAATCCTTTTATTTCCTCGCGTGTTTTGCTGAAGAACTGGTTACCATCGACAAACCATCTGATGCGCGTGGGAGTCCATACCAGACTGAATACATGAAACTCTGTACTGAACTTTCCTGACGGAAGATTATATGTGCCGGTAACATAGGTATGACCATTTAAATTCCAGTGGAGTGCACCATAAGATGTAGAAGGTGCATGGCCAAGAGATTCCATTATGTCTATTTCACCGCAGGTGGGCCAGCCAACACTTGAAAAATTGGCCCCCAGCATCCATAAAGCTGGCCACAACCCTTTACCTTCCGGCAACATGGCTCTTATTTCAACTTTTCCATTGGTGAATTCTTTTTTGCCTTTTGTTGTTATTCTTCCCGAAGTGTATGAGCCCGGGGAAGGATTAAGTGCTGTTATATGAAGATATCCGCTGTCGAGATGAACATTTTCATTAGAATTTGTATATGTTTGCAACTCATTATTGCCCCATCCCCCTCCTCCGGTTTCATAATTCCAGAAAACTGTACTCAGTGAACCACCATTAAACTCATCACTCCATACAAGGGTTTCGTAATCAGTATTCAATATTTTTATTACCAGTTCACTGCCAGGTAAGACACAATTCTCGGCATTTTCAAGTTTGATTTTAAAAGCTGCATCGTAAATCTTCTCACTGTTAGGAATGATCTCAACTCTTATAATCACGTACGTTTCGCCAGGTTTAAATGAAATTTTCTCCCTTGAAATGCTTTTGTAATCCTTTCCTGCCTTAGCTGTACTGTCAGCAGTATAATACTCGAAACTTCCTCCTGTTTTTGGTACAATTGAAAGATACATCGGAATTTCTGCCACACCATTCGGTTCATCTTCCGATATAGATATTTCTGTATCGCCTACGAGAAGCTTTGGATATTTACCCTGTGTCGAATCTTTCTCACATGATGCCGAAATAATCATTAATAAAACGCAAAAAACGTAAAAATACGCCCTGCTGAAATCCCAAATAAACTTGAAAATAATCATCTTAACTATAAATTAACGTTTCTCAAAAGTAATCAAATTATGCCAAATTATTTCTCCTGGGTAATTCACCATATTCCTGTCCGGCTAATTTGGTCGACAAGCTTTAGCATGTCGGGAATTCTGAAATTTCCCGGCATTTTTTCTATGAGAGAGGCTGCTTCAAAAGTATCAATTCCGGCAGAAGTAATGTAAAGCGGTCTCCGACTTCTCCCTCTGAAAACCTTCACAGCTTCTGTTCCTTTGAAAAATGTCTTAGCCACTCCAATAACAATTACTTTCTCACCGAGTGTTCTCCATAAATGACGCCCTAGCCCAGGCTTATTACCGGGATCAATATACCCGTCAATAATCAAAATATCAATTTTCTCCTTTATCTTTTTAAAAACAGTAATGATACAGGGCAGTTCACGCTTATAAAACTGCCCTGAAATATAGTTCTCCGCATTCTGAATTTCACTTATATAAACCGCATAAGGTTCATTATCAGTAAAAGAAGAAAAAACCACAGCTGCAGCAACAGCACCTGAATCCTCTCTGTAATATACGTCAACAGCAGCTATCATTACTGAATTATATATTTAATGCTTCATCCTGAAACAAAATTATTTTCGTAAGAAAAATACTTTGATAAAAGTGAACTAAATTTACTTTAAAATATACATTTTCTCAATATGACATTTGCAGGAGAAAACACGCCGGGAAGTGTCCATATAGGTACATCAGGATGGAGCTACGCACACTGGGCAGGGTTATTTTATCCCGGGGATATTAAGCCGGCAAAATACCTTGAATACTACACCACCCGATTCAGTTGTGTTGAGCTGAATTCAAGTTTCTATCATCTTCCGTCGGAATCAACCGTAAAAGGCTGGCTCAACCGTACACCAGCTTCATTTATTTTCTGCCCAAAATTCAGCAGGTATGTTACGCATGAATTGCACCTTATGAATGCAGACGAAGCAACTGAAAGATTTTTTGAAGTGTTCAGCGAACTTAAACCCAAACTGGGCCCGGTTCTCATTCAGCTACCCCCCTCCCTGAAATATGATGAACCCCTGGTTTCAACGTTTCTGGGCATACTAAAGGAAAAATATTCTTCATTTCGGTTTGCAGTGGAAATAAGAAACAAATCCTTCTTATCTGACAAATTTTTCAACCTTTTGAACAGCTACAACATGGCATTTGTAATTGCTGACTCAGGAAACAGGTATCCTTACAGTGAAGTTGTTACAGCAGGGTTTATTTACATCAGGTTCCACGGCCGGGAAAACCTCTACGCTTCAGATTACAACGACGACATTCTCCGTGAGTATGCCGAAAAGATAAAAAAATGGAATCATGAAGGGAAAGAAGTATGGGTATTTTTCAACAATGATTTTCATGGTTATGCTGTGAAAAACGCTTTAAGCCTGATGAAAATGTTAAATTCCTGAGATCAGTACTTGATTGAAAAGTCTTTATAGCCAACCGGAGGGTATGTACTTACTTTAACCGACTCCACATAACCAGGGCCTTCGTTGCACCATCTCACGAGAGCCTCCAGCTGTTCCCTGTCTCCTTCAGCCTCAATGTACACACTCCCATCAGGCATGTTACGCACATATCCTTTTATTCCCAGTCGTCTGGCTTCCCTTACAGTACAGTATCTGAATCCTACTCCCTGAACATAACCGGTAACCTGTATTTTATAAAGAACTATTTCTCCCATTTTATTTCCTTTGATGCAAGGCTTCTTGGTAGAACATAAAATTAAGAAATCTTTTTTTTCGTTCAGAATCCAGGTTTGTTTTTGTAATTTTGATATCAAACTAAAAAATTAATAATGAGACCTCTATTTATAACATCAATCTTTTTTACAGCACTGTTTCTGATTACAGGCTCCTCGGTTGAAAGATTAAGGCCTGCCGACAGAAAGGCCACCCGTGAAACTGTTAACCTTTTCAGAGCTCTTTACAGACTTCAGCAGAGAGGAGTAATGTACGGGCATCAGGACGACCTCATGTATGGCTATACCTGGTGGTATGAAAAAGGCAGATCTGACACCCGTGATTTCACGGGTGATTATCCGGCTGTTGCAGGTTTTGAGCTTGGACATTTAGAACTGGGTGATGAAAGAAGTATTGATTCGGTTCTCTTCGATCATATTGCAGAACAGATAAAAGAGCATTACAGGAGGGGTGGCGTTATTACTATCAGCTGGCATGCAAAAAACCCACTTACAATTCAGGATCTGGCCTCTGCCTCAAGGCGTCAGGGCGGAACAGCGTGGGACGTGAGCTCAAAAGAAGTGGTTTCATCAATACTGCCAGGTGGCAGAAATCACGAACTTTTTAATACCTGGCTTGAGCGACTTGCTTCATTTTTCATGAAACTTAAAGATGACGATGGCACTCCGATACCTTTTATTTTCAGGCCATATCATGAACATTCCGGTTCATTTTTCTGGTGGGGCACCGGTTTGTGCTCCGATGAGGAATACTCTGCCCTGTGGAGATATACTGTAAGTTTTCTGCGCGATAAAAAGAAAATCCACAATATTCTGTATGCATACAACACCGACAGGGTTACAAGCCTTGAACAATATATGAAAGGTTACCCTGGAGATGATGTTATCGATATGCTGTCGCTCGACATGTATGATCGTGGTCCTCAATTCGGACCAGAACTTGATAATGCACTCGGATTTGTTACATCCGAAGCTGCAAGAAGGAAAAAGCTTTCAGCCCTGAGTGAAACAGGTCCCCGGCGAGGGATGACCGACTGGTGGTCGTCGGTTCTGATGCCTGTTCTCACCAAATATAATGTAAGTTATGTGCTCACATGGCGCCATCCCTACAGCCGGCGCTTTGCAACATCAATTAAAGGACCCTTCCCCGAAGATTTTCTTAATTTCTTCAAATGGCAAAAATCGCTCTTTCTGAGCGATATAAAAGATGAAAATATTTACGGGAAAAAGAAAAGATAATTCCTATTAATTGTCTTTTACGCAACGAATTGACATTCCACTCTTTTTACTGCTGCTACTTCTATCGATATTCGGATAACTGTTTGACATACTTCTGTAATATGCTTCACCTTCGGAAAATGAAGTTGAAGTCCACCAGTAACCAAACCGGCCTATACCGTTGAAAGAACCGATGGGATAACGATACCCCCCGGGCAGGGCTGTGAAGCCCGATTCATTCGTAGCACCTGCATTGGGGGAAAACCAGTGACTCAAACCCTTTTCCTTGAGTTTCCCGCCTGCAACATCTTTCCCTCCCAGAAAATCTGTCGTGGCACTCCATTCGTCATCCGAAGGCACATGCCATCCGGCAGGACACAATTTGCCTGTATTTACTGAATACCAGTTGTAAAGGGCTCCATATGAGACAGAATCATTATTGTACCAGCAATATCCCGGATAAGTAAATGTTGAAGAGTTCCATCCAGAAGCATCTGGTACAAATGATATAGGTGTTCCATCATTCAGTTTCGTCGTACGAAGGTTTTCAGCCATCCACTCCATTGTTCCGATAACAACTGTGCGGTAGGTATTACCTTCAATATCAACTACAGAACCATAGGTTATATCCTGGTTAAAGTTTATTACAATTGGTCGTGGATTGGTAGTTGTAAATGTCTTTTCACCTCCGTTTGATGAACCCCCTTCATTCACTGCAACAACCCTGAAATAATATTTTGTCCCGGGTAAAAGTCCGGTTAGATGGGCTTTTACATTAGTAACTTTATTATCGGATATGGTATCCGGATCAGCTTCAGCTTTCAGCTTATAAGCTGTTGTGGTATCATATTCAAAAGTAACATACGTAATCTTATTGTTAGGGTTAATGGTTCCGTTGAGTGTAGCCCATCCCTGCCCTACATTGGTTGCATCTACTGTTGTTGCAGTGGGTCCTGTCGCACCACCCGGTGAATTTTTATCATCCTTCTTGCATGAAAAACTTAGAGCTGTCATCAATAACAGACAAATAACTGCTGTAAATTCTGTTTTCATTTTTTCCCCCATCGCATAATCAGTTTAAATTCATCATATATATATTTAAAGCAACATGAAATTCAATTTTCTGCAAAATTATAAGCCTGCCTGAGAGTATCTATGAATCTATACTCAGCTCACTTAAGGCTTAAAGTGTACAAAAACAACTTTTTTACATCTTCAATCTTTGCAAAATCAATTTTATTCTGGCTTATAAATTTTTCAAGTTCCTTTTGTTTTCCAGGGAAGATTTTAAGAAACTGTTTTCTATTCCTGAAATTATTCATCTCCCCGTTAATTCTGACCCAGTACTGGCTATCGTCAACGACCTTTGATCCTTCCGGCACGGTGAGATCTATTGCACCGGTTGGACCGTATATCTGCTGATAATACTGCGGAGCTACTGTTTTTGATGTCAGACCATAACCTATCTGTGCACCAGGTATCTCAAAATGTGCCCTGTGCTGACGAAAAAGAGCCGTATTCCCTTCCTGAGCAAGCAACTCGTAAAAACCCTTCTCAAACGGCACAAAAATTCTGTTGGCAAGAAATATTGTATCGACAAGCTGGGGCTCTCTAAGAACCAGAGTCTGTTTTCGCTGAAGAAAAATCATTTGTTGTCCCACAAGATCATAATTCATAATGCCTTTATTGACCACTCCCGACTTAAGCTTGACAATTCCCGTTGTAAAACGGGGCAGAAGAAGACTTGGAACATCTTTAAGAGTATCCACCTGCTGGGCTTTAAGTCCAAAGCTGAATAATATGGCAATAAAAGAAGCCTGTAGTTTTATAAATGTCAGTTTAATTATCCTCATAATCTTAACCGGGTTATCTAAGAATAAACAGAATGGCGGTTTAATTATTGCAAAAATCCTGCCATTCATTGTTTTTAATAATATTTATGGCTTTTTTCATATTTATTGTTTTCTGGCTTCGGCCTCATCGCTGTAGAGACCTTCTCTTGAGAGCAGGTGGTCGAGATTTGCAAGGCCATAAACTACAACGGCCGTCACAATTGCCGTATGATTTTGATATTCAGCTATACTTTTATCGTAAGTGTCTCTTTCAGTGTGCCATATTTCTCCGTAGTTAAAATTATAACCCTCGGGGTCGGCTGTGCCAAAGGCTATTGTGGGAACTCCGTTCATTGCGAAATATGCATGGTCGGAGCCTCCTGCAGTAACCGGCCTGGGACCTGGAGGAGTAGTTCTTTTATTCACAGTGAACGGGAATTTCGGATTAATATCTTTCAAAGGTTCACACACCTTTAAGAAGTCTTCATACATTGCTTCGGGAACCGTTACACTGTTGGCAACGGTTGGACCTCCGTCGCGGTTAAAATAATTTGATATCCTGCCCAGTTTATCCTTGTTTCTTGTTACCCAGCTCTTTGAGCCCCAGAGTCCGAACTCCTCAGCAGCCCACAAAGTAACAAGAATAGTTCTTTTCGGTTTGCCGCCTGCCTTCATTATAAGACGTGCTGCTTCCATTGCAGGTGTTACACCCGAACCATCGTCCACCCCTCCTGTCGCAACATCAAATGAATCGAGATGCCCACCCATAATAACATATTCATCAGGGTATTTTGTGCCCCGGATAACTCCTATTACATTATAATACTTTACCGGACCCGGCCTGAAATGGTTGCGTATATCAAATTCGAGCTGAAAATACCTTCTTTCCTTAACCATCTGCTCGATAATCTTGTACTGGTGTTCGTCAAGTTTTATATCGGGCACAGTTGGCAAATTGTCAAATGACATTTTTTCGATGTTTTTCCTGTCGTACAGTGCTCTTATAGGTACAGCCGACGATTGTATTATTCCTAGAATTCCGGCTTCACGCATCTCTTTATAAAAAAGTGCAGGCTCATCCTTAAGCGGGATGAGGGGTTGCTGCTCACTTTCAGGCTTTTTGCGGTTTTCGGCTGCAATCTCACGATTCTTCCTCTCTATCTCTTCATTCTCCTCAATAATCTTTGCCCTTATTGAATCGCCTGTCGCCGACCAGTCGATAGGCCACCCGTTATTGGTTCCTGTGATTAGCACCCAGGCTCCTTTAAGTGCACCCTTAATCCTCTCAAACTCAGCCCTTGTTTTAGGTTCCATAAGCACATGCCCTCGCTGCACACCTTTTGTACCTGCAGTATATGAGGGTGTTGCAAAATGAAGTATCATCCCATCTTCACTTAGCATCCTTCCAAACCAGGGTCCACGGTTGAACCCAACAGGCAAGGTACCAACCTCGTCAAGTATCACTTCCATGCCCCATTTTTTAAATTGCTCAGCACACCACTTCACTGCATTGTCGTACGCATCTGAACCGGTAATCCTTCCTCCAATCCTGTTTGTAAGAACGTCAAGATGATTCATAGTCAGATTTTCTGTCTGACCTAGCCGGATAATCTCCTTTATTACTCTGTCATGCTGTGCATAACCTTCAGAAAATAAACACAACAGACAAAATACAATCACATATAGTTTGAAAAGTTTCATGTGCAGAATATTTATTTATATTTGATTATCAAATTTTCCCATCTTCTTTAAAATAGCTTTAAACTCTATCAGAATGAGGTACCTTTTAATTGGAATAATTATTTCTTTAGTAGCTGATTTCAATTTCATATCAAATTATGGTTGCAAAATCATATTTTTTTCATCACTACAATAATCAAAAAACTTATTCATCAAAATCAAAGACCCGGCAAAAATAACATTTATATCTTACTAAACTCATTTGCAGGTAACTGGTTTCATTTTATTTAACAGTTTTTATTTCCGGTGGTATCAACTTGTACATTACAGGTGTTACCAGTCTTGCAAAAAGGGTTGAGGTTATTAAACCCCCTATAATCACATATGCAAGAGGAGAATAAAGAGCTGAACCACTGAGTGCAATTGGCATAAGGCCTCCAACAGCTGTTAGTGTGGTTAGAACTACAGGAAGGAATCTTATCTCACCTGCCTTTTGAATTGCTTCATCAAGAGAGACCCCTTCTTCTCTGAGCTGGTTTGTAAAATCCACAAGCAGTATTGAGTTTTTGATTTCTATTCCGATTAAAGCCACAAAACCAACAGCAGCAGCAAACGAGAGAGTGTTACCCGTGATATAAAGCATCAGTATACCTCCAATAATTCCTAGAGGTATTACTGATAGTACTATCAGAGTGCCCTTAAATGTTTTGAATTCAAGAAGAAGAATAGTAAATATCCCGAAAACAGCAATAAGTATTGCCGACCATATTCCGGCAAAACTTTCACGCCTGCTTTCCAGCTCACCTGCAGGGATAATCCTGTAGCCGTCAGGAAGTTTAAGCTGGTAAAGTTTTTCAAGTACCTGTCTGGTAAGCCGGTCGGTATTGTAGCCTGTCATAACTGATGCCGAAACTGTAATTGACCTTTCCCTGTTATAATGCTGGATCACAGTGGGTGAATCAGAGAATTCCACCCTGGCAATCTGTGAAAGAGGTATCAGAGAGCCGGTCAGAGAAGCAATATAGATACTGTTCAGTCTGTCAATATCAGCCTCTCCACGATGAACCTGCCTTACCATCAGGGGGTACTCCTTTCCGTCTGAGTCTCTGAACCTGCCAGCTTCAATACCCGCAAGGGCAAGCCTGATGGTCCTGTCCACTTCTATTGACGGAATTCCCAGCATTCCTGCCTTCTCCGAATTTACCTCAATCCTGAGGTCGGTAAGCGACTGACTGAGAGGATTCTTAATATAAATTGTACCGGGTGTGCTTCTGAAGATTTCTTCAATTACCTCCGCATATTTGTAGAGTGTATCCAGGTTGTTACCTACAAGCCTGACCGCTATTGCAGCATCAACCGGCATTCCGTTTTCAAATTCATTAACATATATCTTACCATTTGGATAAGTATTCAGAGTATCTCTGAGCCATTCAACAAACATTTGCAATTGTTTCAGGTATTCCGGTTTAACCTCGCACATTACTTCACCCAGGGTTGTCTGTCCGCTCTTCTGAAAAGAATTGTAATAAATCATCGGATTACCTTTCCCGATATTTGACATAAAATACTTTACTTCGGGCCTTCCTGAAAGGACCGATTCAACAAATTTTACTGCACGGTCGGTCTCATTTAAATTGCTCCCGCGTGGTGTTTCAACAGTAATCAGGAACTGTGGTATACCTGCTTTCGGGAAAAGGCTGAAACCGATAACCTTAATCAGAAAAAGGGAAGCTGTAAAAAGTATAGTAGCACCTGTTAAAGTCTTGACCGGATTATTGAGCGACCAGTGCAATGCCTTTGAATATGTGAAGTTTATTGCTTTATGAAAGGCCCTGAGAACTACGTTTCCTCTCGGATCGGTATTACCTTTGAGCATCCGGCTAGCAATAAATGGTATTATGGTCAGAGCCACAAACAACGAACCTGTAACGACGAATGCAATTGTTGTGGGAAGCGATCTCATATACTTACCAGCCATGCCCGGCAGAAACATCAGCGGCAGGAAAGCAAAAATAAGTGTTGCCGTACAGCCAAGAACCGCAGTACCTATCTGCCTTGTTGCACCTATTGCCGCTTCAGAAGGACTTTTCCCTTCCCTTACCCATCTCGAGATATTTTCAATGACCACAATTGAATCATCAACAAGAAGTCCAAGAGCTATAACTCCGCCCACAATACTTAACTGATTAATGCTGAATCCTGTAAAGTAGAGTCCGGTTACACCAATCATAAGCGAAAGGGGAATTGAAACAAGAACGGTGCCCGAGGCTCTGAAACCCAGCGGTAGTAAAGTAACAATCACGAGGAAAAATGCGAAAAGAAAATCTTTTTCAAGACGCGTCAGTTTTCTCCTTACATTCTGCGACTGGTCAAAACCTCTTTCAAGCCTGATCCCCTTCGGCAACTTCTTTTCGAAAGAATCATAAACCTTATATATATCATTCCTTACCCTGTGGATGTTATAACCTTTTTTCATACTCGCAATTACAAAAGCTGCCTTTTCTCCGTTGTATCTTCCAAAATATTTCTTATCCTCATTGCTCCACATTACCTGTGCTACATCTTTCAGGTAAACAATTTGCCCGTTATCAGAGCCTACGATTGTGTTTCTTACATTTTCAACCGACTGATATCCACCGGTTGTTCTGATGTTAAATTTCTTTGGTCCTACATCTATACTTCCTGCCGGAATGTTGGCATTTTCACTCTGTATGGCAGCTATAATCCTGCTTACTGTCAGCTTTAACTGTGCCATTTTACTGAGGTCTATTTCAATCCTTACCTCTTTCGCAGGATAAGCAAGTGCTTCAGCTTTTCGCACTCCCGGTACAGACGAGACAAGATCACGAAGTTCTTCGGCATAATCGCCCAGTGTTTCGTAAGATGCTGTTTCTGAAACAATTGCACTTTGAACAATATTTGTATTTCCTGCCTGAATTTTAATTGCTTCCAGACTGTAAAGTCCTTCAGGAAGTGAAGGCCGAAGAGAATTAAGTTGTCTTAAAATCTCATCATATTTTTTGTCAGGATCACTTTCCGCTGTAAATTCAACCACAATCACTGCCACTCCATCCTTTATTTCCGTTTTTATTCTTTTGAGATCTTCAAGCTCATTAATGCTTCTTTCCACCTTGTCGACCACAAGTTGTTCAATATCAACAGGGGAAGCTCCCGGGTAAACGGCTATAACCGGAAATATTGGTATCGGAAACTCGGGATCCTCGGCCTGGGGTATTTTTATGAAAGAAATTATCCCCATCACAACAAGCATCAAAAACACTATTATCGTAAACTGATAATTTCTGACAGCCAGTTCCGAAATTTTCATAACAGCTTTAATTTAAGACATTTACTTTCATACCGTCCTTCAGATAAGCTGCGCCTTCAGAAACAACAAGGGTAACGTCTCCTGGAAGATTCTCCACTGCTATTTCTGACCCCCGGATGCCCGTTATAACCACTTTTATCTTTTTCACTGTTGATGAATCAGTTAGGGCAAAGATGTACCCTGTATTACCGTCAGCATCAACAACTGAGCCTGCCGGAACATAAACGGTATTTTTGCTTACCGACGGAAATATATCAACACCTGCAATAAATCCGGCTGCTAATCTGTAGCCGCCATCGCTGAAACGGATTTCCACATCGAAAGTACCTGTAAGAGGCCCTGCAAGTTCACCTGTTTTCTCAACAATACCCGGCAAGCGTACTCCAGGCCATGCATCGGGCATTACCACAGCAGAATCACCCTGTCTCACCCTGATTATATCCCTGTCGGCAAGCCCGGCTGTCACCTTCCACATTTTGCCTGAAAGGCCGAAAAGAAAAACAGGATAACCCGCCGCAACCAGCTCGTTTTCACGTACAAGCTGTTTAAGTATTATTCCATCGGCCGGTGCGACAATTTTTGACCGTTCGAGATTAAAGTTTGCTATATCGAGGTTCGACTTTGCCATATTAAGCGCCGTAGTTGCGTTCTGAAGCTGTTCAAGCGTTGCCACACTATCGGCATAAAGATTTCTGACCCTTGTGTAATCCCGTAATGCCTTTTCATAGGCATTGCGGGCAAGTTCTGCCTGCGAACTGATTTCAGAAAGATTAAGTGAGGCAAGCAGTGTCCCTTTCTTAACACGGTCACCTTCTTTAACTAAAATATGCTCAACTATACCCCCTGTCTTGAATGAGAGCTTTATCTCTTCTTCTGGCATGATTACACCTGCTGCATGCACAGGCAGACTCTCCTGTGAAGATGCAACTGAAACCACCTTAACATTATTCAAATCTGCAACAATGTGTTGTTCCTGTCTGCTTTTACAGGATAACACCAGAAATTGCAGAATTAATAAAAACAGAATTTCTTTTTTCATTTTATAGAAAATTTTTCGTATATATCTGAATTTATTACTGTTACTCTTTCAAAATCGGCGAAACAAGAGAGGTAATTAAACTTTGATATTACAAGATTCTCTTCAGCCTGTGTCAGATTTGAGCGTGCATCAAGAAATTCAAGCAGGCTTGCCTGCCCTTCTTCATATTTTCTCTGCACTAGCCGGAACCCTTCTGAAGCATTTCTGAGCCTTTTCTCCGCAGTTAGTATCTCTTTTTCTGAAGTAAAGAGTTCACTCAAAGTTGTAAGTACTTCCAGCTCAATCTTTTTCTTTGCCTCTTCGAGCTTCGAATCGGCTTCGGCTTTATCAAGCATGGCCTGCCTTATTTTTGCACGGTTACGGTAACCTTCAAATAAGGTCCATGTAAGAACAGCTGAGGCCTGAAGATAATCCTGCTCTT
This sequence comes from Bacteroidota bacterium, assembly GCA_029552825.1. Taxonomy (GTDB): domain Bacteria; phylum Bacteroidota; class Bacteroidia; order Bacteroidales; family VadinHA17; genus LD21. The sequence goes on from JAKPDL010000076.1 coordinate 38,659, forward strand.
TGTTGAATCTATATTCTTCACCCTGAAATCCGTAATCAAACACAAAATAGATGTCGGGAAGTTTATTTGCCTGGTTCATCTTAACCTGCAACTCTGCCATATTCTGATATTTCCTGAGCTTTTCGAGTTCCTCCCTGCCAGAAATGGCAGAATAAGTGTATTGTTCAGTAACAGGACTGATAGTAGGGAAACTGTCGGGAAAAGAGGTGATTACCGGTGTCTCCAGTGGCCGGTTCAAAAGAAAATTGAAATAGGCAACCGCAGTTTTCCTATTGTTTTCAGCCCTTTGAAGCTCCTGTTCATACCTTGCAAGTTCAGATTCGGAGCGGTAAACAAAATCTTTTGTAACCTTGTCATTTTCAAAGAGTTTCCTGCTTACCCGTACATTTTCCTCAAGAAGCTTTCCTGTCTCTTTAAGAATATCAAGCATCGCACTGGCCATTGCAACATTGTAATAGGCTTTCTTTATTTCTGCTATGAGTTCTCTTCTGTATTGATTCAAATCAACTTCATTGTAAAGATTTATCTCTTTCCTTATCTGTGTGTTAAAATAAATTTCCGGACTGAAGACAGGTTGAGTAACCCTTATTTTAGTTTCATGTTCTCTCGGACGCAGAAACTTTATAACCTGATCATCAATTGGAGAGAAGAGATTTGAATGGGTAAGAGCATTAAGTGTCATGAAAACTGGATTCATGAGAGTGCCGGCAGGAAATTCAATAGTCCTGCCACCTTCTGAACGTGTGTACCTTGCAATAAAGCTTATTCCCGGGTAGAAAAGAGCCCTTGCTTCCCTGAGTGCTTCCAGACTTTTCTGGCAGTCGAGAGTCTTCTGTTTCAGCACCAGGTTATTTTCAAGTCCATACTGAATATACTCTTCTAGAGATTCCTGACCGCAGAGAAAAGGTGAAAATTAAACTGCTGCAAAAAGAATATATTTTTTCATTTTTCTGAATTTTTATCTTTTATCTATCCTCTCTTTCATATTTTTCAGAATAGCATCAAAAAGTCTTCCGACCAGTTCCGCATCCTCAGGCTTCGCCTGACGGTATAGTGAACCGGCAAACGCAAATAGTTCCTTTCGAAATGACTCCTGAGCCCTGTAAACCGTTAGCCCCTTTTCTGTAAGATTCAACAAAACCTCTTTTTTGTTTTTTGTCTGCTTTCGCAGAATGAGCCCTTTTGCAGAAAGTTTCCTGATAGTCTGTGAAATAGCACCCTTTGTCACACCCATAAGTTCTGCAAGACGTGTAATATTCAATCCCTGATTCCTCCCAATCATTGCAAGAGTATGAACCTCAGTAAAATATAACATGTCACCCGTTCCGTAATCTTTTGGTTTTCTGGTTATTAGAGAATACAGATGAAGTATTCTGAGAAACTGGTCAATAAGTTTCTGAAGCTCTTTTTCCATTTCTTATATTGTTTAGATGCTAAACAAAATTATAAAAAGTTTAGATACTAAACAAATTTTAAGTAAATTCATTGAAAAACTCTGGAGCTCTTATTTGGGGCCCCTTTGTCTAAGGAAGAATATATTTGAAAATCTTCAGGATTAGCAGGGAACCGCTGCCGGATTATCTAAGGTTTCCGTACGGTTGTTATTTTCTGGATTGTTTGTATTTGCTGATATATTTTTTACGAAACTCCTTAAGTAAAGCTTCCTCTTCCTCTCCTTTCTTTACTCCTTCAATAAGAATTTTGCAAAGGCCCTCTATAACATCATCCGGGAAACCTGCCGCTACGGCATAACGTCTTATCATCTTTTTCTCAGCTTCCGTTATCACATTGTCTGAGAGAATAAGCTCGGTGATATTGTAAAGTTCAAAGAATTTATCCTCAAGACTGTATGGCGGATGATAATTTAAAGGATGCTCATTATTTATAATGTCATCTATTTCCGGGTCGGTAAGCCCGAATTTCCTTCCTTCTTTATGAAGAATCTCCATCACAGTTTCGCTTATTTTCCCGTCAAGTTTCGCAACCTGAACCAGATGAATGAAATGATCCCTGTTGATTCGTTTACCTGTGCTGGTAATAAAATTTGAGAAATTCATATTAGCATACATTTGAGAAGCAAAATTATATAAAAGTCTGTCACACTTATCTCATCACAGTAAAAAACATTTAAAATTCTGTTTTGTTCTTAAGAAAATAAGGTATTGGAATAAAATAGGAAAATCATTTGTCATTAATTATAAAAGACTACTATTATGAAAAATACATTTCTTTGCAGGATGTGGTTTATTCTACTACTTTTTACATTATTTCTTACTCCTGTGGCAAATAGTCAGAGTTTAAAAGAAAATCCAGCGCTCGATGAGCAGGTAAGGAAATTCCTTAATGAAAACTCACGAAGGTGGTACGACATGAATGTACCTGAGGTTGACGGGAAACTTTTATATGATATAATTATCAAAAACAACTACAAAAGTGCTCTTGAAATAGGCACTTCAACTGGTCATTCCGGCATCTGGATTGCATGGGCATTAAGTAAAACAGGTGGCAAACTCATCACAATTGAAATTGATGAGGGCCGTCACAGGCAGGCTGTTGAGAATTTCAAAAAAGCAGGGCTATCAGAGTACATTGACGCCAGGCTTGCTGATGCACATCAGCTTGTAAAAGAGTTAAAAGGTCCTTTTGATTTCATTTTCAGTGATGCTGACAAGGAATGGTATAAAAATTATTTCATAGAGCTCGACCCAAAATTAAAGGTTGGAGGATGTTTCACGGCTCACAATGTATATGATTATGGATCTGGAGGCAGGGGTTCAAGGGGTGGTTTTAGAAGCGGGCAGCAGGAATTTCTTGAGTATGTCCGCAGTCTCCCGAATTATGAAACAACCGTCGACAACCGTGGTGGTGGAGTATCGATAAGCTATAAGAAAAGTTCCAGATAACCGGCATCAAATCCCCAACTTTGCCTTTATGGCAGGAGGCACACCATTTTTATGCACCATAATAAAAATGGTTTTTGCCCGTACATAATTTTCTGACATGTTCAGATAGCCACCAAACGGATTTCTTTCGGTACCCCATGAATTTTTCGTCTTGTAATACTTTGTGCCGTACTGGTCTTTCAGCAACCCCGTAATGTGCATCATATGGTCGTCGGTGGTAGAAAAATTTTCATAACCTGCCTGCCTAATTTCCTGTGTTACCTTAATTTCAGGAACAGGACGGTTTCCCGCAGTCTTGGTATAAATAACCTGAGATCCCTCATTTTCTGCTCTTCCCATGGACGTGGAATAATTGTCGCCCCCTTCTGTTGCAGGCAAAATCGCTATCCCTCTTGAGTGCATGAAACCACTTTCGCTCACATCTCCATCCCATGCAATGGTATACCCATTGGTGAGTGAATAATCCATTATCTGTATAAGCTCATCAAGAGGCACATTGTAAAATTTTTCCATACGCCAGTTGTCGGGTACCTCAACAACCCCCCTCGTATAAAAAGGGAAATGAGTAAATGATGTTATCTCAACATAATCTTCAGGATTTATTCCCAGACTTGCTGCAAATGATTTCGGTGTATAACTCTTCCCCTGGTATGTAAATGTTTCAGGAACTTTTCCGAAGTAGATATCAAAAATTGCATCCACAATCTGATGGTACTGCGGGCTTTCATTTTTCCTTCGAACCGGAACTTCTGCCACAGCATTTATGAAAGCATTCAGTTCGCTGTGATTATGAATTGTCGATCCATAGTTGAGGCCAGAATAAACTTCTTCAGGTACTATGCCTTCCCTCGAAAACACTATCATCCAGTCGTGTGCAAGGCTGCCTTCACCAAGGTTACCCCTGCCCTGCCTCAGGTAATTGTCTTTAAGCTTATCAATATAATTATACCTTACAACAAACATTTCCGAAAGATCATACTCTCCCCTACCCATCCTCAGAAGTTCAGACTCTATGAATGAAGTGGTTGCAAAACACCAGCATGTGCCGGTGATTGCCTGATTCTTTACTGATGTGGCTTTAAGGTCTGCCACCGTAGTAAAAACATATCCTTCATCAGTTGAAGTCTGCTTCTGTGATGCAGTTTTTATTTGCTGGGCAAAAACCGGAAAAACAATGCTCAGAAGGAAAAGTGAAGCAAATAATTTAGTTTTCATATAATTCAATTTATCTCAATGTGGAATAAAATGCGTCTTCTATGTGTTCAACAGTAAATGATTTTCCGTCGGAAATAACCGTTATGACATCGAACCGGCTCTCCTTGTCAATATTGTAAATCCTTATGTAACTGTCGGCAGCATATATGATCATTTTCTGTTTTTTATCAGTTACGGCATCACGTGGATGGATATAATAATCGTCCTTTCGTGTTTTAACCTCCACAAAAACCACATAATTATCGTTCTCTGCAACAATATCAATTTCCTTCTGGCCCGATTTCCAGTTCCGGTGTCTGATTTTATAGCCTTTTTCCACCAGATGGCGGACTGCTATATCTTCACCTGCCGGGCCTATGTTATTAATGTCGGCCATTTTATTCAGATTTTAATCAGCTTGTTTCTTATTGCATACAGTATAAGACTTGCCGTATTTTTCGAATTGGTCTTTTCGAGAAGATTTGCACGATGCTTGTCGACGGTGCGCTTGCTGATAAAAAGTGCATTTGCTATTTCCTGGTTTGAAAGTCCTTCACATATTTTCTCAAGTATCTCTTTCTCACGCTTCGACAGGACGGCAACTTTTGTTTCAGCTTCCCTGTGTTTGATTTTCTGAATGACATTCTGAAGCAGCTGCTGGGAGAAAAATGTCCCGCCACGCTTTACAGTATTTATTGCTTCCCTGACTTCGGAAATGTCTGAATCTTTAAGAATGAAACCTCGCGCTCCGGCATCGGTCATTCTGTAATAATAATCTTCTTCACCATACATTGAAAGTGCAATGACCTTTATTTCAGGCTTTCTTTCCAGAACCTTGATTGTAGCTTCAACCCCATCCATTACCGGCATATTAATGTCCATCAATACAATATCTGCCCGGGTTCTGTCGATAATATCAAGAAGTTCTGCCCCGTTTGAAGCTTCTCCGGTAATTTCAAATTCCGGAATACCTTCAAGGAGAAGCCTCAGCCCGTTACGGAAAAGATGATGATCGTCAACAATTATTATCTTTATTTTTTCCATCTTCTACTTTATCAGACTATAATCTTTATAAGTGCATTTGTTCCTTTGCCCTTACTGCTTTCAATAAAGAAAACTCCGTCGATGGATTTCACACGTGTATCAATATTTGATAAACCCATCCCCTTGCAATCTTCAGTACCAAGTATCGAAGTGTCAAATCCCCTGCCATTGTCTGAAAACTGAAGTGTGATAAATTTATCATGTTTGTTAAGTTCTATTTCAACCCTTGAAGCCCCTGAATGTATCAGTGAATTGTTAATTAGTTCACAAACCGCTCTGTATATTACAACTTCCTTGTCATTGTCAAGTCTTACCCCTTCCATGTTCGATTTGAAATCGATCTCAAGGGCCCGGGTTTTGTTAACTTTTGAAGTGAAGGCGTTTATAGCACTTGAAAGCCCAAAATTTGTAAGAACATGCGGGCTGAGATTGTTTGAGATCTCCTTGATAGTATTAATTGCCTCATTAACCACATGGTTCGTATTCTGAAGTATATCAATTCCAGCAGGGTCGGTGATTTTCCCATTCAGAGCCGAAAGTGACATCTTGACTGTGGAAAGGAGGGGACCCAGACCATCATGAAGTTCCTTCGCAAATCTCTTCTTTTCGTTTTCTTCAGTGTTAATAATTGCATTGAGAACCCTTCGCTCAGTTTTTAGCCTGTCGGTTTCAGCCCTTTTAAGGGAATAGAATATTTCACGTATCAGTATAACCCCTACAATAATCATAAATGATATGAACACCCCCATCCATTCATCTATCATCTGCCATGTAAAAGAGGGTGTACCCCGCAGTAGTTCCCAGAGCTGTATAATTTTTCTTATTGCCATGAAAAGAAATGAGAATGAAAGCAATATCCACGAAAGCCTGTACTTTGTCATCTTGACAAAACTCAGAGCTATAATTGCAGCAATAACCTGAAGCGCAATAGAAATAATTAGGGCAATCAGCCGTACCATTCAAATGGCAATTATTCTGCAAAATAACAAGTTTATTCTGTTCCAAGCAATAAATATGTAACAGATATTTAACCGCATAATTTTTACAGGAACCTGAGGTTTTTTATCTTTGCCGCGAAATTTTTTCATAATGAACTTTCTTTACTCTCTGGCTGTAAGATTATATGTGTGGAGCATTTATGCCGCATCTCCTTTTAATTTAAAAGCCAGATTATGGGTGAAAGGCAGGAAAGGGTGGAAAGAAAAACTGTCATCAAAGTCAGAATATTTAAACAATCCTGTATGGATACACTGTGCGTCACTGGGAGAATTTGAACAGGGAAGGCCGCTTATTGAAATGATAAAAGAAAAAAAACCTGATCAGAAAATTCTTCTCACCTTTTTTTCACCATCAGGGTATGAAATCAGAAAGAACTATTCTTTTGCCGATTATATATGCTATCTCCCCTCCGACACACGAAGAAATGCAAAGTATTTTATTGAAACAGTAAAACCGGTAATGGCAATTTTCATAAAGTATGAGTTCTGGAATAATTATATATCGGAACTCTACTTAAAAGGAATCCCGTTGTATCTGGTCTCCGGAATTTTCAGAAACTCACAGCATTTTTTTAAATGGTACGGAAGTTTTTTTCTTGGGATGCTAAAAAAATTCACCCATTTTTTCCTGCAGGATGAAGCTTCGGCAGAGCTTCTTAGTAAAGCTGGAATAAACAATTTTACAGTGACTGGTGACACGAGGTTCGACAGGGTATCAAAAATCGCCGCATCTGCACCGGTAATACCTGTAATTGAAGAGTTCAGAAACGGTGAAAAGGTTTTTCTTGCAGGAAGCAGCTGGCCTGAAGATGAAAAAATTATTGTTAAGTACATCAACAGCAATCCCGGAAGGATGAAATGGATATTCGCTCCACACGAGCCGGAACCTTCAAATATTGACAGGCTTGAAAGGATGATAAAAACAAATTGTGTCAGATTTTCAGAATTTTCGGGAAAGAACAGGGATGCAAGGGTATTAATAATTGATAAAATCGGAATTCTTTCATCTGCTTACCGGTATGCATATATTGCAGCTGTTGGAGGGGGCTTTGGAAAGGGAATACACAATATTCTGGAGCCTGCCTGCTGGGGTATTCCGGTTATGTTCGGGCCAAACTACCGGAAGTTCAGAGAGGCTCTCAGCCTGCTTGGCAGAAAAGGTGCATTCTGTTTCAGAAATTTTGAAGAATTCAGCACTATCCTCGATGAACTTCTCTCCAGCATGGAACTCTATAAATCTGCTTCAGAAGCCACCCTGAAATATGTTTATGAGAATACAGGGGCAACAGATAGGATTTTTTCGTCAATTTTTCAACAAGATATTAACAACAATCAGGTTTAAATCTTGTTTATAATTTCATATTATGCTTTATAAATGAAAGACTTCAAGAAATATAATTTGGCACTCTGGTATTTTCCAGCAAAGGTTTGTACGGAAAAAATGATGGGTATTGAATTTTAATATTTTACATAAATAAATCCTGAAACTATGATCAAAAAAACAAGAGTAATTTTTGGAGTTCTGATGTTTTTGGCCTTTTCCGCGGTTTCGTTCGGGCAGGGTGCAACAACATCTTCAATGGCAGGTAAAGTAACTGACAACAGAGGTCAGGCCCTGCCAGGTGCTACAGTAGTTGCTGTTCACGTTCCATCCGGAACTGTTTATGGTGCTTCGGCAAATGCCGAAGGTTTCTTTCTGATACAGGGTATGCGTCCGGGTGGCCCTTACAAAGTTGAAGTATCATTTGTGGGCTATACCAAAAAGACTTATACCGATATAACTCTTTTCCTTGGTGAGACTTTCGACCTTAATGCCTCCCTTACAGAGAGCAGCCAGGAACTTACCGAAGTGGTTGTTGTAGGAGACAAGCCCTCAGCATTTAACTCACTCAAGACGGGAGTTTCGATGAATATCAGAAGCCAGGACATTAGCTCACTTCCCTCTATCAGCAGGAGCATAAATGACTTCATACGCCTCTCGCCGCTTTATGGAGGCAGCAACAGTTTCGCAGGCCGCGACGGACGTTACAACAACATAGTCATTGACGGTTCAAACTTCAACAACAACTTCGGCCTCAGCAGCAGAAACATGCCCGGCGGTGATGCAGAACCTGTTTCACTCGATGCTATCGAAGAAATTCAGGTTAATGTTGCTCCTTTCGATGTAAGACAGGCTAACTTTACCGGAGCCGGTATTAACGCAATTACCCGCAAGGGAACCAACGAATATTCGGCATCAGTTTATACCTATTACCGTGATCAGTCATTCAACGGAACAAAAGTGGGCGATTTCGAGCTGCCTCCCGCAGCTAAAACATCAACAAAAATTATCGGTGCAAGAGTGGGCGGTCCAATAATAAAGGACAAACTCTTCTTTTTCATTAATGGAGAATATGAAAGCTCTTCTGTCCCGGGAATGGAATGGAAAGCCTACAGACCAGGCGTAAATAACCTTGGCGATCCCAACGTAAGCCGGGTTCCTGCCGACTCACTCATCAAATTCTCAAATTTCCTGAAATCGAAGTTCGGATACGAAACCGGACCGTTTGAAGATTATGGAACATTCGCAGTTGAAAACTATAAAATTCTCGGCCGACTCGACTGGAACATAAGCCAGAGACATAAATTAAGCATCCGCTTCAATACGGTACGCAATACAAACGACCAGCTGCTTAATGCAACAAGCGCTCCCAATCCAAGGGCATCTTCAAGCAGAGTTGGGGTAAATGCGATGTCGTTTAAGAATTCAAACTACGGATTCCTGAATACTGTATATTCACTCTCAGCTGAACTTAACAGTAATCTCTCATCTGCACTTTCTAATCAGATTCTCGGCACTGTAACTTTGATTCAGGATACGAGAACAAGTCCTAGTGAGATTTTCCCATTCATTGACATCTGGGACGGTTCAGGGGATGCATATATGAGTGCCGGTTATGAACTGTTTACTTTTAACAATAATGTTGTCAACAATGTATATACAATAGTTGACAATGTCACTTACAAAACCGGCCGCCATAATATAACAAGCGGTATATCATTTGAATACCTTTATTTCGGCAATTCATATATGCGCTATGGTACAAGTTACTACAGATTCAAGGATCTGCAGTCATTTGTGAACCATGTTAACGGAGTACCCGGTTATCAACCGACTGCTTTTGCAATAACCTATTCATTCGACCCCAATAATCCCAAACCGGTTGCAGAACTTGGTTTCGGACAGCTTGCTGCTTATGCACAGGATGAATACAATTTGCTTGATAACTTAAAAATTACCTATGGTATCAGGTTTGATGTGCCGCTCTACCTTAATGAATTAAAATCAAATCCTGCTGTTGCTGCTCTTACATTTGATAATAATGTGAAGCTCGACCTCGGGAAATGGCCTGAAACAAAGGTAATACCTTCCCCGAGGGTTGGTTTCAACTGGGATGTCTTCAAGAACAGAGTACTTAAGGTACGTGGTGGAACAGGTATCTTCACAGGGCGTCTGCCTTTTGTCTGGTTCACCAATCAGCCTACAAACAGTGGTATGCTTCAGAACACAGTTGAGTTAACATCAACTGCCACACTTGATTCCATAAAATTCAATCCCGATCCGTTCTACAACATGGGAGCCACAAATTATAATACCACAACAAAAACTCACGATCCTCTGTTCCCGATGACTGCAGGCACGAAACCACCAAGCTCCATAGCAGCAATTGATCCTCAGTTCAAAATGCCCCAGGTGTGGAGGACAAGCCTGGCAGCCGACATAAAGCTGCCCCTCGACATGAGCCTTACTCTGGAGGGAACATATACACAGGATATCAATGCAATTGTTCAGAAGAACCTCAACCTCAAGCCGGCCGACATAGCCCACTATGATGGACCCGACAGAAGGCCCGTATGGTCAACAGCAGGCAGAAAGGTCTATTCAAACCTCTCGGAAGTCATGCTCCTTACCAACACCAACCGTGGTTACAGCTGG
>JAKPDL010000087.1 GCA_029552825.1 Bacteroidota bacterium
GGTAGTGTCCAGAATTTTGTGTAAATGAAAAGGCAGCTGCATTTGGGACACCAACCGGGCTGGAGCCGGAAAATGAGCTCAAAGTCCGGTTGGTTAGGAAGAAAAAAATTAATTTTAACCTTTTTAAATGCAGCATTATGAATGAAAATGAAAATGAATTATTTAAGATTCCGGAAGAGACCTTAAAGAAAATAAAGTCTCAAGAGGAATTTGAGGATTACTTTCAAACGCTTTATAAACAAGGCGTAGAAGCTCTTCTGAAAGCCGAGATTAAAGAGCATCTTGGCTATTCTAAACATGATCCTGCGGGTCGTAACACTGGTAACAGTCGCAATGGTTACAGTAAAAAAATACTAAAGACCAATCTTGGAGATATCCCATTGGATGTGCCTCGTGACCGCAATTCTTCATTTGATCCTGTAGTAGTACCAAAACATCACAGAATGTCTTCAAAAATTGAACATGCCATCATTACGATGTATTCCAGAGGCATGACCACAAGGGACATTGAGGAAACCATAAAAGATATCTACGGTATTGAAGTCAGTGAAAGTTCGATATCCAATATTACAAGTGCGATAATAGAGGATATAAAAGAGTGGCAGCAAAGGCCCCTTGATCCCGTTTATGTGGTTGTCTGGATGGATGGTATTGTGGTAAAAGTCAGGCAAAACGGGAAAGTAACCGGTAAAACAATTTATCTTATGATTGGCCTTAAGCATAATGGTCTGAAAGAAGTGCTTGGCATGTGGATCAGTGAAACTGAGAGCGCCTCATTCTGGCTTAATGTCCTCACTGAAATAAAGGCCAGAGGCGTAAAGGATATACTGATTGCATGCACCGACAACCTCTCAGGTATAAGACAGGCTATTAAATCTGTATTCCCAAATACCGTTACCCAACTGTGTGTGGTTCATCAAATCCGTAACAGCATCAGATATGTTGTATGGAAAGACCGTAAACACTTCCTGTCAGATTTAAAGAATGTTTATGGCGCAATTAACAGAGATATGGCTTATGATGCCCTCGAAAACTTCGCAGAAAAATGGGCCTCAAAATATGCATATGCCATTAAGTCCTGGAAAAATAATTGGGATGAACTCACTGCTTACTTCGATTATCCAATGGAGATACGAAGAATAATTTATACTACAAACTCCATCGAAAGTCTTAATAGCAGCATCCGTAAATATACTAAAACCAAAACAGTTTTTCCTGATGACCAAGCTGCCTTAAAAGCTGTATATCTGGCTATTGTTAACGTGGAGAAAAAATGGACTTACCCTATCAGAGATTGGGGCACAGTTATTAACCAATTAATGATTATTTTTGGTGATAGATGCAGTATATTTTAATCCCGGCTGCTGCCAGTTTACACAAAAATTTAAACAGGCTCGGATGAGGTAGAGTATTGCGGTGCTGATCTGATTAAAAAGGAAGCCACCCCACCAATAACGGTTGGTAATCTTACAACGAAGGTTGAGTGTCGTTAATTGTACCTTACACCTATTAAAGTAACGTCGTCAACCTGGGGATTATCCCCTTTCCATTCTTCGAATATTCTGTCAAGGATTTCTCCCTGCTCCAGCATAGGCTTTGAGGCTATTTCCAACAGGGTCTCTTTCAGTTTGCCTGTCATAAATTTCTTCTGCGCAGGGCCACCGAACTGGTCAGCATATCCATCGGAAAATATATAGAAAGCATCACCTTTTTGCAGCTCTATTGTATTGAGTGTGAAAGGTTGCATTTTATAATGTATGGCAACAGGCATTTTATCAGCTCTGTAATGTATCAGCTCAGTGCCCCTGATAAGATAGAGCGGACAATTGGCTCCGGCATAGTAGAGAACATGATTATTAAAATCGATTGTGCATACAGCTGCATCCATTCCATCTTTCACCGACTCCTCGTCGGGTACCTGCTTCAGTGATTTTATGACTTCTTCCCTGAGTCTATTGAGGATCTGGTCGGGCATGAAGATGTTTTTCTCATTTACTATTTCGTTGAGCAGTGCTACTCCAAGCATACTCATAAATGCACCAGGCACTCCATGACCAGTACAATCTGCAGCGATAATAACCTGGAGGTTGTCTTTGGTGCTTACCCAGTAGAAGTCACCGCTCACTATTGCAAGAGGCTTATATAATACAAAATGTTCCAGTTTATCACTGAAAAGTTCAAGTGATGGGATAAGAGCAGCCTGTATGCGTTTTGCATACATGATGCTGTCGGTTATATGTTTTTTCTGATAGGCAATCTGGTCACGCTGGGCTGCAGCAATGTCACGCTGTCTTTCAATTTCATCTTTCTGTGCCATTATCAACCGGTTCTTCTCCTCAAGGGCGATGTTTGCCTCTTTCTTTATTTTGTAAGCCCTGAAGATAAAGTAAGCAAGAACTCCAACCAGTATCAGAGCAACAATGACGAAATAAATTACCAGCCGTTGTTTCTCAAGGGTCTGGAGCTGTATTTTTATTTTTCCTTCCTGTTCCTCTATTTTGCTTAGCTGCTGGTTTATCAATGCCAGCTGTGTATCTATCTTAGCCTTCTGGGCTGCCAATGTATCCTTCTGAGTCTGAACTTCTTTTTGCTGTTGGATGATTAATTGACGTTGTGCAGAAATTTCTCCCTGTTGCCTCGAGATCTGGCTAAGCTGTGTATTAAGAATCTTTTGTTTTTCCTTAAGTTCTTTTTCTTTAATTGTGATTTCATGGTCGAGACTGTCAAGAAGATTTTTCTGTCTCATAATTTCAATTCTCTGTGCCTCTATGGTTTCAAGTTGCTGCCGGATGGTTTCTTTCTGGACTTCGATTTCTTTTGAGGCGAGTTCATAGAGATTCTCCCAGTCTTCTTTTGTTTTGATAGCAGTTAGCAATAAGCTTTCTGGAACTGACATTCCTTCATTTTTGATATATTCTTCATTTATGTCGAATCTGGGCTTGCCCTCAACCACAATGAAATTAATCATTGATTCTCTGAATTCATAGCCTTCTGTTATTAGCATTGTCTGTTGCCCGGCAATCTTTTCCTTGATTTTTTTAAGGTCAAAGCCCGCATTTTTATTTACGTAAAGCACCTGGCAATGGGTAAGGCTCTCAAGGTTTTTGAAACCAGCTATTCTTACGGGTTTATCCTGAATTCTTGTTCTTGTTTTAGCTAATTTCATCATTTCGTCAATCAGTTCATAGTCACCAAGGAGTACGCCGATTTTGAATGATGAGGAATCTTTGAATCCGGGCCCAAAATCAATATATCTTGCCAGATCAAAAATATAGAGGGCTCTGGTAGGGTTATCAAATCCCGTCTGCGAAAAAATGACAACCGGCAACATGCAAACAAAAAGCAGCAGGATTAATTTCTTTAAAAGAGATGTTTTTCCACCCATGGTAGGAGATATATTTTTTACGAAATTGCTAAATATTATTCAGTTATGCAAGTGCAGGAAGATTATTGAGGATAAATAATTATTCTGCCTGACCTGCTTTTATTAAAATAAAAGGATAATTTAAACTTTGACCGTTTCAGGAATAACGGATGATGTTCTTGCAAAGAATTAAGCATAAATATTAGATAATTAATAAGATAGGGCAAAAATGGGCAATCATAGACACTTTAAAACTCTACTATCGAAACGATAGTTAAGTAACAATTTGATAATAAGTTGTTTATAAGAAATTAAAACCAAATTGTTGATAAATTGTTAATATTTGACACTTTCATCGATTTTCAGCATAGATTGTTATCGTAATTTTATTCTGAAAATTTCTTTCAAAGAATGAGTTTGATATACAACAACCTGGAATTAAAAGGTAAAAACATTATAATTGTTGAAGATGACATTCCTTCCGTCAAATATTACAAAACGATACTTGAAAATTCCGGTGCCGAATTAAAGGTTTTTGAAAACGGAAAAGATTTCACAGATTATTTGAATAATACAGAAGAACACATAGATATTGTGCTGCTCGATTTTCTTATACCAATAATCAATGGAATCGATTGTGTAAGGGTTTTAAGAAAAACTAACCGGAATTCACCGGTTTTAATGATTACGGCCTATTATTCTGAGAGTACAAGAAGTGAAGCTTTGATTGCCGGGTGCAATGAATATATACTGAAACCTATATATCCAGAGAAGCTATTATGCCTTCTTGAAAAATATCTAAAACCGGAGCACTCTTATTCTGTATCCCGTTAATTACTTTTGATTCATTTTATTTTCAGGTCTGACAGATCTGACTGTAAAATTTTTATATAGTTTCCGTAGTATATATTCAGCCGGTCGTTTATTTCTTTTGCAAATTCTTCCTGACCGTTCTTGCTTGCTGCATCTGCTGCACGTGAAACAAATTGCATTGCCGACTGTATTTCATAATCAGCAGAAGCCATAATGTCGACCGACTGCTTCAGATAATAGTCGAGACGTTTGAAGTAGTAATCTGACATATTTTTTGTCAGTTCAATGGCTTTATTGCTATCTCCTGCCAGGTAATATGCTTCTATAATGTCTGGGATGTACATATCATATGGTACTTTGTTTGCAGGGAATGTTTCCATGCAGTAATTAAGGACCTGAAGTGCCTTTTCTTTTTGGCCCTGGGAAGCAAGTTCTTTTGCCAGTCGTGCATAATTAAGCCGGGCTTTGACAACAATCAATGTTCGTTTATGATTATAGTCGAGATATACATTTTCTTCTTTTGCCCCTCTCCATACAAATTTATTCATCATATTGTTGTAAAGGATTTCTGCATCAACTCTGCCGTAGTCGAGCCAGCTGTTATTGTGCGACCTTATTGGTACCAGCCGGTAGGCAAGACCTTCGAGCTGGAAGTATTCCTCAAGGCCCATAGCATCGTTATGGTATCCTGTAACGAAATAGATGGGTCTTTTCCAGTTATTATTGGCAAGAATATCGAGGATGATGAGCTGGCTCTTCATTATGGAATTTCCTTTCAATTTGATATCTATATAAGGAACTATTTTATCGGCGTCCTCTTTTTTTACTGTACCTGAAGCAATTACTGCAGCAGTATCTACAGGAATTCTGATTGTACGGGAAGGAATTATATCAAGTTTTTCTGTCGGGGATATCCGTATCTTGGTTGCCTCGTTTTCACTCATTACCCAGTCGATTATAGTTTTGATGTTAACCGGGTCTTTGGTTTTTTCTACTATAAAAACCTGGTTGTTAACGCCGTCGTAATATTTGTATGATGGAAGTGAAATAGGAAGAGGATCAGATTCATAAGTTTTATGTTTCATCTGGTCGATATACCAATCGGTATTCAAAAGCATCAGATTACATACCCTTACATCAGTTCTGACTCCTTCCACTTCCTGGGCATACCAGAGTGGGAATGTGTCGTTGTCACCATTTGTAAAAATTATGGCACCAGGAGCACATGAATTGAGGTAATTGGAAGCCACATCCCTTGCAAGATATCGTCCCGACCTGTCGTGGTCGTCCCAGTTTTGTGTTCCCATTATAAGAGGTACAGCTGCAAAACAGACAACACCTGATATTGAGCTTGCAATTTTTTCGTTCATGATTTTCGAAAGCCATTCAAAAACTGCAAGGACCCCCAGCCCAATCCATACGGCAAAGAAATAGAATGAGCCCACGTACGCATAGTCCCTTTCTCTCGGCTGGTTCGGATACTGATTCAGGTAAATCACTATTGCAATACCTGTCATTATAAACAGCAGCATAATTATCCACCAGTCCCTGTAATCTTTTCCGAAATGATATATCAGACCAATGAGACCCAGAATAAAGGGGAGCATATAGTAAACATTTCTTGAAGGATCTTTTTTCATTTCTTCAGGCATTTCTTTTATACTTCCCACGCGTGGCTCGTCGAGAAAATTAATTCCCGTTATCCAGTTTCCGTTTGCTGCACCTCCATAACTTTGTGTATCATTCTGCCGGCCTGAGAAATTCCACATGAAATATCTGAAGTACATAAAATCGAGCTGGTACGAAAACATAAAACGAAGGTTTTCAATAAATCTGGGTTTTCGTATTACTTTCTTCCCACCATCAGAATCAGTAACCTGGATCGGTATACCTTTCATTCTTGACCATTCCTCATAAACCTGCTGGTGATCGCTCTGGTCGCTCCACATACGCGGGAAAAAGGTTATAAATCTTTTGTCATATTCCCTTTCAAGCTCATGACTTGTAACTTTATATTTCCCATCTACAACACTGTATTTTGGTTTTCCATCGTGGTAATTCAATACTGGCGCATTGAAGTAGGGGCCTTTAAGTAATGGCCTTGAGCCATATTGTTCACGGTTAAGAAAATAGAGAAGGTTAAAAGGATTTTCAGGATTGTTTTCGTCGAGTGGAGGATTGGCTGAAGAACGTATAACAATTATTGCTGTGGATGAATAGCCGATAAGTATGACAGCTATAACCGTAAGGATACTGTTTAGCAGTTTCAGATTTTTACCAGCCGAATGCCAGACAAAATAGGTAACAATTGCAAGAAGAATAATATTAAGCACAGCAGAATCAGAAATGATCCAGATTCCTGAAAGAAACAGTGCTGAAACAGCAAAGATTGTAATTTGTTTTTTCTCTGATGATAGCAGGGTAGCTCTTATTGCGAGTACAAACATAACTGCCGTTAGAACTGCCAGAGTCAACATTCCGCTGTTTATTGGCAGTCCGAGAGTATTAACAAAGAACAGGTCAAACTTTGCAGCCAGTTTAACAATACCTGGAATTATTCCATAAAGAAGCAGAGCAAGAATAAGAAATGAAATGAGAGTAGATATAACGAATCCTCGCCAGGAAAACTTGTATTTTCTGAAGTAATAAACAAGCACAATGCCCGGGACAGTTAGAAGATTAAGCAGGTGCACTCCGATAGATAAACCCATCAGGAAGGCTATAAGTATTATCCATCTTTCAGAATATTGTTCATCGGCACAGTTTTCCCATTTAAGTATAGCCCAGAACACTACTGCGGTGAAAAGGGAAGAGAGGGCATAAACTTCACCTTCCACTGCCGAGAACCAGAATGAATCGGAAAATGTGTATGCAACAGCTCCCACAATACCAGCAGCCATTATTGCAATAATTCTTTCAGTTGAATAATCTTCAGGATTCTTTATAAGAATTTTTCTTGCCAGGTGGGTGATAGTCCAGAAAAGAAAGAGAATTGTGAAAGCACTTGCAATAGCCGACATAGCATTTACCATAACGGCAACTTTTGTAACATCACCTCCTGCAAACAATGTAAAAAACTTTGCAATAACCATGAA
Organism: Bacteroidota bacterium; assembly: GCA_029552825.1. Taxonomy (GTDB): domain Bacteria; phylum Bacteroidota; class Bacteroidia; order Bacteroidales; family VadinHA17; genus LD21. The sequence goes on from JAKPDL010000087.1 coordinate 7,273, forward strand.
TACAGGATTACCCGGAGGGTGACCTACTTCAAGCTTGAATGCTGAAGCAATGAATTCCCCACAATCCCAAAGGCTTGCTGTAGGCTCTATCGTCATGAGATAAGTTGTTGCAGCTACTGCAAAAACCACCCAACCTGTAATATTGTTGATAAGCTGGTATTTTCTCATTATCTGGTATTTATTTTTCTATAAAAGGTTCACGTTTTTCAGGTCACGAAAATACTCATTTTTTCTCACAGAATTTATTCCTTATCACTAATATAAGCAGGCGCCATATTTAATTCAGGAGTAAAATCTGTGTAAGGATGCAATTTTTTCTAAATTTGGGCAAAACAATATGCATGAAGTTACGTCGGGCATTGATAGTTTTAGTTTTTTTCTTTGTTTTCCGTAATGCCTGGACTCAGTATTATGATACGGGTACAGACCCAGCATCGGTAAGATGGAGCCAGATAAAGACAGACAGGTTCAGGGTGATATATCCGGAAAGTTTTGGTAATGAAGGAATTAAATTTGCCCAGTCACTCGAGGAATCGTACCAGAAAGTATCGCTTTATTATCCCGGAATAAAATTCAAACTACCAGTAATAATTCACAATTATACAGTTAATTCAAACGGTTATGTAGCTTGGGCTCCAAAGAGAATGGAAATTTTTCCCACACCTGAGCAAAACTCAATACCATTGAGCCACATTGAACAGTTAACTCTTCACGAAATGGCCCATGTAATGCAGATGAAATCGCTTTATAAAGGTATTTCTAATGTTCTGTGGCTTCCTTTTGGCGAGCAGTATTTCGGGATTCTGTCTGCATATCTTCCGATGTGGCTTCTTGAAGGTGATGCAGTGCTGATGGAGACCATATTGTCAGAATCAGGGAGGGGGCGAACACCATCTTTCACCAGTCCCCTGAAGGCTATAGCGGTAGAAAAGGGTAAAATGTACAGTTATGATAAAATGCTTCTGGGTTCATATAGAAACTATGTTCCTGACCAATACAGATATGGATATCAGGTTGCATCATGGGCGAATGAAAAATATGGTCATCAGCTGCTGAGAAAATCAATTGAATTTACCGGGAGATATCCATTATCTATATTTCCTGTAAATATTAGTATGTCTCAAAGTGCCTTACTAACAAAGGGCAAACTGCACAGAGAGACATTTACCAGAATGGCTGAGAAATGGAGAAATGAAATAAATGATTTACAGAATTCAGGTACTGGTATTAAAATATTAAATTCACAACGGGGGAAAGAATACATAAATTATCATTCCCCCGTTCAGATTGGTACTGATAGTATTGTGGCATTCAAAACAACCATGTATAAGCCACCTGCAATTGTACTGATTAACACATCTAACGGTAAAGAAAAGAGAATTCATACACCCGGGTATGTGAATCCTTATTTTCTATCTGGCGCATCAGGTAGAGTTGTATGGGTGGAGATTCACCAGGGGCTAAGGTGGGAGAACCAGCAATTTTCGGTAGTAAAGATCCTGGATGTCAGGCAGGGAAAAACCAGACAGTTGACTCACAGAACAAGGTATATGGCTGCAGGCATTTCACCCGACGGAAGATTTGTTGCTGCAGTAGAAAACAGCATTTCAAATTCGAATAGTGTTGTCATTTTAGATGCATTTAATGGTGAGATAATAAGCAGAATTCAGGTTCCAGCTGGCATTTATCCTCAACGTCCGCAATGGTCAGCTTCAGGAAAAGAAATAACTTTCATTTCTCTCTCTGATAAAGGGGAGGGAATTATTTTACTAGATGTTGAAAAGCAAGAGTGGAAACTGCTTAAGAGCCCTGCGAGAGATGACCTACAGTCTTCGTTTCTTAAGAATGATTCCCTGTTCTTTGTAAGCTCTGCATCAGGTATCGATAATATCTGGATTTTGACATCCGATGGCAGGGAAGTGCGAGTAACTGATTCCAGATATGGTATGTATGACCTTAATATATCGGGGGAAAATATAATCTGTACAGAATATTCGGTTAACGGCAAAAATATTTGTCAGCTTGAATTAGGCAGGGCAGGAAAAATTAAAATTTTTGATGAGAAAAAGTACACGGGAAAAAGTAATTTACTTTCAGTTTCAACGGAAGAAGGAGGCACTGATAATAGTAAATATATACCAGTGCCTTACAAAAAATGGCTGCATCCTTTCAGGTTTCACAGCTGGATGCCATTTTATGCTGATATTGATGCACTCAAGAGTGATCCTTCCGATTTAAGACCTGGATTCACTCTGCTTTCACAAAATAATCTTAGTACAGTGATTTCATCTCTGGGTTATGAGTATTCAAACGGGAATCATATATTACATTCCAGGTTAACTTTGAAGGGCTGGCTTCCTGTTTTTGAATCGTCGGTTGATTATGGAGGTGCTCCCGATATTATTAAATCATCTGATAATATAGGAGATCCATCGGTTATAAATCCTGCCCTGAAAGTAAATAACTCTCTTTCTCTCCCACTTACATTTGAATCAGGCAATTACACAAGTTTTCTCTGGACTTCTTTTTCGTTGAATTATAACAACAGGTATATATACTTGAAAGAAAAAGGCATTTACGATTACGGTCAGAGTGAGTTTACCGGCAGAATTTATTTCTCAAATTACTCTCATTCAGGAATGCGGGATATTTTTCCTCGCTGGGCACAGGTGGCAGATTATTCTTATACTTTTTTTCCTGCCGACAATGAAATTTACGGTCCAATGTCGACCTTACGTACTGCTTTATATTTTCCGGGGTTATTGCGGAATCATGGTTTAAGGCTCAGATATGAATCGGATTTTCAGGAACCTGTTAAGTTTGTACTTTATAACAGAGCATCATGGCCAAGAGGTTATGATAATATTATTTCGCAGGACTTGAAATTCTTTTCGGCAGATTATGTATTTCCGCTTTTATACCCTGATCTTAATATTCCTGGTGTGGTTTACATCAAGAGGTTCAGGGCTGGTTTTTTCTATGATTATGCTATTGGAACAAATAATACATACATAAAAGAATCAGGAAACACTTTTACAAAAGGAAAAGAGTATTTCAGATCATTCGGGACCGAATTTATTTCTGATTTCTACATCTTAAGGATACCTTTTATGGTTTCAGGGGGTGTCCAGGCGTCATGGAAAGATATTAATGAGAAACCTTCGCTTAAAATAATACTTAACCTGGATATATATGGAATGATGATTGGGAGATATAAGTTATAATGACTGTAATGTTTAAGCTTTCATTGACCTTGCCGTTTCAAGGATAAATTCCCAGGAGTTCATTACATGTTTCATTGTTACGTTAGTCTGGGCTGTCACCATTCTCAGTGTGTATTTCCCGTTTATTTTTGTATGGGTAAGATACATTTTCCCTGAATCGTTGAGAGTATGGTTAAGTTTTTCATTTAATACATTCAGTTCATTTTCATTCGCTCCAGAGGGTTTATATCTGAAGCACACAGTATTTAGAGTGACAGGTGCAAGAAGTTCAAAATCGGGTTCGTTTTTAATCATCTCAGCCAGTCTCCTTGCAATTGAGATGTGATTTCTGACCATTTCCCGAAGCCCTTCCACACCGTACATTCTAATAACACACCATAATTTCAGGGCTCTGAATCTTCTTCCCAGCGGTACGCCCCAGTCGCGGTAGTCGTTTACTTTTCCCCTGGTTCGGGTTTTCAGGTATTCGGGGAGTATTTCAAAAGTACGAATTAGTGTTGAGGCATCTTTGACAAAAAAAGCACTGCAGTCGAAGTTGGTAAACATCCACTTATGAGGATTGAAGACAAAGCTGTCGATGTATTCTTTGCCATCAATCATCCATCTGTACTCAGGCAGAATCAATGCTGTTCCTGCAAGAGCAGCATCAACATGCAGCCACAGTCTATACTCAGAGCATATTTCTCCTATTTCTTTGAGAGGATCAATTGCTGTAACACCTGTTGTGCCAAGAGTGGCAACAACGCAACATGGAATCAATTTGTTTTTAAGGTCTTCTTTAATCTGAATTCTTAATTTTTCAGGATCGAGAGAGTAATCATCTCTTGTTCCGATTTTTACGAGATTTTTAATTCCAAGGCCGGCTATTTTTACGGCTTTGTCAACTGAAGAATGTGCCTGTTCGGAACAGTATATCCTTAGTTTTTCTGAATTAAAGAGTCCTTCGTCGTTTGACCTGAATCCGGTTGTTTTTTCTCTGGCGGTCAGAATTGCAGCAAGTGTTGATGTTGAGGCAGTATCCTGAATCACACCTTCAAAATTTTCAGGTAGCCCTATCATATCGCGAAGCCAGTTCATCATTTTCTGTTCCAGTTCTGTAGCAGCAGGGGATGTTTCCCATATCATGCACTGGACTCCAAGTGTGGAAATAATCATCTCTGCAAGTATCGATGGGGGGCTGGTATTTGCAGGGAAGAAAGCAAAAAAGTTAGGGCTCTGCCAGTGGGTAATGCCTGGCATAATAATATTGATGAAATCTTTGAAGAAATTTTCAAAAGACTCTGGTTTTTCGGGAGGTGTGTCGGGAAGTTTGCTGAATATTTCGCCGGGCTTTACATTTGACTTTACAGGATAGCTTTCAACATTTTCAAGGTATGATGCCATCCAGTCCACTAGTTCATGGGCAAACTTCCTGAATTCGCTTGAATTCATTTTAAGATGTTTCGAGTACTGACTCGGCAAGAAGGATTATTTTATTCATTTTGACTTCAATAACGCCTCCGGATATTTTGTATTTGATTTCATTACCTGCGTTGTCGACAATATATATCATACCAGGATCGAGGGTAGAAACAATTGGTGCGTGATCTTTGAGTACCTGGAATGAGCCCTTGCTGCCTGGCACTCTTATAGACTTTATATCTCCCTCGTAGATTTTATCATCCGGGGTTATAATTTCGATCTTCATTTTGTTGGTTATCTTGACTGTGCCAGAAGTTTTTCTCCTTTTTCGATTGCATCCTCGATGGTCCCTACCAGCATAAATGCTGCTTCAGGATATTGGTCAACCTTTCCATCGATTATCATATTGAAGCCTTTTATTGTATCTTCAATTGAAACCAGCACTCCAGGAATTCCTGTAAACTGTGATGCGACATGGAATGGCTGTGAAAGAAATCTCTGTACCCTTCTTGCCCTGTGAACAATAAGTTTATCTTCCTCAGAAAGTTCATCCATTCCAAGAATTGCAATGATATCCTGCAGTTCATTGTATCTCTGAAGTATTTCCTTTACTCTCTGGGCGCATCTGTAATGTTCGACACCCACGATTTCCGGTGTCAGAATTCGGGATGTTGAATCGAGCGGATCGACAGCGGGATAGATACCAAGCTCTGAGATTTTTCTGCTGAGTACAGTTGTTGCGTCGAGGTGAGCGAAGGTTGTTGCTGGTGCAGGGTCGGTAAGGTCGTCGGCCGGTACATATACAGCCTGTACTGAAGTAATGGAGCCGTGTTTTGTTGAAGTGATTCTTTCCTGCATAATACCCATTTCGGTGGCAAGGGTTGGCTGGTAACCTACTGCAGATGGCATTCTACCGAGTAATGCTGATACTTCTGAACCGGCCTGGGTAAAACGGAATACGTTATCCATAAAGAAGAGTATATCTCTTCCACCACTTTTTCCATCGCCGTCCCTGAAATGTTCTGCTATTGAAAGGCCTGAAAGGGCAACCCTTGCGCGTGCGCCAGGAGGCTCATTCATCTGTCCGAATACAAGAGCAAGCTTGGATTCTTTAAGAGCTTCCATATCAACTTTTGTGAGATCCCATCCACCTTTTTCCATACTTTCAAGAAAAGCCTCACCGTAGTTGATAACGCCAGCTTCAATCATTTCCCTGAGAAGGTCATTGCCTTCCCTGGTTCTTTCACCCACTCCTGCAAAAACCGACAGGCCTGAATATGCTTTGGCAATGTTGTTTATCAGTTCAAGAATGATAACTGTCTTTCCAACTCCTGCACCACCGAAAAGACCGATTTTACCTCCTTTCGAATATGGCTCGATAAGGTCAATTACTTTTATTCCGGTATAGAGAACCTCTTTTTCCGTTGAGAGTTCTTCAAATTTGGGAGGATCCCTGTGAATGGGGTATCCGCCCTTTTTATCGAGGGGACCCAAACCGTCGATGGGATCACCTGTAACATTCATCAGCCTTCCCTTAATCTGCTCACCAATGGGCATCACAATTGGTGCTCCCGTTGCAACAACTTCCATCCCTCTTCGAAGGCCGTCGGTGGAATCCATTGCAATAGTTCTCACCGTATTTTCACCAATATGCTGCTGGCATTCAACAACCAGAATTGAACCATCATCACGTTTTATTTCCAGAGCATCATATATTTCCGGCATCTCAGCACCCTGCTGATCGAAAACAACATCTACAACCGGTCCTATTATCTGACTGATTCTTCCAATGTTTCGAGCCATAATAAAAAATGTTTGTAACTTAACGGTAGGCAAATGTAATAATTTTTGCTTTCCTTTTTCTTTCAAAAGAAAAATTTAGAGTAATTTAACTCCTGAAATGTAATCTTTGGAAGTGCCAAAATTTTAATTACTGACTAAAATAACTTTAAAAATGAAGAAATATTCTTTTTTCCTTTTGGTCCTCCTGTATATGAATTGTGGAATAATTTACTGCCAGTCAAATTTATGGGCTGGTGCGGGTCCTTTTTATACAACAGGATTTTATTTTCTTAATAACAGGCTGGAATCATATAAAACAACAAATGTCGGGGTTTTTCTGAAAGGATTATACAATATCAGAAGCCAGTTTCATGTTTCACCGTCTCTTTTATGGGTTTTCCCTAATATTTACAAAATTAGTGTTGTTGACGGTGAGGAAAGGACCTCTGTTTCATCTATAATGTTTGATATTAACGGGCATTATGTAATTAAATCAATGGGACCTTTTGAGTTTTACGGCCTGGCAGGGCTTGATATTTTATTTGCCAGAAGAAAATATATTTCGACCATTCTAAATGCTGAGCAAAAAACTATTGTAACTGATAACACACCTGGATTGAATCTGGGAGCGGGAACACTGGTTCAGGCAGGTGAAAAAGTTAAGCTTTTCGCAGAAATAAAGTACCTACTCAGTAAATATGACCAGTTGATGTTAAATGTCGGGTTTTTGATAAACCTGTAATTAAAGAGTAAAGAATAAAAAGTGGCTTAGAATTTTTTAGATATTTCTTCCTGTTAATGAAAGAGTAAGGGACATTAGTTCTTCTTTTCTGTCGTTATTAACAGGAAGAGATTTTAGTGTAGAAATTGCACGTGATATATACTGGTTTGCAAGATTTTCGGTTATTTGCGGGATATTTAGTGTATCATATATTTCTTTTACGATAATGATTTTTTCGGCTCTATTATGATTCTTATCCTGATAAAGGGTTTTAAGGGTTTTGAGTAATTCACCGGTAGCCATTTCCATTGCTTTAATGTACAGGAATGTCTTTTTACCGGCAGCTATATCTCCACCTGAGGTTTTTCCGAAGATTCTTGTTTCTCCGTAGACGTCAAGTAAATCATCCTGTATCTGAAATGCCATTCCGAGGTTTACTCCGAACTCATGCAAAGTGTCCCGTTCTTTAGTACCGGCTCCACCCAGAGTTGCTCCAATTGCCAGGGAAGCTGCAATAAGTGATGCAGTCTTTAGCTCAATCATTCTCAGGTATTCACTTTCTGTTACTGAAGGAACTTTTTCATAATCAAGATCTAACTGCTGGCCTGTGCATACGTCAATAGCTGCTTTATTATATATGCGAAGAACTGTTTGGAGAATTTCAGGCGGGAGGTTAATAAAGCATTCAGTTGCTATAAAAGCCATTATATCTCCTGAAAGGATAGCCTGGTTGACGTTCCATCTGGTATGGACAGTAGGCAGGTTTCTTCTGACAGGTGCATTATCCATGATATCGTCATGGACGAGTGTGAAATTATGAAATATTTCAAGGCCTGCTGCCGGAAGAACGGCATGGTCGATTTTATCGGTAAAAATATTGCATGCCATTAATGCAAGAACCGGCCTCAGTCGTTTGCCTCCGGCTGAGAGAATATATCTGATGGTTTCAGCAAGACGGGGAGCTTCACAAGGAAGTGAAAGATTTAACAAAGCTTTTTCAACTAAATCTTTAAGTTGTGTCTGGTTGTACATCAGATATGTTTATCAGAATGATATTGAAGAACTATTTTAACCCTTTAAAGCTTCGGCTCCTGTTACCACTTCAAGTATCTGGTTGGTAATAGCCGCCTGGCGTGCTTTGTTGTACTGAAGCGTAAGGTCTTTTATCAGTTCTGTAGCGTTATCGGTGGCTTTATGCATAGCTGTCATGCGTGCGCCATGTTCAGCTACGAAAGAATCGAGTATAGCCTTGTAGAATTGTATTTTGAGAGTTCTTGGTATAAGGTCTTTAATTATTTCCTCTTTTGTTGGTTCGTAGATATAGTCAACTACAGGATGTATTTTTTTCTCCGTGGTCTTTGTTTCTACCGGAAGGAACGCTTCATTAGTAAGTATCTGTACAGCAGCGTTTTTAAACTGGTTGTAAATAATTCTGACTCTGTCAAATCTTCCGCTTACAAAATGCTCCATTATCCTTGTTGCCAGGGGAACACTCTTCTCAAAAGTAAGGTTGTTGACCAGATCGTTGGCTTCTTCAAGGATATTGAGTTTTTGTTTACGCAAGAAGTCGTATCCTTTTTTACCAATGGCTATAAACCACAGGTTGCCGTTTTTATATTGCTCATAATAATCCTCATAAATTACCCGGCGGGTTTCTCTAATAACATTTGAATTAAAACTGCCGCAAAGACCCCTGTTTGAAGTTATTACAACGATAAGTATTTTTTCCGGCTCAGATTTTCTTCCGTAAATATTATCTTCCTCAGTGTTGGCGAGGCTTTCAGTAAGACCTACAAGGATTTCATTTAATTTTCCCGCATAAGGTCTAAGCCGGAGTATTTTATCCTGTGCCTTGCGGAGTTTGGCTGCAGCCACCATTTTCATGGCAGATGTAATCTGCCTGGTAGATTTTACAGAATTGATCCTGAGTCGTATGGCCTTAAGGTTTGGCATTTTCTGTTATAATTCTGTTTTGATTGTTACTTGAAACGCATTGCTATTTCAGCTGCTGCTTTATCAAGCGTATCAGTTATCCTGTCGTTGATATTCCCTTTTGCAAGTTCATCCAGAATATCTCTGTGGTTATTTTCAAGATATTCCAGATAATCCCTTTCAAACTCTTTCACTTTGTTTACAGGTACATCTTTCAGAAGTCCTCTGGTGCCGCAGTATATAATTGCGATCTGTTTTTCTACAGGCATGGGGGAGAATTGTCCCTGTTTAAGAATTTCGACATTTTTAGCTCCTTTATCGAGTATTGCAAGTGTGGCGGCGTCGAGGTCGGAACCGAATTTGGCAAATGCTTCCAATTCGCGGTACTGTGCCTGGTCGACTTTAAGTGTGCCTGCAATTTTTTTCATTGATTTTATCTGGGCATGACCACCCACTCTTGATACTGAAATTCCGACATTGATTGCCGGGCGGACTCCTGCGTTAAAAAGACCTGATTCAAGGAATATCTGACCGTCGGTAATTGAAATTACGTTTGTGGGGATATAAGCCGACACGTCTCCTGCCTGGGTTTCTATTATTGGCAATGCTGTAAGTGATCCGCCTCCTTTAACCATGTGTCTGATTGAAGGTGGCAGGTCGTTCATCTTCTGTGCCACTTCATCTGATTCAATTATTTTGGCAGCTCTTTCAAGAAGTCTTGAATGGAGGTAGAAAATATCTCCCGGGTATGCTTCGCGGCCAGGTGGACGGCGCAGCAGAAGCGACACTTCGCGGTATGATACTGCCTGTTTTGAGAGGTCGTCGTATATAATCAGGGCGTCGCGACCGGTATCGCGGAAGAATTCACCAATAGCACAACCCGCAAAAGGTGCATAGAACTGAGATGCTGCAGGATCGGAGGCTGTGGCAACTACTATTACTGTATAGTCCATTGCACCGTAAGATTCAAGAGTTGCTGCTATATTGGCTACGGTTGAACCTTTCTGACCTATTGCTACATAAATACAGTAAACAGGCTCACCTTTTTCATAGTTACTGCGCTGGTTTATTATGGTGTCGATAGCAATAGCTGTCTTGCCTGTCTGACGGTCGCCAATAATGAGTTCCCTCTGTCCCCTGCCAATAGGTATCATTGCATCGATAGCTTTTAAGCCTGTCTGTAATGGTTGCTTAACAGGCTGTCGAAAGATTACACCCGGTGCTTTTCTTTCAAAGGGCATTTCGTATAGCTCTCCTGTTATAGGACCTTTGCCGTCGATCGGATCGCCTGTTGGTGTAATTACCCTTCCGAGCAGTCCTTCTCCAACCATTATTGAGGCTATGCGGCCTGTCCGTTTGACAATATCTCCTTCTTTAATCTCTTCGGAGGGACCCAGCAATACAGCGCCTATATTATCTTCTTCAAGATTAAGGACAATTGCCTTGATCCCGTTCTCGAATTCAATAAGTTCGTTTGATTGAGCATTTGTCAGACCATAAATACGTGCTATTCCGTCTCCAACCTGAAGGACAACCCCTACCTCTTCCAGTTCAACACCAGTCTGAATGCCTTCGAGCTGCTCTCTTAGAATTTTTGTAACTTCTGCAGGTTTAATACTGGCCATAGATTTTATTTGTTTTTTAATTATTTACTGTTGTGCGTTTCCAATAAGACTTTTCTTAATTTTTCTTAGCCTGGTTTTTATACTTGCATCAATGAAATAATCATCGACTTTAAGGATGAACCCTCCAATAATTTCAGGGTCAACATTCTCCTTAAGACTTACCTTTGTTTTGAATTTTTCAGATATATAATCTGTAATTTGTTTCCTGACTCTCTCGCTTACAGGTACTGCGGTAATTAGGTTAGTTTCGGTTATACCCTGGTATCTAAGTGTATTAGCACTGAATATTCTGGCAACAGAAGGAAGGAATGACTCCCTGCCATTTTTTATCATAAGATCAATCAGTGAAAGTGTAAGGGGGTTTATTTTATTTGCAAGGAGATTATGAAAAATTTTTTTCTTTTCTGAAGCTGGTATAATAGGACTTCTGAGCAGTTCACGAACCTCTTCCTGTTTGCATGTTTCACCGATCAGCTGCATATCTTCATAAATATTGCTGATGAGGTTTTTATTTACTGCCGACTCAAACAGCGCTTTTGCGTATCTAACCGGTATTTTTCCTTCGTTCATTTCAGGGTATCCTTTTAATTGGTGTTTTTATCAAGTTCTTTAAGATACCGTCCGATGAGTTTTTCTTGTTCTTCAGATTCTTTAAGTTTTTCTCCCAGTATTTTTGATGCTATCTCGACTGAAAGGAATGCCACCTGTGAATGTATTTCCGAGAGGGCTTTAAGTTTTTCTCGTTCTATTTCCTGGCGTGCTTTTTCGATCAGTTTTCCTGCCTCTTCAGAAGCTTTTGTTTTGGCTTCTGCTATCATTTTTTCCCGTGTTTCACGTGCTTCTTTAAGAATGTTTTCGCGTTCCTCACGTGCTTTTCGCAGGATAGCCTCGTTGTCGGCCTGGAGCCTTTTCATATCTTCACGAGCCTTTTCGGCAGCCTCGAGGGAACTTTTGATAATTTCCTCGCGTGCTTTTACTGCATTCAGAATAGGCTTCCATGCAAATTTTGCCAGGACAATAAAAAAGAGTGCAAATATTAAGGTTGTCCAGAATATTGTGCCTATTTCAGGTGATGCAAGACTGCTAGCAAGTATCATTTTATCAGAATGTTATGTTTGTTCAGATTGTTTTTCAAAATGAAAGACCTGCAACCAACCGTTGCAGGCTTCCGGTTTTTCTTACTTCGCAATAAGAGAAACAACAACACCGAAAAGTGCAACACCTTCGATAAGTGCTGCAGCGATGATCATTGCTGTCTGTATTTTGGAAGTGGCTTCGGGCTGGCGGGCAATGGCTTCCATTGCTGCTTTTCCGATGATGCCAATACCAAGTCCTGCTCCTATAACTGCAAGACCTGCTCCTATTGCTGCCAATGTTCCTGTCATGATAATTAAATTTTTAGTTAAACATATATTAATGATGTTCTTCCTTCACTGCAAGGCTTATGAACAGTGCAGAAAGAAGTGTAAAAACGTATGCCTGAAGGAATGCTACCAGTGTTTCGAGGCAATCCATGAATATTACAAAAACTGCCGAAACTGGAGCAACCCATACTGAATTAAATATAAAAATAAGTGCTATAAGACTTAATACGATAATATGTCCTGCTGAAATGTTTGCAAACAATCGGACCATTAGAGCAAACGGCTTGGAAAACATGCCGATTATTTCGACAGGTATCATTATTGGTAGTAACCAGAACGGGACTCCCGGTGTTGCAAAAATGTGCCTCCAGTAACTTTTGCTGCCGCTCAGGTTTGTAATCAGAAAAGTGAATACAGCAAGAACCATTGTCACAGCAATATTTCCTGTTACGTTGGCTCCGAATGGAGGAGGAAAAGGAACAAGTCCCATCAGGTTATTGATAAGTATGAAGAAAAAGGCCGAAAGCAGGTAGGGCATGTATTTTTCATACTTTTCATGCCCGATATTAGGTATTGCGATATCATCTCTGACAAAAAGAATTACAGGTTCCAGGAAGCCTTGAAGCCCACGTGGGTGACTGATACCACGTTTTTTATAAGATTGGGCAAGCGAAATAAAAATAATAAGGCCGATAATTGCTGCTGCAAGCATGCCTGCTACCGTTTTTGTTATTGAAAGGTCGAGGGGTAGATTCTCTTCGTCAATAGTCCCGTCACTTTTTATCTGAACGATTTTACCTTTCAGATCTCCTTCTTCTTCAAGTTTGTAGCCTTTATAAATATTCCCGTGGACAAGTTTTTTTGAAGAAAAAACCGATAAGCCCTTTTCCTTGCTCCAGAGGATTACAGGCAGATAAATGGTAACATGTTTGTTATGACCCAGGGTCATTATGTGCCATTCATGTGAATCAGTAATATGATCGATAATGAATTCGCTTGCATTAAATTCATTTTCACTTATTTCTTTGGTTTTTTCAGATTGAGAAATTTCTGACCGGATTTCCTGACCTGCCAGAGGACTCCATGACTGGAACAGTATAAACAACAGAACTGATATTGTAAACAATGTTTTGTTCAAGCCTTTAAAATTTTGTTTTTCAACGACTTCAATATAATAAAAATTCCTGTTATTGAGAAGGCTAAATATAGCATAAAAAATAATAAAATATCATTCCATCCTGTTTTTTTCATCAGGGCGAACCATATTAAAGCAAGCACCAATTCCAAAACAAACTTCAGGGAGACAGAAATAAATGAATGCATGGTTTCTTCACGTGGACTTTTTTGCAGACCCCTGAAAAAAACAAAAAGGGAAATGGTTGTTGCCAAAAAGAACATACCTGAGATTGAAGGGAAAGACCAGGTACTTAAACTTATATTAAAAACAAAAATTACTATGAACCAGATGATGTTCAGCAGTGCCAGCAGAAAAAAAAGCAGCAGAAGATATTTCAGAAAATTTTTCAAATTTTCTACTTGATTTTAATAAAATCTTTTACAGCTGTGTAAATGGCAGCAGCAACTCCGAACAATGAAAGAATTATAGTAAAAACGGGTGTCTCCATCAGAAAAAGTTTATCCAGCTTTGTTCCTGCCCATACGGTAATCAGTATTATTGCAATCATCTGGAATGCAAGGCCGGAATATTTTGCGTAATTATGAAGTCCTTCGAACCTATCTTTTTTCTGCTGGTTTTTCTGGTCCTCCGGTGTTGTTTTGTCCTGCATTGTATTCTGTTTCATTCATTTTACAGGTACCGGTAAATATAGCACCAGGTTCAATTGCCAATTTTGAAGTAACTACATCGCCAATGATTTTAGAGGAGGCTTTGAGATTGAGAAGTTGATTTACTGTTATTTTCCCTTCGAGTGTCCCTGAAATTTCCGAGTTCTTGCATGTAACTTCTCCTTTGATTTTTCCAGTATTTCCGACTACTACTTTCCCTTTGGTATACAGATTGCCATTAAGTGAACCGTCAATTCTGATATCGCCATTTGATTTAATATCACCTGTGATTTCAGTCCCCTGGCTAATCAGGTTTATGGTTGGGTTTTCTGCCTCGTTATTATTTTTTGCCATGATATTTTATTTTATTAATCTGTATTACTCCTTTGCAAAGATAAGATTATTTTGGATTATATGCCCATTTGACCCAGACAGCACCCCACGTAAATCCGCCTCCGAATGCTGCAAGGATGAGGTTATCTCCTTTTTTCAGACGTGATTCATATTCCCACAGCGCTAAAGGAATCGTTGCAGCAGTTGTATTGCCATATTTTTCAATGTTGATCATCACTTTTTCCATAGGCAATCCCATTCGCCGGCCCGTTGCCTCTATTATTCTGAGGTTTGCCTGGTGAGGCACAAGGTACGCTATGTCTTCCGGTTTGAGGTTGTTTTTCTGCATTATTTCAACGGCAACATCTGCCATATATGTTACAGCAAACTTAAAGACTGTTTGACCTTCCTGATAAATAAAATGTTCTTTGGCATCGACAGTTTCGTGAGAGGCAGGCCTTACTGAGCCTCCTGCTTTAAGGTACAGGTATTTGCGGCCTGATCCGTCGGAACGGAGTATCTGATCCATTACCCCTACTTCTTCAGTGGTAGGCTCAAGCAGAACTGCAGCTGCTGCATCTCCGAACAGAGGGCAGGTTGTACGGTCGGTATAATCAGTTATTGATGACATTTTGTCGGCACCTACAATAACCACTTTTTTATATCTTCCAGTTTCAATGAATGATGCTCCTATATGCAGGGCATAAATGAATCCCGAACATGCTGCACTGATATCGAAGCCGAAAGCGTTTTTGATTCCTACCTTATCACTTATGATGTTGGCAGTGGAAGGGAAAAACATGTCGGGTGTAATTGTGGCGCAAATGATGATTTCCACTTCGTCAGGAGAGGTGCCTGTTTTTTCAAGAAGTCCCGCAACTGCTTTATCGGCCATATCGGAAGTGCCAAGACCTTCACCTTTTAATATGCGTCTTTCTTTTATTCCTACCCGTTGCATTATCCACTCATCGGATGTGTCGACCATCCTTGAGAGTTCAAAATTATCAAGCCTGTATTCCGGAACCCATGCATGAATACCGGTTATTGCAGCTCTGATTTTGTTCATAAAGAAGTGTTAAATTTCTTCCTTTATTTTTTGTGCAAGATTAACTTGAACAACTGATTTTGTTTGCAGAATCATATTCTTTATTGCCTTCCTGCTGGAATTTCCATGTCCGATTATAACATTTGCATTAATGCCAATAACCGGTGTTCCACCTATATTTTCAAAATCGAGGAGTTCAAAAAACGAATCTTTGAGATTCCGTTTTCTGTAAATAGTAAAAAAAGCTTCTGCCTGTTTTAGTACAATATTACCCACGAATCCATCGCAGACAATAACATCTGTCATACCGTCGTGAAATAGTGAGTTACCTTCTATATTCCCATGGAAATTAATCTGGGGATCTTCTTTCATCATTTCATAGGCGGCTCTGACAGCTGAAGTTCCCTTATTCTCTTCTGCACCAATATTCAGGAGGCCGACAGTAGGATTTTCTATTCCAAGAATATGATGCGCATATATTGAGCCAAGTCTAGCGTATTGCAGCAGAACATCAGGTTTGCAATCTGGATTTAATCCTACATCGAGCATTACTGAATACTTACCGGTTATTGAGGGTACTTTTGTAATAAGAGCAGGTCTCAGCACACCTGGAATAACATTTACGGTATAACTTGCGCCAACAAGCATTGCTCCTGTATTTCCGGCGCTGTAGAAGCCATCAATGAGGTCACTCTTGAGCAACCCAAATCCTACAGCTATGCTGGAGTTTTTTTTCTGGGAATATGCTTTAGCAGGGTGTTCCCCCATTTCAATTACCTGGGAGGCATGAACTATTTCGAACAATAACGGGTCAACTCCGAGCCCGGCAAGTTTATCAAGTATTAAGTTCTCATCGCCTATAAGAACGATTTTATCGTCTGCCGATAAACTGCCCAGGGTATCAACAGCTCCTTCTATTACAACATCAGGAGCATAATCACCTCCCATTACATCAAGGCCCAGCCTCATGGTATCTTAGTTTGTGTCGTCTATTCAAGATGCCAGTTTCTTCTCAATGGCAGGCTTGCCCCTGTAATATCCGCATTCAGGACAGACTCTGTGATATTCTACAGTCGATCCGCAATTTGAACATACAGATATTGTGGGCTTTACGGCTTTGTAATGAGTTCTGCGTTTGTCCCTTCTTGTTTTGGAATGTTTATGTTTCGGATGTGCCATTTCTTATTGCTTTAATTGTTATTTAACAGTTTTTTCAGTTCATTCCATCTCGAGTCTTCACTGCTCGCCTGGTTTATAATGTGTTTATTAAGTTCTTTAATCATTTCCGGATTACAACCACTGTGGCCTTCGCTGTCATCAGGGTGGATCCTTCTTAAGGGCAGGGCCAGGTGTATATATTCATAAAGAAGCTGGCTGATGTCCAGTTCCTTCTCATTATGAGGTACAAATAGGATGTCGGGATCACTGTCGTCATAACTGTTACCTTCCCTAATTATTAAGTGGTTCTCACATTCGATGCTTTGCATATACATGTCAAGGCATCTGTCGCAGCAAACTTTAACACTGCCGGTTATTTTTATGGTCAGATCAATGCAGGTGGGAGATTTATCAATTCCGGCAACTGCCCTGAGTTCTCCTTCCTTGATCTCCGACTCCTCGAAACCTTCAAAGAACGTATTCCCTATTTCAAAGTCAAAACTGTGATGACCTTGGCTCAGACCGAACAGGGGTATCACATATAACCCGGTCATTATTTTAAATTTTGGTTTGCAAAATTAAAAATCCTTGTTCAATAAAAAAAATTATGAATGAAAAAGTATCATTTACAACTTTTTCCTGCAATTTGCCGGCAAAATTAGGATATTTACCGATTTCTTATTTAGCTGAAGTTCTTCCATTAATATTTTTGCCTGAAATGATATAAAATGAAAGAGGCTATGAAACACAGGGAACATCATCCAGCCATTGGCATTGGATTGTTTTTTATTGTCCTGGGATTGGCTTTGCTTGTCGCGACAAATGACCTGCTAAACCTTGGAAGCACGTCTGAATATTTCACATGGCAGACAGCTCTTATTTTTATAGGTGTTCTATTAATGTTGAATTTCAGAGTAGTTGGGGGAATCATACTTATTTCGATAGGAACCTGGTTTTTTCTCAAGCACTATTATTTTGAAATTCCTCACACACTTGAAGTAATGTACTGGCCTTCGGTAATAATTATTATCGGGGTATTTTTCCTTCTAACATCGTTGTTTGGCAAAAAGGAACAGAATAGTTAAAAAACAAATAATTTTATAATCATGGAAGCAAACGAAAAATTTTACAAAAAAAATAGCCCGGAAAACAATGCCGGGAATAATTATCCTCCTTATAAGAGAATAATTATAGGAATCATTCTTGTTCTTGCTGGTTTTCTTCTGATTCTCAGAAATACCGGTATCTTTTCTGATTTTATTGATGAGGTAATTTTCAGCTGGCCCATGTTGCTTGTTGTAATCGGGCTGGTTATAACTGTAGGATCATCCGGAAGGAAAACGGCCGGGATAATTATAATGGCAGTAGGGGCTTTTTTCTTGATACCTCTTATTTTCAGGGAGTCATTTCACATGTATAATATGTTCTGGCCCTCCATATTTATAATTGTTGGAATACTTTTTATATTTTCATGGCGAAGAGAATGGAGGGCTTCAGGTAAAATTTCTGAATCGGGTGAGGATATCATTGATTTTGTATATGTGTTCAGTGGAGGTGAACGCCAGATAGCATCGAACAACTTCAGGGGAGGAAAAGTGACCGCTGTATTTGGAGGTACTGAAATTGACCTTACAAGGTCGGTACTTGCACCTGGAACCAATGTACTTGAAATCGCATGTGTTTTCGGAGGAGTTACGGTTATCGTACCCGATGAGTGGGATGTTAAAATTGAAGTCACACCTGTGCTCGGAGGTTTCGGTGACGAACGCAAACTCCAGCCTGGAAGGGTTGCCGAATCTGGCAAACAACTTTTAATAAAAGGAGTTGTTGTTTTTGGAGGGGGTGAGGTTAAAAGTGTATAAGCTATGTAAATGAAACATCCAGTATTTCAAAACAGATACAGGATAGCACTGTGGTGGCTGATCTGGGTGCTGATGGCACTGGGTCAGCTTTTTCTTTATAACTATGTTTTCAAAAATTATCTTAAGTTTATAATTCCAGACGTTTTAATTTCTTTCACAGTTTATTCCGGATTAAGTCTAGTAATCTGGTACCCATTCAGATATTTTAATACCAGAGCGTTTAAACTTTATTCAGTAGTTATTAATATTGTATTTACAGGTGCAGCCTCTTTGTATATATGGCTTCTTTTTTCAAAGTACATTTTAATTTTAATAATTAACAATATCTCAGTTTTTGATGAATACTGGAATGCAACATTTTTATACCGACTTGGAAGCGGAATATTTATATATGGCCTCGTTATTCTGGCTTATTATCTGATAGTAAGCCTTTCAGACCTTGCAGAAAGGAAGGCCCAGGAAGCCAGACTTGAATCTGTTCTTAAAGAGACTGAACTGAAAATGCTGAGGTCGCAGATTAATCCTCATTTTCTTTTCAATACGCTGAATTCTGTAAGTGCTTTAACGATATCTGACCCGGAAAAAGCCAGAGAGATGATTGTAAAACTGTCTGATTTCATGAGGTATGCCCTCTCCCGGAAAGACGAACAGCTTGTGACTCTCAGGAGTGAACTTGACAGTATGAGAGTTTATCTCGATATAGAAAAAGTAAGGTTCGGGGAAAGGCTTCAATACAGAGAATATATAGATGAGAAATGCCTTGATATTCAGATACCCATTCTTCTTCTCCAGCCATTGTATGAAAATGCAATTAAATACGGTGTGCACGAAAGTAATGATGTTGTAAATCTTGAAACAATAATTAAATGTGAAACCGAACTTGTTGAAATAACAGTACGTAACAATTTCGACAAAACTAACCTTAGGGCTAAGGGAACTGGAACAGGACTTACAAATGTGATTAAAAGACTTGAACTGGCATATGGGAATAGAGCTTCACTTAAAACGGATATTTCCGGTAATATTTTTACTGTGACACTATATATACCTTGCAAATGAAGCAAAGAAGAATTGTTAAGGATCAGGTTATATGGATATGAAAATGATAAAGGCAGTAATTATAGAAGATGAGGAGCCTGCAAGAAAGATTCTTCGTTACTATCTGGAAAGAACAGGGTCTGTTGAGATCTGTGCTGAGTGCAGTGATGGATTTTCGGGACTCAAGGCAATATCAGAGATAAAACCAGATCTTGTTTTTCTTGATATACAGATGCCGAAGCTTAACGGATTCGAAATGCTTGAGGTATTACAAGAGAAGCCTGAGATTATTTTCACAACTGCTTACGATCAGTATGCAATAAAAGCTTTTGAATTGAACGCAGTCGACTATCTTATGAAACCTTTTTCACAGGAGCGTCTTGAAGAAGCTATTAAAAAAGCGATAAAAAGAATTGAAAACCGATCACAGGAGGCAGGCACACATTACAGTCAGCTCATAGAGAGACTACCATCACCGCTTACAAGAGTTGTTGTCAGAAAGGGAAGTGAAATAAATATTATACCGGTTGACCAGATAAAATATATTGAAGCCCAGGATGATTATGTAATGGTATATTATGCCGGAGGTAAAGCATTAAAGCAGCAGACAATGAAATATTTTGAAGAGAATCTGCCCGGGAATGCGTTTGTCAGAATACACAGGTCGTATATTGTGAGGGTGGGAGAGATAAGAAAGCTTGAGCCTTACAGTAAGGATAACTATGTGGCGATTCTTTATTCAGGCGAAAAACTTCCGGTAAGCCGTTCGGGGTACAGGCGTTTGAAGGAAGAATTGAATTTTTAATAATACTATCTTTTCAGCCTGTTTGATTTAGGCCATTTTTTGAAAAGTGTAGAAATTGGCCGGTATTTTTTAATTCTAACAAGTGGCACAGGATCATAACCATGGGTACCTCCGGGCCTGCACCTGAGAATCCTGCGGGTTCCCATAATCAAACCCCAGAATGGGCCATGAAGGCGGAGGGCAGTTAACATATATTCTGAACAGGTTGGCAGATGACGGCATGACGGCCTCATCAGCGGAGATATTAAATACCTGTAGAAATAAACAGGTAAAGAGATCAAAAATATCAACGCTTTCTTCATGTCATAAAGATAACGATTTGTAATTATTACCCCTTAATAACTGACAAATTGTCAAACAGGCAACCCATTGAGGTTGGTGGCAAACAATTTGTAAGAATAATTGTTAAAAAAATAGAAGGAGGATAATATGTATTTAATCTGGGTAATATTCATAGGAATAATGATACTGAGCTGGATGGTGAGTGCCACTCTTAAATCAAAGTTCAGAACATATTCAAAAATACCTGTTGATGGAGGGCTGACAGGTAAGGAGATTGCAGAAAAGATGCTAAGAGACAGTGGCATATACGATGTGCGTATTGAAAGTGTGCCTGGACAGCTAAGTGATCATTACAATCCGGCGAATAAAACAATTAATCTCAGTCCTGATGTATATAATGGCCGGAGTATCGCTGCTGCCGCTGTTGCAGCACATGAAACAGGTCATGCCATACAGCATGCAAGTGCCTATGCCTGGCTTGGTATAAGGTCGAGTCTTGTGCCGGCAGTAAGCTTTGCTTCGAAGTGGGTTCAGTGGGTACTATTAATTGGCATTCTTGTCGTTCAGACTTTTCCTGCCCTTCTTCTATTCGGAATAGGATTGTTCGCATTAATTACCCTTTTCAGTTTTATCACCCTTCCTGTTGAAATAAATGCAAGCAAAAGGGCTCTTGCATGGCTTTCTTCTTCAGGCATAACTACATATGAGACTCATGAAAAAGCCCAGGATGCGCTTAAATGGGCTGCTTATACATACGTTGTTGCTGCTCTCGGGTCACTGGCGACGTTGATTTATTATATATTAATTTTTCTTGGTGCGGAAAGGGACTGAAGAATCATCGTCCCTCCACAAAGAGCCAGGAAGTTTTTTTATGTATTATACGTGTAAACAGCCAGATGATGCCTGCGCTGAGAAAAAGCCAGCCCCACATGGGGGTCACCATAAATTTGTGTGAAATAAAATAATTTCTGGCAATATCGAGAGCGAGAAAAGTTAAGAAAATATTGATAAAGCTGTTATACTCTCTTCTTATAACAGTTTTGAGTGAAAAGGATAGCCTGGGAGGCATGTAATTTCGAAAAGAAGGTATAACAGCATTTACTTTTTCTGCCCATTTATCGTAAGCTTCACCAAATTTACGCCTGAGAAATTGTTCTTCAGCAAACATAATTCTTTCATAATATAGCCAGTAGGCAAGAATGAAAACTACTACGAACCATGCCGACCTGATAAACAATACCGGTCCGAGCCACATAAAAAAGTTACCTGTATAAAGTGGATGCCTTACAATTGAGTATATACCTGTAACATTCAGTTCATCAGCTATCTGGCCTGAGGTAGTGTTTCTGCCTGAGGTATTGCCAGGGGCAAATCCGACGGTTAATACACGAATAATCTGACCGAAGATTCTAATAGCAAGGAATATTATTTCGATTTCCCATTTAAAAGTAATCGTCTGATGGTCAGTGAAATATAGTATTAAGAATCCAGGTATTGCTATAAATACAGGCAACCAGCTTCTTCTTCTGAAAAGCCAGTTACCGCTTTTTTCAAATTCATGAACAAGGGACATACACAATTTTAAGCATGGCAAAAGTATAAAATTCCTAGAAACTATATTTCAACCTCAGGAAAGCAAGGTTCATTCGAGTCTTTATACTTCCAGTATGAATGTTGAAGTGTTGCCAGATGACCGAGAGATCTATATTTTCCGACATAGAATAATCAAGTGATGGACCAGCAAAATATCCTTTAAGATCAGGAAACCACATTGCTGAAATTCCGGTATTCAGCAAGGGTGTTAATGTCCAGGTGAAGCTACCGAATGCAGTAAATTTTGAGAATGCAAGGTCTTTTGCGGAAAGAGTACCAGAATAGAGTATATTGATATCGTTTAGCGCCACGGGGTTTCCTGAGTACATTAATTCAATCTGCAACACAGAATTGTCATGAAATATTTTATCAATTCCGGCAGTTGCTATAAGAGTGCTTTTCTCCCCCTTATTTACAGGATAGAACCATGAGATTTCTCCTCTGAAAGAAGTATTTAAAAGTGTACCCGACCAGCCAGCTCCTGCAACAATATCTGAACTGTTTGAATAACCTCCCAGAAACTGAATATCGTATCCCCATCGGTTGAATCTGATAAGTCCTGCAGCGGTGACCCGGTCTTCACTATCTGCTTTTACTGCCAGTTCAACTATTGATGATGAGGAAGTAAAATACTGGAACCTTAGCGCATCACTACCAGGCCGCTCAACGTAGTCGAAATCAAAAAACGAGTATGCATTGAAAATGTCATTTGGATTCCAGACAATTGCCTGCCCCCAGTTTATTCTCTGCCTTCCGGTTGTGATTTCCAGTTTTCCCAGTTTCAGAGCAATCCAGAGCCTGTCGATAGTTGTATTCAGAAAAAACGAATTTTCTTTAATAACGTTCCACGACATATCGAACCATCCGTTATCCCTTCCGGTTATATCAGAATAAAAGTTTCCAGTTCGGGCTAGATCACCCGTAAATAATCTGTTACGAAGCTCGATTCCAAGGATAATGTTGTTGTTAATATAGCCTTTGAAATTAAGCCTGTTGTGAAGGATATTATTATATGACACCGGACCTGAGAGTGAATCGAACATTGCATTCTGAAGTGTTGTAACATAACCCTTCAAAGTGACAGGCTTCTCTTTTTCCTGACCTGCAATATTATTTACATTAAATGCAATAATTACTGCAATTATTGACAGTACAGGAGGTTTAATCATTTTGTCAATCGTTTACACTTTGTATTTTTTCATCAGAAAAAACACGACCATCCTCAAGTGCTATTACCCTTCGTGCTTTTTTCACTACTCTTGGATCATGTGTGGAGAAGATAAAGGTTATTTTTTCTTCCCTGTTTAGTTTTTCCATTATTTCGAGAAGATTGGAGGCAGCTTTTGAGTCGAGGTTTGCTGTTGGTTCATCGGCAAGAATGAATTTGGGTTTGGGAGCAAGTGCCCGGGCTACTGCCACTCTTTGTTGCTGACCACCCGAAAGTTTTGAAGGTCGACTGTTCATTCTTTCCTCAAGTCCAACAGCTTTAAGCAATTCATAAGTTCGGGCATCTCGTTCTTTTCTGGGCCATTTTTGCAACGACATAATGAATTCAACATTTTCTCTGGCGGTAAGCACCGGGATCAGATTATAGGACTGAAAGACAAAGCCAATGTTTCTGAGCCTGAAATCGATAAGCTGAGATGGTTTAAGCTTTGCAAGATTTACCCCATCTATTATTATTTCTCCTGAGGTGGGCATATCGAGACCTCCAATCAGGTTTAGAAGAGTGGTTTTTCCTGAGCCTGAAGGCCCCACTATTGCGGCAAATTCGCCTTCCTCAAATTCAAGCGTAACATCTCTGACAGCATGAACAGGAACTTCCGATCCGTCATATATCTTATTGACATTTTTCAGTTCGAGTATTTTCATATCGTAAATGTTTATTTATTCTGTTCTAAGTGTTTCAACAGGGTTAAGTTTAAGTGCTTTGCGTGCTGGCCAGATTGATGACAGAACTGCTGTAAAAACAACCATTGCTATGACGAAAATGAAGAAATCGAATGTGACAACAGGATAGACATTGGCAGAATAACCTATAGCTTCAAAGCCTTCTCCCCAGCTTGAAAAATGTATTCCTGTCTTTCCCAGCATGGATACAAGAACCCAGCCGGCAAGCATTCCGGCAACAGCTCCTGCTGAAGTCAGGAAAATTGTTTCAAGCATTATCATGCTGAAAATTCTTTTCCTGTTCATTCCTATAGCCATAAGCATTCCAAGCTCCTTAGTTCGCTCGAGAATTGCCATAAGCATTGTATTTATAATGCCAAAGGCTAGTGCCAGCATTATGATGCCTATAAAAATAAAGTAATACATATACATAAAATCATTCATCATAGCTGCATCTGGTGCGAGTTCTTTCCAGGTGTGTACGATATTTTTATCAGTAACTGTTGAAAGTTTGTTTTTTACATTGTCAATATTTTCAGCATTATGGAGCATAATTGCTATTTCATGCACAAGCGGTGTGTCTGAACCATATAGCTCCGCCAGTTCATTGATGTTCACAAAAGCAGAAGCCTGGTCAAATCCGGTATTTGTTGTCTTGTAAATGCCACATACTCTGAAAGTTCCCTGCACCGGATTGCCGTTGCAATCGGAAAGAGTTATCTGTATTCTGTTTCTTATTCTGTAGTCAAGTGCACTGTCCATAATCAATTTTCCATACATGTCCAGCTCTTTCCAGTTCAGTTTTTTTTCGAGAATTGCTTTAAATTCCTTAGGCGATCTGAACCGTATACCTTTAATTGAATCAAGTTTTATGACGATATTGTCAGGCAATCTGGATTCTCTGAATTTTTCTATTAATGGTTCTGTAATAATATATTGTTTGAGCTGAAGTATCTCTGCTGTTTTATCGCTTATGAGGATATATCCGGTCTTATTTATGTCGGGATATTCACCCCCATTGGGTACGATTTTAGTATAGATTTCTGACACTTCTTTCTCCTTTTGCGGATTTATGCCATAAATGAATAATCCTGTACTTGCCCATGGTGTGGTCGCAATAGCAGTAAGCTTTGTTCTTTCGGTCCATGCTTTTACCTCAGGGTCAGACTCCAGAACAGAGATTATTTTATTCAGGCTATCAATAGTGCTTAAAATATCTTCATTATCGTAGTATTCTGCGTTATGAATCTGAACATGTGAGACTTCATTGTGGATTGCATCGTGGATTCTTTGTTCAACCCATCCCTGCATAATTCCGACCAATAATACTCCTGAGATTATTCCAAGGGTAACAGCGGTTATTACTATCAAACTGCGTGTTTTATTACGCCATATATTTTTCCATGAAATTTCTGGTATCATATATTTTTTGTTTTTCAGCTTCTTAAAGCTTCAACTTCTTTAAGTTTGTTAATTTTACGTAATGGGTACAGAGTTGCAAGTAAAATCATAATCACGACAATTAAAGCTTGAATGTAATAATAAGGTCCGAACCATTTCGCAGGCATTACGGCATCCCATCCCATATCTTCCATCATTTTTCCAAGGTCTCCTTTCAGTACAATGGGATTATAGAAGAAGTAAAGAATAAATGGTACAGCAGCTAACATACCTCCTGCCAATCCAAGTAAACCGAGCATTGCCATTTCCATGCTGATTATTCTTTTGAGCCTGGTTTTCTGCATGCCAATTGAGATGAGAACGCCAAATTCTTTTTTTCTTTCAGCAACCATCATTATAACGGTGCCGAATATTCCAAAGAAGATAATGAAGTAGAGGACTCCAAGCATTACCATGCCACTCTGACTGTCGCCCTGTATCTGCTGGTAAAGTACAGGATTAAGTTCATACCAGGTTTTTACAGTTGTACCCATACCTTCCATAAGCTTATTTATTCTGTCAAGGCCTTTTTTAATAGTACGTGTTGACCTGTCAGTAAGATTAATGGAAACAGAAGTTATTTTACCCGGAGCGTCAAGAAATTTCTGAGCGGCAGGTATAGTCATCATTATTAACCTGTTATCAAGGTCGGGAGCGGGCATTTTGATAATACCTTTAACTGGGAAAAGACCTGCAGCGGAGGCTCCCTGATATCCCTGACCTATAAGTATTATTGTATCACCAATTTCTGCTTTAAGATATCTGGCAAGCCTGTCAGAAACAAGAATTCCGTTATCATCTTCATTCAGAAATCCATTTTGTACTTGACAGAATCTTATAATTTCAGGAATATACTTTTCAGTCTCAGTAATTGCCAGTCCGAGTTCAAGTTCAAGGCGGGCACGAGATGAATACGACCGGTCCTTGTTTTCCTGCAATTTTTTAAGAACCGATGCAGGAAAAGTACCACTTTGGGTCATTTCTAAAAGAGCTTCGTCTGTTATCCTGTACCTGACAAGTTTATTTTCCGGATTTGAAAATGTCTTTTCCCTGGCAGGATCTATACCCAGAATTGCTACACCCTTAGTTTGCGGTCCGTTTGAAGCAAGAGCAAAAAATTCAAGATGTGGGGTAACTGATACAACATTTTCTACGTTGCTTATCAAGAGAAAAAGCGAATCGTTAAAGTCAAAAGAATTGTCAATTTGAGGGTTGTTTTGATATTCAGGGTGCTGTATCTGGAGATGCCCTGTATATGATTCAATGACATTTGAAATCATATGATCATATGTTCCGAGCTGATATGAACGCATAATGATTGCAAAGAAAACCGCAAAAAAGACCGACGAGGCAGTAATCAACGTTCTTCTCCTGTTTCTCCAGAGGTTTCTCCACGCTATTTTGAAATTATCTCTCATTATGTCATTTTTATTATCAGACAAATAGATGACATGGTTTTATTATCTGATTGTTCTCATATTCTGCTGTGAAAAAAAATCTTCGGTAACGGGTATATTGAATTTTATTTCTTTAATTGTAACGATTGTTTTCTTCCCTTGTTCTTCTGAAGGGATAAGTTCGATTCTTGTTGGAATATTTCTGCCATCCATCATTTTTATTTCTGATCCGGTTTCGGTTCTTACCAGCATTCCGTCTTCGTCATATAATTCGGCCTTAAGAAATAGAAAATCCTTTTTGTCAATCCACCTTATTTGTTGACCCCAGATAACTGAAGCATCTTTTTTTGCTGTCATTCTGATTTTGTAACATTCACGGCCATTAATGACTTCTTCGCCTGCAAATTCGTGCTCATAGTCATTCACAACGGAAGATTCTCTCATTATGTCATCATTTGTATAGTCTGAGCCCATCCATCCCTGCGACATCATTGAAGGAGGGAGTTTAATAAGGCGGTTTATTGAGGGATTCCAGTTCCACATTTCATTTTTTCTTTTCAGGAATGACTGCCCTGCATCTCTGGCTGGAGCTGTTATAAGTGTGAGAGCGTAATCCCTCCCGAGTGTCCAGCTTTTGAATTCGATAGTTCTCTGCCATGTTGGTCTTACAATAGTCATAGACATAATGGAATAACTTGACTTTTCACCATTAAATTTTTCATCGGCTTTCCTTACAATTTCTGATGCTGATAAGCCCTGAGCGGTGACCTGGGCAGCCGAAATCAACCACAAAAAAAATCCTTGCAACAGTAGATATTTCTTCATTATAAATCTATTTATAAAGCTCTATTATTTTGTTTACTGATTTTTCGAAATATTCTTCATCAAATTCAGTTTCATTAAAAACATAGGTGAGTGCAAATCCTTTAATTGTGTAAATAAATATATTCAATTCCAAATCAGAATCATATTCCTGACCGGCCTTTTCCTTTTTTCTTTTGAAATAATCAGATAATGTTTTATATATCTGTTTTTCGAGAGCAGTGATAGAATCATCTGACCTTGCGGCCAGTGTTTCTATACTTTTTTGCAATTCTATAAGCTTTAACCGAACCTCACTCTGCATCATCATCTGAAAAAGTAATTGAAAGAAGCTTTTCTTTTCTTTTAGTGTTCTGTAAATCTGGTGTATGAAATATTCAAATTCCTCTTCGGTGAGGTACCCATCGCGATTTATGTCAAAATACTGGTAAATTTCTTGTATGTAGTTGTATATTATTTCCTTAAGTAAAGCTTCTTTGCTTGGAAAATAGTTGTACATCAGGCCCTTGGAAATGCCTGCATGTTTTGCTATATGGCTGATAGTGGTGGCATAATATCCGTTTTTTGCAAAATGCTCAAGAGCCGATTGCATAATAAGTGATCTTTTTGCTTCCCGTATCTTCTCAAGTTGTATAGAGGTTCTGGGTGTCATATAGTCGGTAATACAAATAATTGTTTTCTGAATTTTGTGATACAAAAATATTTTATGATTGAACGGTCAGTCAAATGTAGAAATAAATTTTAAGATGCCAAAGATTTTTAAAATACTTTTTGAATTCTTGAAAGAAAAAAGAGTAAATTTATTGTGTGATATATTAAATTAATCGTAAGATGTTTATAAGGTTATATCTGATTGCACTTCCGGTATTCTTTGTGATTGATATGATATGGCTTGTGCTTGTTGCCCGTAATTTTTACAAAGAACAAATAGGTTTCATTATGAAACCTGAAATCAACTGGGTCGCTGCTATTTTGTTTTACCTGCTGTTTATAGCTGGCCTTGTAGTATTTGTTATTTCACCAGCTGTTGAGAAACGCACGTGGATTCATGCACTCGGATACGGAGCATTATTCGGTCTGGTAACTTATGCCACATACGACCTGACAAATCTTGCCACTCTTAAGGAGTGGCCTCTGAAGGTTACTATCATTGATCTAATTTGGGGCGCATTGCTGGCATCTTCTGTCTCTGTCGTGACTTATTTTATTGCCATTAAACTCTTTCGTTAATTAATATCACCTAAGTTTAAAGATATATTTAATTGAATTTCAATTGGCAAAAACACAAAGAATATATTAAGCATTATTAAGAAGCTTATTTAGTTTTCAGAATTATTTTTGACCTCAGCCCTGTTAGTTGAATTATTAGGATATGGCGTTTTGCTGCGAGTAAATAAGTTTAGTAACAATAAACTGAAAAATGTCAAGCAGCTTTAATATTATCATAGAGCAATTTTACGTCTTCCTGCAATTAGATAAATGATTCCGCCCAGAACACCGAGAAAAAGCAGACAAATAATCCACAAAATTTTTTCTGCAGTATTTATGCGGTTTGATTTAATAATTTCCCATAATGAAATTATCAGAAATAAGAGAACAGCCACTATGCTAATTAACAGTATTCTGGCCCCTCCATGCCATTTAATGGCGTTGAACAGCATAATCAGCATTGCAAGGGAATATCCCACAATTAAATTTAACCACAAAAACAGCGTTTTTATAGTTTTCATAATGGTACTTTTATTAGCCTATTCTGATGTTTTTAAATATCTATCAAAACTTATATGAAAATCCCACACCCAGAATCTCCTTAAACTGAATTCTGGGACCTTTTTTATCCGTAATACCGTCATTATTTTCGTCAATCGCAATCTTGATATCATCATCATAAATAAGGTGCGTGTTTATGTTGACTGTTATATACTTGTTCACTTTTAGAACTATTTGAGTCTCCCAGCTCACATCAATGTTTTGAGGATTTTTAAGATAGTTTGAGAAGAGATCAAGTTTGGAGGTAAGGGAAACATTTTTCATAAATTCTCCCTTAAAGTCGTTTTTCGAATATATAAAGCGCATATACCCGCCGAACTCGCTTTTGGATCTTTTCCCTTCTTTAATCAGTATTCCACCTTCGTTATAAACCCCCGGGGTAACGCCAAATGCTCCCTTGTTTGCCAGCTCCTGGTCGTTTACAATGGTTATTTTGCCGGTAAGCGGAGCAATAAAGGCACTGAAATAACTGTTGGGTTTATAGTCCATTCCAACGGCGCCAACTATATATGCAGGAGCCAGAAAATTAGATATTTTGGCAGTGTCTTTTGCATAATCCCTGCCGATGGTCATTTGTGTTTTGAAATTAAGCAGTGCAGCGTAGTAAAAGTTTGAAAATGCTTGTTTCCCGAATTTCGAAAGGAAATCAAACTTATCGTCAGTTTTCATAAAATCGGAAGCTTTTCCCTGCTTTAAAACTCCATAACCAATGTCCAGAGAGTTATCCCATGCAGTTTTATCTTTTTTATAGTTGGCGAAAATGCTAAAAAGCCCATTTATGGAAAATGAATTCTGACCACCTGCAGCCCAATTAGTTAGAGAAACCTGAGAGAAATTTAATGAGGCAAATCCTCCTTTTTTCCATCCCTGAGTAGTGTCGGCGTTTTGAGTGCGAAGCTTTGATTCACCTTCAGTTACCTGAGCAGGCAATCTGAAAAGACTTATAATTAACAGAGACAATAATAGAACTTTTGTTTTCATATCGATTTTTTTACAGTTATTTTATCCTGTGAAGGTTTAGAGGATTTTTATAAAGATATAGAAATTTTGTCGTTTAATAAATTAAAAAGATAATTTAAAAATTTTTTTCATTATAATCAGAATGGTAAATATTATGGGTTATGAAGTTCTTCATATGTTTATTTTGCATGTTATTACTTGTCACAGGTGTTTCTGGTCAGAACCCGGTTGCATCTGGCTACAGAGGGATATGGTTCACTCTCGGGCAGTTTTATGAGTATGGTGATAAATATTCAGGTGGTCTCGGGACTTATACTGCAAATCATATTCCGATTGCAATTTATTCTCCTCAGGCAGGAAAAACTTACTTTACCTATGGGGGAACTACAAAAGCTGATGAAAGACACCTTTTGATTATGGTGTCATATTATGACCACATGAGTAAAACTGTTCCCAGGCCTGTAATTGTTTACGATAAAAACGGTGTGAATGACCCACACGATAATGCGGCTATATCTATTGATGAAAAAGGCTACATATGGGTTTTTGTCAGTGGGAGGAGCCGGACAAGGCCCGGGCTAATTTTCAGAAGTCAAAATCCATATGATATAAGCGCTTTTGAAAAAATCAGGGAGGGTGAAATGACATATCCCCAGCCATGGTGGGTAAAGGGGGAAGGATTTCTTTATCTGTTTACAAAATATTCCCGCGGGAGAGAACTGTACTGGGCAAAAAGCAAAGATGGCATAAACTGGGAGCCCGAACAAAAACTTGCCGGTATGGGTGGACATTACCAGGTGACAAATATGTTTGGGAACAAACTGGTCTCGGTATTCAACTACCATCCGGGAGGAGATGTAGATAAACGAACAAATCTTTATGCAGTACAGACAACTGATATGGGAAAAACCTGGACAACAATTGATGGCAGGATAATTGAGCCACCTCTTACTGAAGTTCATAATGAAGCATTGGTATGGGATTATGAATCTGAGAAAAAACTGGTTTATATTAATGACCTTAATTTTGACAGAGATGGAAATCCGGTTATACTTGCTATTATCAGCCGTGATTTCCGCCCGGGTCCTTCAGGTGATCCCAGAGAATGGTTTATAATTCATTGGAAAGATAACAGATGGAATTTCAGAAAAGTTTGTGAATCAACACATAATTATGATATGGGCTCCCTGTACACCGAAGGGGAAGAATGGAAAATAATTGGGCCAACGGAGCCTGGTCCCTATCGTTACGGAACGGGAGGTGAAATTGCAATGTGGGTCAGCAGGGATGAAGGCTCAACCTGGATAAAGGTTCGAAACGTAACAGAAGGCAGTTTACTAAATCATTCATATGTAAGGAGGCCTGTGAATGCGCAAAAAGACTTTTATGCTTTATGGGCCAACGGGAATCCGGATACACTTTCCGAATCTCGCCTCTATTTTACTGATATAAGAGGAAAAAAGGTTTGGGAATTACCATATACAATGAAAGAAAATAGAGAAAAGCCGTTGCCTGTAAAGTTTGGTAAAACTCCATGAAGAATTTTTCAATTAATTATGAAGTTTATGAGTGTGTAAATCAATTTCTATGTAATCGCCATTTTTTTCTTTACGGAAAAGATTAAGAATATGGTCGTCCATTGTAAAATAGATTATCTGCCAACCGTTTCGGGCAAGTTCACATACAGTTTTAACCAGTATATGTCTTTTTTCATAATCTGAATGCTGGAATGCATCATCAAGAATCAGAAAGGCATTATCATTTTTAAGCAGTCGTTTCAATATTCCAATTCGCAGAGCTATCATTACCTGTTCGAGAGCTCCAGTGCTCAGATCTTTCAGGTAATAGCTATTATAACCATCAGAGATTATTATCTTTCTGTCATCAAATGAAAGAGCATTGTAATGTCCGGTCAGATTGTGTAATACAGATGTAACTTCCTGGGAATTAAGTGCCTCTTCAAGTTTCTGGTCTTCTTCCAGCTGCAGTTCCTGAATTGTTAAGTGAAGGAGATTACCGGCAATAATACTGGCTTTGATCCCCTCTATTTCATCTTTTATCTCCTGTTTTTTTCTGTACAGCATGTCAACGAGGTCAGTCCATTTAGCACTTGTTTCAGCACCTGTGATAGATATGATTTCACCTTTTAAAGTAGCAAATCTTTCCTCTTCATTTTTCAACTTTTCGTTAATCTCCTCCATCTTTTTTTCAATCTTCTCCATTTCCTCAGGAGAATACTCAATGCCCGGATCCTCTTTTTCAAAATCTGATTCAGAAACTCCTAATCCGGTGAGCTGGCCTTTAAGACTCTCGTAGTAACTTAATAAATTATTGTATTGATTTTCAAGCAACTTAATTCTTGAGGTCCATTCTTCTTCAGCTATCTCTTCCTCTGTAAGACTCTTGAATTTCTCAGTAATAACTTTACCAGTAACTTTTAGGCTATTAATTAATTCATTCCGTTCCTGGATCTTTCTATTTTCCTGTTTTTTAATCTCATAAAGCCTTGTTAGATGTTCCTTTATCTCTTCAAGTTCATTTCTGTCAAATTTTACTCCCGGATCATTAGTTTCATATTCCGTTTCGTCAGTATCAAATGATGCTAGTTTACGGTTAAGAAGGTCATATTTGGAAGTAAGGTCTTCTCTATTTTGTCTGATTACCGAAATAAATTCTTCCCATTTTTCTTCAGGAGGGTTATCAATTCCAAATCCTGCAAACATCTCCTGTATTAATTTAAAATAAGAATCAGTTTCAGTACTAAGACGGATCAGATGAGTGTTATAAACTTCAAGCTGGTTAAAATATTTTTCTTCTTCGTTAAAAATAGATTCAAGCTTTGTAATGTTTTCAAGTTCCTCTCCAAATCGTTTTTTGAATTCAGATTCTATTTGTTTAAGTTCTTCGGAATGTCTTAAAGATGAATATGATTTTTTTAAAAAAATAAAATATAAAAGGGTAAGTAAGGCACTGATTATAAGAATAATTATACCGGGAATTTTTTGATTCAATAATAAAGTAACAATACCTGTTATAAAAGTTAATCCTGCTGCAACTGGGAAAGCCCTTGATACTTTTTTGCTTGTACCTGTTGCTGATAGGAACCTGTGGTAATTTTCTTTTGCTGTTTTCAGCCAGTGGTAATCTGCTGATTTTTCAGATGCCTGGTTTACTGACTTTTTACAGCTTTCTAATTCATTCTTTTTATTGCGATAAATAGAGATGTTATTCTCTAGTTTGTTTAATTCATCTTCAGGAAGGGATCTCAGCTTCTCCTCAATGTTTTTTATTTCTGACGCAAGCTGGTAAGCCTGATATCTTTTTGCTTTCAAAAGCAGCTCTTTTTTATTTTCGAGATCGGGAATAAGTTCGGTTTCTTTTTGAATATCAGCCAGCTCTTTTTTTAATGATTCATATTTTTCCTGTGTTTTTCTGTATTCGTTATATAGTTCCTTTAATTCGGAAATGGTTTCACGGGGAATCTTTTCAAGTTGTTTTTCAACTGCCTTAATTTTGGTGGATAAAGTGTATGCTTTGAATTTACGTGCTCTGTTAAGAAGTTCTTTTTTACATTTCAGCTGATTTTCCTGTAGCGACAGGTCTCTTATCAGCCAGTGGGCTGACTGATTATTGAGCGAATAGATTATGTTATCTATTTTCTTGATTTCTTCGAGTTTATTATTATAATCTTTTGCTCCTCTTTTGTCAATCTCAATATCTGTATCAATTTTAGCCTCCTTGAAAGTTGCCGGTATCTTTCCATCAATTTCATCGAGTAATCTGCGGGAAGAAAGAAATGTTTTTATTATATCTTTAGTTAATTCTTCTTTGTTATTGCCAATTCCGGTTTCACCTTCCTTTACAACAAGAAGGTTAAGCAGTGAAAGAGGTAAACCACGGGAATCCCGTTCAAAATAATCTTCAAGTTTTACTCCTTTATCGGGTATAAAATCTACGGGTTTATCTTTAATTCCTGTTAAAGTAATTTTGCCACCACCAGCCTGGCGCAAATCACCCCATGGTTTTTTGTTTTTAAAAAGGCACCGGATTATGAATTCAACAAGGAACGATTTGCCGTCCTCATTTCTGCCGTAGAATATTGTAAGATTACCGGGCGCAATGTTGATCTTTTTTACCGGCCCGCAGTTTTCAGCAGAAATTTTTGCTATGCGTATGTTCATTTTTTCTAAGTGAAAATTTTTTCCTGAATTTTTTCTAAGATTTTTACTCTGTCGGCTTCGATCTTCAATTGAGAGATTTTCTCAATTGTTTTTTTCAGGAGGGTTATTCTATCATCGTCAGCCTCTTTAACCACATTAACCTCTTTCAGATCCGGTCCCTCATTATCATAAAGCCTTATATCTTTTTTCTCAAGATGACTTGTTATGGATTCTTTTAGCCTGTTAAGATCTGACGTATAACCTTTTATT
Organism: Bacteroidota bacterium; assembly: GCA_029552825.1. Classification (GTDB taxonomy): domain Bacteria; phylum Bacteroidota; class Bacteroidia; order Bacteroidales; family VadinHA17; genus LD21. The sequence continues at coordinate 41,932 of JAKPDL010000087.1, forward strand.
TTGAGTCTTAATTTAACAAGACCTTTTTCATTGTCATCAAGTTTCCAGTTTTTAATCATTCTGTCAATTGAGTCGCAGATATCATGAAACTCATTTTCTGATGGGAATGTCATAAGGGTTTCGTTAAAATAAATGACGTCAGTTTTTACGGATAATTTTTCAATACTGTTGTCGGATGTATTAAAAATAATATAACGTCTTTTGCCCGTCTCATTTATATCGAGTGGGCAGGGAGAGCCGGGGTAAATAACTCTGCCAGTTTCTGAGGGCTTATGAATATGTCCAAGAATGACATAAAAGGGATTAAATTTATTAATAGCTGAACCAGAAAGAGGCATATATACACCAGGCTCGTATGGGTTAAAATCTTTCGCTGTTGTGCAATAGTCACCATGACCGGTCAGTAACCATCTTTCAGGAACAGGGTTGTTGTAAAAGAACTCTGTAAGAACTTCATCCATCAGTTTCCCTGGCAGATATGGAAGAATCAATATTGAAATATTCCCGAATTGTTTTAATGTTGCTTCATTAATTACTTCCAGGTTTTGAGCAGGAAAATATTTTTTACTGATTTCTGCATCGTGGTTACCGGGGAAAATAGTTATTCTTATTTTACTGAATCTGGAGCATAGTTCATTAAAATCTGTATAGTTATTAAAATCTCTGTCAAATACGTCACCGGAAATAATAAGATTACCAATTTCTTTTGCAGCAAGTTCATTCAAAATATATTCAAGAGCCCTATATCTTTCAGGAGTCTCTTTCCAGTTTCTGAGATGCAGATCAGCAGTAAAAGCAATTTTCATTTCAGTCAGAATGATTTATTTATTCAAGTCTGAAATTACAATAAATTTTTAAAAGGTTTTTAAGGATTTGGAAGGTTGAATGGAATCAAATGGATGGTTTATTTTATAAATAACTTTAGATCAATTGATTCACCCATTATCCGGTAGCCTTTTTCATTTGGGTGCAAAAAATCACCGGTGTGTGTTTCAGGAAGAAGTGAAAGAGTGTCTTCAGGATTTCTCATTATCATGTCGAAATCAATAATTGCATCGAAATAATTATTCTGGCGTATCCATTCATTTACCTTTCTTCTTGCAGCTTCACGGAAATCGGTGTAATAGAACGAACCTTTGAAGGGTAGAATTGTTGCCCCATATACTTTAATACCGGATGAATGTGCTTTTTCTGTCATCTGCTTATATGCTGTGATAAGATTATCTGCAATTGAAATAGCTGCTGTACTGTCGGGAGCCTGGCCTATGTCGTTAATACCTTCGAGTATAATAAGCCAATGGACGCCGTGCTGTCTAAGAACATCTCTTTCGAAGCGGTCGAGTGCTGAAGGCCCGAGACAGGGTCTCAGAACGCAATTACCGCCTATTCCCTGGTTGAGTACGGCGACATTACTTGTGGCAGGATTTTGTATCAGTCTTTCAGCAAGTATATCGGGCCATCTATTTTGTTTGTTCGTACCAGATCCTCTTCCATCGGTAATAGAATTTCCAATTACAACAATTGAAGCTGCTTTGTCAGAAGCTTTAACATCTATTCCGTTAATAATGTACCATCTGTCAGCTGTGGCAGCATCAGAAAGCTCTGGCATTGATGTGTGATCCCCGGATATAAGGTATGAGGTTGTTCTTGAACCCGGATGACCTGTAACATCCGGAGATGTTGTCCCGAAAAAGATGGTGATTGCAATGTCAGTGCGCGGCTTGATACGGAAAGCAACAGGATCGGAAGTAACAGCCATACCGGGTTCCATGGTTACTTCCTGGTTGTTGTTGAAAGTAAGCATTGTAATTGTTGAAGCATCGATTTTACTGCCTCCCGCTGATAATGCAATATTTGCTTTTCTTATTGTAACCGGACTGCTGCTGAATTCATTTGAAAATCTGACTCTGACGCTATCACCTCCTATTGAGACACGTACCACCTGCCTGAGGGTGCTATTTGTAAGGCCTGGTTCCGGGGGCATGTTGTGAGGTTCAACAAGCTGGGGGGCACAGCTCCAGGTACCAACCCATGTCTGCTTAGTGTGCTGACAGGAAACTGCAGTTATCACCAGTATAAAAAAGAATGAAAAAGTCAGGTTGATTTTCATGATTTAAATATTAATATTTATCCGATCCCTGAGACTTTTGATTTCTTCATGTTCAAAAGTACAGTTAAGCCATTCATTGTCAATATCAGCTCCGTATTTGCGGTACATCTGAATGGCAGGCTGATTCCATTTAAGCACCTGCCAACGAACCCTTTTGCAATTTTCTTCACAGGCAACTTCGAATACTTTTTTTAAAAGAGCCGTTCCTATTTTTTGTTTTCTGAATTTTGGTCTGACGTAGATGTCGTCGAGGTAAAGCGATTTGCCTACCCATGTGAAATAGGCAAAGAAAAACAGAGCCATTCCTGCAATCTCTCCGGTTTCAGTTTCAGCCATATAGCATCTGAACAAATGTTGTTCCTGTTTCATCTGGTCAACTGTATTTGTTACCTTTTCGGGTGCCTTTTCAAATTCGGCCAGTTCTTTAATTAATGAAAGAACATCTGGAAAATCCTTTTCAGTTGCAGGTCTGATATTAATATTCATATCCTTATGATTTTGAATGTTTCAAAATAGAAAAATATTGTTGAATAAAAATTAACCAGATTATTGAAAAATCCAACATTTCAGGAAGAAGAGTATTATTTTAAAGAGTTTTCATAATCTTCCACAACCTTTAAAGCCTTCATTAAATCATTACCATAAACTACGACTTTAACTCCGCCTCCTGGTCTCCATAGTTCTCCGCTACGGCTTCCGATAATCTCATCTTTAAGAAAAGATTCAACACCTTCATTTTCCAGTAGATTTTTAATCATTTGAGCATGAAATAGTGTACCGTCATATACTACTACAAACATTTTCATTTCTGTTGATTGTCTTTTATTCTTTAATATTAGAAATTGCCCTTGTCCACGCTTTTAATAAATTTAACCAACCCTTTGAAATATGTTTTCTGATCATCATACATTGCCATATGGCTTCCTTCAGGGCAATACAGATAGCTCCCATGTGGAAATTGTGAAGCCATCCATTCCATGTGAGCGGGGTCCATAGTATCATATTTTGAGCCAATTACCAGAGTTGGGACTTTAATATTCTTCAGATCTGACTTTCTGTCCCAGGTTGCCAGTTTACCTGCTATTCCGAGCTCACTGGGTCCCTGCATCATAAGATAAATTTCATAGTTCAGGTGTTTAAAACCTCTGTTGACTGGGTCGGGCCATTCTTCAAGCCTGCAAATATGCTTTTTATAATGGTTGGGTATCAGCAGCTCCATGTATCTGGGGTTACTGAAATCTTTCCTGGCTTCAAGAGCTTTTATTTCAGCCAGCACTGCAGGATCCATCTGTTTTGCCAGAACTTCATCAGCATATTTTCCATATTCCGGGCAACTTGCCATCATATTTGAAATTATAAGGCCTTTGAGATTTTTCTGGTACTTCAGAGCATATTCCATTGCCAGGATACCGCCCCACGAGTGGCCAAGAAGAAAGAAGTTTGAACTGTCAAGTTTTAATGCGATTCTGACCTGCTCAACTTCTTCCACAAACCTGTCAATATTCCAGAGAGACGTATCGGACGGCTGATCACTGTAATAAGAACCCAGCTGGTCGTAATAATAATATTCAATTCCTTCGCGGGGAAAAAAGCTATCGAAGCATTCGAAATATTCATGCGTTGCTGCAGGTCCTCCGTGAAGCAGAAGAACCTTTAATGAAGGATTGTTCCCTATTCTTTTTGTCCAAACATTGAATTCACCTGCCGGGGTGTTGATTTTAATCAATTTTATTCCACCGGTCTGAACACTGTTTGTATCGTCTGTCTCAAAATAGCTGTTTACTGCCGCTAAAGATTCTTTTGCTTTATCAGAACAAGATTGAATCACAAGAGTTGTAATTGCAATCAGAATAATAAGATTTCTCATTTTTGTTTCCTGTTTTAGTATAGAATAAAAATAAATTTTCCGGGTAATTTAAAAAATAATTGCAAGCAGAAAAAGAGATAACAGTGGTTTATTACAGTATATAGACCACTGGCAGTTTTAGCTTTCAGTCGTTTAGCCAGATAACTTTCTGTTCAGGTTTATGGCTCTGGCCGATGATATCCCTGTATAATTCTGGTTTTCTTGCCATGATATATCTGTAACCACCAGCAAGGGCAAGTTTTTCCGGTGTAATTAAGGCTGTAACGTAGCTATCATCAAATGAACGGCATTCAGCAAGTATGTCACCGAAAGGATCAATTATCATTGAACATCCGTTTCTGACCTGATCGTCGTCCATGCCAACAGGATTTGAAAAGACCACATATACGCCATTATCATAGGCCCTTGACGGAAGCCATTTCATAAGCCACTGGCGGCCTTTCAGCCCATCAAACTCAATTCTTAATGAAGTAGGGTCCTTTTCACGGTTTTCCCATAGTTCGGGATTGACCAGTCCTGCTCCAGGCCGGGGTGAAGGCGTGCACATTGTTACATGAGGCATAAAAATTATCTGGGCTCCCAGAAGAGTAACTGCCCTTACATTTTCGATTATATTATTGTCGTAGCAAATCAGAATACTGCACTTCCATCCTTTGATCTCAAAAATGCAATAATAATCACCCGGTTGCAGATTCGGGTTAATAAACGGATGGAGTTTTCTTGCCTTTGCTATTAGTCCGTTTTTATCAACGCATACATATGAGTTATAAAGATTATCGTTTTTGTCTTTTTCAAAAAGTCCTGCAAGTATTATGATGTTATGCTTTTCAGCAATATCTACAAGTTTTGAGATACTTTTACCTTCAGGAATAATTTCAGCCAATGCGAGCATTTGCTCTTTTATAAGGTGGCGTGCAAAAGTATATCCTGTAACAGAACACTCATGAAAAGCAATAATTTCAGCTCCTTCAACTGATGCTTTTCCCGAAAGTTTTTCTATTACAGAAAGATTGTATTTTTTGTCTCCACTCCGGTGTTCGAACTGTGCCGATGCGATTTTAAGATCTTTCATAAAAAATTAATTTAGAAACGGGATTCTACCGGAAGTAAAGATAACCTGATTTTTTATTCACAATCCCCCCAGAGAGAAAGTATATGAAGGAGTATATTGCTGCCGTTTCAAAATTCGGATTTAACAATTTCTTTTGTCAGAATCTCACCGTTTTTGATTACTGTAACTCTAACAGTATCTTGATAAAAAAACCTCTTGCTTAATTCTGTGAAATCACATAAATCCATAGGAATTAAAACCGATGATTCTATACCATTTATACTTAAAACTGTATCACCTATGTTTAAGCCTGCATTATAAGCCGGTGAATTTTTGTAAATAGAGCTTATTTTTATTTTCCCGTCATCCTTATAGACATAAAATCCGTGGCCGAAAAATATAGTTTTTGTTCCGGCGCTCTTTTTCATACCCGACATATATATTTTCTTTTCAGCATTATTTATAAGTACTTCAGAGTATTTGAGAAAAGTTTCAATGCCGACTAATGAAAATCGTGGGCTTGTAAAATTTATTTCCACCCCTGGTATTGTATCATTGCCAAAAATAAAATCATCAATTAAAGCTTTGCCTTCATTTTTGTAACTTCCAAAAATATTATATGATTGATAATTTGAATATGGGATTGCTTCGTTGCCGGAATAGTCATCTTCAGCCAACATGAGTGCATCGGAAAAGCCGAAATCTACTATAACTTTATGTGACTTTTCATTTATGGTTATATAAGTAAAAGGAACATTCATCCTGTAGAAAAAACTGATAAAGTTTTCTGCCTTGAAATCAGTTATCCTGTAGTTTCTAGGATAGATTTTTAATGAATGCTTGGTAAAATTAAATTTCCAGTTTGCCTTTTTTATCAGATTCATTCCCAGTATGATTTCTGAAGGGATGCATTTAAAGATTGAACTGTCGGTCTTAAAATCCATCAGATTAACAAGGAGGTTTTTAATCTTAAAATTGTTTATTTCTAAATTTTTGATTATTCCCCACCTGTAGGAACCGGTTTTGTTTATCTTGCTTCTAAAAAAAGGGATAACCTGAACATTAAACTTATCAAGGCTTTTTTCGTCGAGCAGGCAAAAGCTTGAACCTGTGTCGAAAATTCCGTGCGTGGGAATCCCGTTAATGGTAACCGGAATCTGGATTATGTTATCTGAAAAGATATAGGAAATTTCTGTCTCAGTTTTTCCTTCACCAGGTACTTTATCAAGATTAAAGTACACAATTCCTGTTACTGTTCCAAGAAGTATTATCAATATGATAATGATAATGAACAGCTTACGTCTAAACGCCGAATTTTTAAATATTTTTTTTGACATGCAGCAAGACTTTTTTCACACACTGCTAAAATAGATTAGTTTTTTAAAAAATCAAATTTTTCTCAAAGTATTTTTTAAATCAAATGTCAACACCGATTAAATTTTTAAGAAAGAATCCTACAAGGAATGATAATGCCGCTACTCCGAGGCTGATGATAGTCATTTCTGTGAATCGTTCTCTGAAATTAAGGTTACGAGCAGTTGCAATATAGAAGTTGAAGAAGAAGATAATCAGTACAGCTGTTGAAAGAGTTATTGCCAGGGAAATAAATTTTGATGAAATCAAGAGAAAAGGAAGAATAAGCAGTATTACTGTTATAAAATAAGCCATTCCAGTGTACAGGGCTGATTTTTTTGCCTGTGCATTGCCTTCGGCTTTTGATGAAAGATAGTCTGATGCAGCCATTGAAAGTGCTGCTGATATACCAGTTACCAATCCGGCCAGTGAAATTATTTTATTGTCACCCAGAGCCAGTGTGAAACCTGCCAGTGCTCCGGTAAGCTCTACTAGTGCGTCATTCAGCCCAAGCACGATTGAACCAACATACTGAAGGACTTCTTCATCAAGCATGTCGAGGAGTTCTTTTTCATGTATTGCTTCTTCTTCTGCAAAGCGCTTTGATTCAGGATATATTTCAGCTATCTTCTGATAAGTACTTGAACCTGTGCCTTCCCGTTTTTCCATAAGTTTAAGAACGAAAGAAAGGCCGAGTAGTTTTGCCATCATAACAGTGCGAAATACCCTGAATTTATCGGGTTTTATTTCGGTATTTGTTTTTGTCTTCCAATAGCGGTAGTGAGCTAGTTCCTGGTTGCCTATCCGGCGAAGTATTTCTGCATTTTTCTGGTTGCCTGAAAGATCTGCAAGTTTCAGATAAATAATATGTTCTGTTATTTCGTTGCGCTGGATTTTAAGAATCAAGGATTTTATCTTGTTATCCATAGTTTATAAAGAATTTATAGACAACTAAGTAAATAATTCCTTGAAAAAAAATAAATAATGGAGAAGTATAATTTTTATAACGTTATAATTCAGTTATCATTTTCTTAAAACATAACTGAAGTAAACAAATCTGTTTGAAATGAATTTATTATAACTATCAGAACCTTTTACAGCAGCAAAGTTCAGTGCTATTTTCTGCAGAAATTTAGGGGCAAGCAATTTTACTAGATTGCGTTTGCGCGGATCATCCAGTTCGAGAGCTGCAATAACTTCATTATTTATGAATCTTTCTTTTAGAATTTCAAAATTGCTTATTTCCAGATGCTTTTTTAAGTCCTCTATTTTATCGGACTGTCGAAAATCGGTAAATAAAAAGTAACCTCCTGGCTTTAAGATCCGATAAACTTCCCGGAGAAATGCTTTCATGTCATTATAGCGGTGCGATGATTCCACATTAATTACAATGTCACAGGAATTGTTATTAAGAAATAATTTCTGTGCATCACCTTTGAAAAACAATATTTTTCTATCTGAATAGAAGTGTTTACAAAATGAAATTGCTTTATGGCATAAATCTATTCCAACAGCTGAAGAAGGTGAAAACTTCTTTGATATATATGAGAGCCCGCCACCCCTCCCGCAGCCAATTTCAACAATTGACTTGTTTTCAATTTCTACTTCACTTGCCAGATGATGGTATAACTGTATAGAATAGCGATTTAGCTCATCATCTTTATCGATTTTAATTTGCTGATTTTTATCATGATATCCATAGTTCATGAAAAGTACCCTTGCATTTTTATCGGTTTTACTGATGTACCAGTACCAGATTCTGAATAGAATCCATCTGATATTTGGTTTAAAAGACATAATATAGGATATGTATTATTGGGTGGATTTTGTTATTTTAAGAATAAGCGGAGAGATATAATTTACGTAAGCAGTTAATATAATTATTGATTTAAAGGTTTTAAAGATAAGTAATAATATTGACGAATTAATACTCTGTCAAGATTATTTATATTTTTTGTTTAAAGTGTGGGGATAAAAAATGATAATTTTAAACTTTTCATCAATTCTCAGGTCGGAAAACTATATCTGCAACATCTGCTTTACTAAAGAAGCTGGAGGCCACTTTTTTTATATCCCTAATTGTTAGTTTATTAAGAATCTTTTCAAAGTTTTTAGGGTCGTTAACGTTAAGACCTGAATAGTAATAAAGGTAGAGAACATTGCTCCAGTAATTATTATGAAGCCTGGACTCTTCGCGGGTTTTCAGCATATTTTTGACGGCTTTATCTAGGTTTTCCTTTGATGGTCCTTCAGAAGTAAGTCTTTCTATTTCGCTATATACAATTTTTTTCAGAGAATCAACTCTCTCAGGGTCGCAGTCGAACATAATAAGCCCCTGGGCATTTTGATACGGGTGAAGCTGAGAACTTAGACTTACTGAAACGCCGTAAGTTCCTCCTGCTTCTTCTCTTACTTTTTCTGTAAAAACAAGATCAAGAATATTATTAATGACTTTGAGACAAACATTATTGTAAGCATTATATGGAAAATCTGCCGAATGGCTTATAAACACCGTTGCTTTTGGAACGGTAAGGGGTATTTTCACATCTCTATAGAAATGTCCACGAGGAGGTCTGACACCCCTGTCGATAAAATTCTCTTTAGCATTTGAAGAAGGGAGTGAGCCTATGTATTTCTCAGCCATTTCTCTGGCCGTATTTTCATCGATATTGCCTACTATGAAGAAGATAAAATCAGCTGCGTTGCTGAACCTTTCCCTGTATATTTTTTCAATCTTTTCCAGCTCAACTTTTTCGAGCATTTGATTGTTAAGGATTACCGTTCTTGGATTATAGTTTGTAAGATAGAGTGAAACGGAATCCTGCATTATTTTCGAAGGGTCTTTTGCCATACTTGAAAGGAATGCTGCATATCTCGACATAATGGCATTATGTGCTTCAGGATCGAATCTTGGTTTTGTGAATCTCAGATAAAGCAGTTGCATCATTGTTTCAAAGTCTTTGGGTGTGGCGGAGCCATTGATTGTTTCGGTTATTTGTCCAAGAGAAACTGAAGCAGTAGCCTTTTTGCCTGCAAGCATTTTCTGCAGGGTGACATTATCAAATTCTCCGAGTCCGTACATTCCGATCAGAGCAGGGAGCATGGTTGCCGATGGTAAATAGTCTGTTTCGTACAATGAGGATCCTCCCAGACTATATGCGGTAAGTAGAACATTATCTTTTTCATAATCTGCTTTGCGGTAAACAACTTTTGCCCCGTTGCCAAGTGTCCATTCTACTGCGTCGAACTGCTTGAGATGGATCCTTTTAATCACATCTGAGCCATTAAGCTTTTCTCTGATAAGTGATTCTGAGGTCTCAATATCTTGATATGGTTCTATGTCAGATGATACCACCTTGCTTATTATGGCTTTTGCCTCTTCTTCAGTGAGGTGCCGTATATTTTCATCTTCCTGGCCCTGGACAACGATCACGCTGTTGTCTGTCCTTACCAGGCCTTTAAAAAATTCAGATACTTCTTCAACTGAAACAGATGGGATAACACTTTTTGCAAATTCATACTCAAAATCCGGAGAAACAAGAGGCTCATTGTTGAGATAATGCTCCTGCATATCGTTAATGAAGTCATCATTTGAAATCTTGTCTTTTTGTTTGTAGTAATTTTCGTAATTGGTTAACAGGTTAGCTTTAGCTCTTTCAAGTTCTCCTTTTGCAAATCCATGTCTGCGTGCACGCTCCGTCTCAGTGTAAATAGCTTCAAGAGCTACATCTTCCCTGTTAGGGTTTGCAGCTGCATTTATCACCAGAGCGTCTACGCCCCTTACCAATTCTGAAAAATTTACATATCCAGTTATAAACGGAGGATTACCTTTCTGGAGTAATTCGCTTATTCTTGTTGACATCATATTGTTTATAAGGCTGATGATCAGCTTTCTCCTCATATATGAAAGATTCTTCTCAGAAGGCTTTACTGAGGGATGCTTCATAAAGATTGATACAACATTTCTTGGAGCTTCTTTATCAGTGGCAAGAACATATAACATTCCGTTGTGATAAGGGATCTCAAATTCAGGTCTTGGCAGAGGATTTATGGATGGTTTAAGTTGTGAAAATATTTCTTTTACTTTTTTCTCCATTTCCGGGGCATCGAAATCTCCCACAACTGCAACAGCTTGTAGATCAGGTCTATACCATGTGTCATAGAACTCTTTGATGTTTTCCGGTTTGAAATTTCTTATAACGTTGATATCTCCAATAATATCTCTTTTTTCATATCTGGAACCTTTAAGTATTACAGGCAGATATTTCTGCATCATTCTGAAATTGGCATCCCTTCTTGTTCGCCATTCTTCGATTATAACGCCGCGTTCGGCTTCAATTTCCTTTTCCGAAAGAGTAATAAAATCTGACCAGTCGTATAGAATCATCAGACAGGTGTCAATAAGGCCTGGAGAATCAACTGGAACATCACTGAGGTTATAAATTGTTTCTTCATATCCGGTGTATGCGTTTATGTTATATCCGAAAGCCACTCCATGTTTTTCGAGTGAGCTTATAATTGCTTTTCCAGGGAAACGTTCAGTTCCATTAAAAGCCATATGTTCAAGAAAATGAGCAAGGCCGTTCTGGTGATCTTCTTCAAGCAGTGCTCCTACATTCTGAATGAAATAAAAACTTGCTCTCTTCTGTGGCTCACTGTTGTGTTTGATATAATATGTAAGACCATTCGGAAGTTTTCCTGTTATTATTTCAGGGTCAACAGGGGGAAAGGATGAAAAGTCGTACTGTGCCCGGGTGATTACCGATATTAAAATAAGTGCAAATGCGTTCAGGATTAATCTTCTGGTTTTCATAAAATTATATTAATTGCCTGGATATAATGAGGATATTAGTTTTTAAATAAAGATAAGGATATATATTCAAATTGCCATTATTAAAAAAATAGGCAAAATCAAACACATGAGAATTTTTCAGAACAAGCCGTGCAATTCAGCATTTATTTTGTCAATGACCTCACTTAGGTGGTCGGGGTTGTTTGGGAAATCATAATGGTCAGCTTCTATTATCAGAAGTTTTCCAAGGTCGTATGTTTCAATCCATGCCTCATATCTTTCGTTAAGCCTTTTAAGGTAGTTAATGCTTATAGAGCTTTCATATTCCCTGCCTCTTTTCTGGATCTGGTTAACAAGGGTGGGTACTGATGCCCTCAGGTAAAGAAGAAGATCGGGTGGCTGGATAAATGTACACATCAGTTTAAAAAGGCTGATATAATTCTCGTAGTCGCGTGTTGACATTAGGCCCATTGCATGCAGGTTCGGTGCAAAAATATAAGCATCTTCGTAGATGGTGCGGTCCTGAATAACGGTTTTCTCAGATTTTCGTATCTCAATAATTTGTCTGAAACGGGAATTCAAAAAATAGATCTGCAGATTAAACGACCAACGCTGCATATCTTCGTAAAAATCGTTCAGATAAGGATTGTCTTCCACATCCTCATAGTGTGGAAGCCATCCGAAGTGCTTTGCCAGAAGTCCTGCAAGGGTTGTTTTGCCGGATCCAATATTTCCTGCAATTGCGATGTGCATACATTAGTTAAATTAGAACCGTAAATTTAGAAATAAAAATGACAGATATTTTATATTTTTTAAAGTTTAAAAATTTTCATGTACATTCAGATTAAAAATTACTATTAACATTTTAGATCTTCAGGTTGGTTTAAACATAAGAGTCATGTGAAATTGGTTATTGTACTCAATTCACTATCAGGCACCAGTAATTCCAGCAATTCTGTAAAGTTCTTCAATATAATCACGGCTGTTTGAGAGGCGAGGGACTTTATTTTGACCTCCAAGTTTGTTTTTTTCTTTCAGCCAGTTGTAGAAAGTTCCTCGGGGTACGCTTCTGACAACTGGCATTGTAAGGTTAAGGTCTTTGAAACGTTTGGCTTCATAATCGGAATTTACCTGTTTAAGAGCTTCATCAAGTTTTTCGGTAAAAAGGGCAAGGTCGCCTGGTTCTTTTTCAAATTCAATAATCCATTCGTGCGAGCCCTTTGAAGATAAACCGGTAAATACAGGGCCTGCAGTATATTCAAGTACAATTGCTCCTGTTGCATTACAGGCACTTTCAATAGCCTTATCGGCGTTTTCAACAATTACTTCTTCCCCGAAAACATTGATATAGTGCCGGGTTCTACCTGAAATAATGAATTTGTGAGGGTATAGAGATGTAAACTGAATGGTATCACCTATTAAGTATCTCCATAAGCCTCCGTTTGTGGATATTACCATGGCATAATTGGTTCCTTTTGACACTTCTCCAATTGTAAGTGCAGTATTTTTCCCGGAACTGATTTCGTTAACCGGAATAAACTCATAAAATATGCCAATATCAAGCATCAGCAGCATATCGCTCGATGAAAAGTCATCCTGGACCCCAAAAAAACCTTCGGATGCGTTGTAGGTTTCGACATATCTGAATTGAGAGTCGCTGATGAAATGCCTGAAAAGTTCTCTGTAAGGTTTGAAGCTGACTCCACCATGGAAAAAGACCTCAAGATTTGGCCAAACCTCCTTCAGGTCAGTTTTTCCGGTGTAATTTAAAATTTGCTTTATCAGTACCAGAAACCATGATGGGACACCGGTAAGGCTGGTAACATTTTGTTTGACGGTTATACGGGTTATCAGTTCAAGTTTTTTTTCAAAATCTTCAATTAAAGCGATTTTCCTGGATGGGGTTCTGATAATGTCGAACCACCATGGAGTATTTTCAATAAGTATTGCTGAAAGATCCCCATACAATGACCTGTTGCTGAAATTGTCTATTTTATGACTGCCACCGAGGATCAAGCCTTTTCCGTAAAAAATACCTGAATCAGGACGGTTGTTAAGATATAATGCAATAACATCTTTCCCTCCCTGGTAATGGCATTCATGGAGTGAATCCCTGGTAATAGGAATGAATTTGCTTCTTGCTCCGGTTGTCCCCGAAGATTTTGCGAACCATTTTACAGCCCCTGGCCATAGAAGATTCTTTTCACCGTTTCTAAGTCTTTCAATAAATGGCAATAATTCTTCGTATCCCTGAATGGGGACTCTTTCCTGGAATTGTTTAATGGTTCTGATGCCTGAATATTCGTGCATGATACCCCACTCTGTCTTTGCGGCCCTGCTTATTAAATTCCTGAAAACAGCTTCCTGAATCTCTTCAGGATTCTTCCTGAAGAAGTCTATTTGCCTCAACCTGCTTTTATTGATAGAGTTTGCTATAGAAGTAATAAATGTCATTTTTCAGAGAGAAAATGCTAAATAGTTTTTCAAGAATTATCAAAGGTTTTGAATTCATTTTCAGTTTGAAACACTTCCCTGAAAATTTTCAGTGAATTTATTTTTTTCAGAGATGGGAAATGTAAAGAAAAATATTTAAGCAGTGCACTTAACACTTCATTCCTCAAAATGCCTGTCATAGGAATATTTCCGATTTCGTTCCATGATGAGTTAAAAACAACGGCGAGGATATCCGATACTTCCCGTGGAGCATAGTTTCCATGAGGTGGTGGTACCGGAACAAATGATCCATTTGAGAAATCAAAAAAAACATGTTCTGGATCTTTTCTTTTTCCGGGTTCGATTCCCAGGAAACTGCACAATCCAGCCAGAAAGCCAATATGAAAATTCTGAATTCCAGATTCACACAGGTCGAGATATTTTATCGAATCTACCAGATAAGCAAAAAGTTCTTTTTGCGGCGTCTCTTCCCTCAGCACTGAAGCAAGTACCTCTCCTGTAAATAATGCTATTGAACTCTTGAGCATATTACCATATATCCCGGCAGGAGTGAATAATGGAGAAAACTCTTTAAGGATCTGGATCTCCCGGGTTTCTTTATAATAAATTACCATGTCGACAACAGAAAGTGGCTGAAGATAAATTTTATTTTTACCGGTTTTTCTGTTACCAATACCCCTTATCATTACCGGGAGTCGTCCAAATTTTTCAGTAAAAAAGTGAGTTATAGTTCCTGAATCGGAATATTTAATGTTATGAAGTACTATTCCAGCCGTACGGTCAATCACCGGGAGATAATTTTTACCAAAATTATGGATTTATTCCGTATTATAGCCTGAATAAACCGGGATAATTCTTACTAAAAGCACTAATAATAAATTTTGTATATTTACGATTCAAGCATGATAAAGAAGATGGCATTAAAAGATAATCAGGAACTTGTAAGAAGAATTGCGAAACTGGCAAAACAGAACCAGGAACTTGAAGAGCACATAAAGAAGCTTCAGAAAGAAAATGAAAAACTTGCCAGGGAGCTGGAGAAGTTTAAAGCGCTTTCCGAAAAATTATCTCCGGAATTACTGAAAGAAGAGGGAGAAAAGAGGGAAAGGTCGCTCAAATTTGATATGGCGACTATCCTTTTTGCTGATATACATGGGTTTTCAAAACTTGTAGAAGAGATTGATTCGACGGTTCTGATGGATGAGTTAGATGAAATACTTTTTGAATTTGACAGAATAGCTGAGAATTACAAGATTGAAAAAATTAAAACCATTGGTGATACCTATATGTGCGTGGGAGGGATTCCGGTAAAAAACATCACCAATCCGGTTGATGTGGTTATGGCAGCGATTGCAATGAGGAATCACCTGCAGGAAATTGAGAACAAGAAACGCGGGCCGGAGAAGAGGATCTGGGATCTTAAGATAGGCATCCACACTGGTCCTGTCACTGCTACTGTGACAGGCAAGAAAAAAGTGAGCTACGACATTAAAGGTGATACGGTGAATACAGCAAGCCGGATTCAGGCTGTATCAGAAAAGGGAATGATTTTGATATCGGTTATGACTTATGAACTGGTAAAGGAGTTTTTTGATTGTATTTATTTCGGAAAACTTCCGGTAAAATACAAAGGCGACCTGCAGATCTTTGAAGTTAAAGGGTTAAAACCTGAATTTTCGGTTAACGGGGATGGTAAAACCCCGAATGATACATTCAGGATAAAATTTGGTCTTATCCAGTTTACAGATATACAGGAAATAGTGCTTGACAAGCTGGAAAAGGAATTGCCGTCATATCTCTATTATCATAATGTGAAACACACAGTGGATGTAGTCACTGAGGTAGAACTCATAGGCTGGGCAGAAGGGTGTACCGATGAAGAGATTCTGCTTCTTAAAACTGCTGCATTATTCCATGATGCAGGCCACACAATAGGATATGATAATCACGAGTATTATAGCACCCAGATTGCCAGGGAAATGCTTCCTAAATACAATTATACTCCCGAACAGATAGACAGAATATGTGAAATAATAATGGCAACAAAACTGCCTCCCCGGCCCAAAAACCTGCTTGAAGAGATAATTTGTGATTCCGACCTTGATTATTTAGGCAGAAGTGATTTTATTCCGGTCTCCAATACACTTTTCGAGGAGTTGAAGGCTCAGAACAAGATAAGTTCACTAAATGAATGGAACAAAATGCAGGTTAAGTTTATTTCAAACCATCAGTATTTCACAAAAACAGCCAGAAGTCTCAGGGAAGTTAATAAACAGCAGCAGATAGAAAGAATTCAGAGTCTCATAACAGAATGATTAATGATTTATTTAATTACAAGGACCTTTGTTACGGCAGTTTGTTCTCCATCTTCGCTTGCACATAAAATAATATAGACTCCAGTGGAGACTCTTTCTCCCGTGTATGTTTTCAGATCCCAGGTTGCCTGACCTCCCTGAGAGATAGTTTTGTAAACCAGATTACCGCTAACATCTGTTATTTTTACGGATGTATTACGCATAAGTCCTGTAATTGTAAGAACCCCTTCATAGTTTTCCCTTACCGGGTTGGGGAAAGCATATATGTTGCTAAATTTTTCTGCACCGGTAGTAGCTTCGCCTCTTACAGAAACAACGCCTTTTGAAGTTCCGAACCATATTTCACCTGTTTTGCCATCAATGGCAATGCTTACTACCATATTTGAAAAAAGAGGACTGTTTTCCTCATTGTAGTTGATCAGTTTTGTTGTGCCGTCGGCTGAAAGGAGATAAGCACCGGAATTGTAAGTACCCAGCCATTTACGGTTTGCTCCGTCAATGGATATGGAGCTTATGATTTCTGTTCCAAGCATGTAATCTGCAAGGCCCGAACCATCGCTACGGGGAATTTTAATTCTTATTGCAGGTATATCTTCATCAAATATTCTGGAGGGATTGAAATAAACAGCCGGACCCTTGTCAGTTCCTACCCAGATATTTCCTTCGAGGTCTTCAGCAATGCTGTAAACATTCGAAATTATTTTATTATCGTTATCCCGTATAAGCATTTGCTTATACCTGTCGTCGGTAAAATTATCTATTGTTCCATTGTCATCCATAACGAAAAGTCCAAACCCTCTTGGTAGAACAATCCATTTCTGACCTGTGGAAGTTATAATAATGTCTCCGATTGTAGGAGCATCAATTGTAACCGGAAATTGTGTCCAGGTATTGTTCGCTTTGAGTACTTTGATGCTACCCGGTACACCAGTCTGTGTTATCCATATATTTCTATCTCTGTCCATGGCAATGCCGCATATCCTTGTATAAGGTTTATCTGGAATTATTGTCTGCAGAGGTGAATTTGTATAGTCATATTTTTTTACAAGAGTGTTTTTCTCGTATTCCAGCAATCCAGCTCCCCATGTTGTAACCCAGAAATGATCTGGATTGTTGGGGTCGGGCAGTATCCTGAGAGGATCGTGTAAATCATTTGATAATTGCCATTGCCATGTATTGTTTTCGTGAATAAAGATTTGAAGAGGTCTCCATTGATTATTCCATGCATTGTCGAGAGCACCTCCTGCAATATAGGTTTTATTACTGGCGTTTGCGATAAATAATACATTGTTTGTATATGGACCCGGGAGAGAGAGTTTTGTAAAATTACCTGAAATAGAGTATTTGATCAAGCCATTACTTCTGTCGGCTATCCATATATCTTCTCCTTCTGCCATAGCATGAGCTATATCAGGTGAACCGGAGTTGTAGGAAGAAATAACTGACGTAAGAAGTCCATCGGTATTGTAAATTCTCACCATACTTCCTGATGCAACAATAAATCCTTCAGAGTATGTTTCGATGGAAAAATTTTTTATGCCCGATTGTAACGAAAATATGGTTACGTTATGAGAATTGTCAAAACAAAAGATTGTGTCTGTACCTGAGCGTGAAGACAGATTTACATAAACCTTTTTGTTCAGGAAGCCAACGGTATTAAAAGAAGCAAGAGGGTTAGGGAATGAATTAATTCTGAACCAGTTGCCAGAATATGCCAGACCTGCGATTGTTAAATCCGAATAATAAAGCCCTGTATTTGTTGCTGCATAAATTGTTGTACCGTCAAAAGCTACATCATAAACTTCTGTACCTTCCTCTCCCGGTTTCCATGTGTCGTATATTTCCTTCTTACCTATATCAAGTACAATAATGCCCAGGCTGCCAGCCAGATATGCATATTTTCCACGGGTTCTTATTTTATATATTTCTTTTTTGCCAGGAAAATATTTTTTCTTTATTTCAGGAACGTTAAAAATATTATTTCCTGAAACGATATCGATATTGGTTGATTGATAAGCTATAATAAGAGATTTTCTTTCTTCTGACCATCCAATTGTGCTTATTCCTGTTTCTGTAAGACCCTGGACTTTACTCATTTTTCTTAGTTCACTGTACTTCTTATTGAATATCAGCAGAGAACTTCCGGTTGACGCATAAACCTCATCAGGTCCTATGGCCACTACCAGTGCAGAGCGATATGAAAGATGATCCTTCCACGAACCTACAGGTCCCTGGGCTTTTATAGAAACTGTAAATAATAGCAAAACCGGTAGTGAAGAAAAAATTCTCATACCTGATAAACTGACAGCTAATTATTTTTATTGTCGCAGGAATTATTTTGGAGCAGGAATGATTTAAGTTTTCTGAAAGCAATTGCCCTGTGGGAAATCATATTTTTTTGGTTAAGGGTCATTTCGGCAAATGTCTGAGTGTAACCATCAGGCAGAAAAATTGGGTCGTATCCAAAACCACCTGTTCCCCTTCTTTCCCTGAGAATTGTTCCATTTACTTTACCTTCAAAGAGATATTCCCTCTCGTTTTTTATAAGTGCTATAACGGTCCGGAAAGCCGCTTTTCTATTTTCCGCGTCTTTCATCAATTCAAGAACTTTATCGATGTTTTTTTCAAAATCTTTTTCTTCGCCTGCAAATCTTGCCGAAAAGACACCCGGAGCACCATTGAGGGCATCAATTTCCAGCCCCGTATCATCTGCAAATACATCCATACCGGTAATTTTATGAATGTACCTTGCTTTGGCCATTGCATTTTCTTCCAGTGTATTATAATCTTCGGGTATTTCGCAGTGAATATTTACATCTTCCAGGCTGAGAAGTTCAATATTATCTCCCAGTAATTCACTTATTTCTCTGATTTTGTGCTTGTTGTTGGTGGCAAAAACGAGTCTCATATAGACTGAATATGGAGCCAAAAATACTTAAAATTAAACTAACCTCTTTGTGCCTTCTTTAATAAGTGTTACTTTTGAATTACATTTAGTAATTTGATCGAACCTAATGCTGACGATCCTGGTTTTATGGAGAGTGCTTTGTATTTTTGTCTCTCTGGATATAAGTCTGGAAGCATCAACATGTTTTCAGACTATTTCAGAAAACCCGCAAAAAGTTTTTATAGAAAAAATATTTGTAGGAAATGATTCTATTGTCTTTGCAAGTGGAGAAACATCCGGGACGGAAAAGCTAATTGAAAGCAAAATAATTCTTGGGAGGCGGAATAATAATATTTCATTTCAGCTTTCAGAGCCTGGGGAGGGTCATTTCAGTTTCATGCTTGAAAATTTTGACAAAGGATGGACCAGGTGGCAAAAGTCGGGGGTAAAGGATTATACAAATCTGCCTGCCGGTAAATATCTGTTCCATGCCAGGTATATGGAGCCTGGCATGCCGGTTATAATGTTGGTACCTATTGAATTTAAAGTAGTGCCCGCATGGTACAGTTCTTTTACGGCTATATCATTTTATATTTTGTTGTTCTGTCTGGCCGCCTGGGCTGTTTATGAGCAGATGAAATACAGATTTGCCCGAACTCAGTACATGCTTGAGCAGATAATAAATGCAAGAACGGAAGAACTGATAATTGAAAAGGAAAAATCAGAAAGTCTGCTTGCCAATGTTCTGCCCAAGAGTACAGCTGATGAATTGATGGCAAAAGGTAAAGCGACAAAAGCAAAATATAATTTTGTTACAGTTTTATTTTCAGATATACAGGGATTTACCAAGATAGCTGAAGAAACAAATCCGGAGGTTCTTATTGATGAACTGGATAAGTTTTTCTTTTACTTTGATTCGGTGGTTGAAAAGTATGGTATTGAAAAGATTAAGACAATCGGTGATGCTTACATGTGTGCTGGTGGCATACCAGAAAAAAACCGCGCAAATCCCATTGAAGTAATACTTGCTGCTCTTGAAATGCAGGAGTACATGGAGAAGCTTAAGTCTTCATCGGAATTTGAGGGCATGAAGTTATGGGATATACGTATAGGTATTCATACAGGAACAGTTGTAGCCGGAGTTGTAGGGCAGAAGAAACTCTCTTACGATATATGGGGAGATACTGTAAATACTGCAAGCAGGATGGAATCATCAGGTGAACCTGGAAAAATAAATATTTCTGGAACCACTTACGAATTTGTTAAGGATTTTTTCATCTGTAAATACCGTGGCAAAATGCCTGTCAAGTACAAGGGCGAGATAGATATGTACTTTGTCGAAGGCATCAGGGAAGAACTTCGAGATGAGAACAACAGGCCAAACAGGAAGTTTATCACAAAGATGAAAAAGCTTCGCTTAAGTGATATAGAGGAATATATTTTGAAATATTTTGATGATGAAGCTCCCCCTAATCTTTATTTTCATAATTCGTCGCATGCAAGGAATGTCTGTAACCAGGTAGACCTTCTTGCAACCGCCGAACAGATCGATGATGAAAATTATATTCCATTAAAACTTGCTGCTATTTTTCTTTATACTGGATATATATCTGATTACAATAAGCCGATGGAAGCGGCTATTAGTTTGATAGAAGAAGTTCTGCCGAAGTATTCGCTTCTTAACGAAGACATTGAATCAACCAAAAAACTCATAATGAACTCTTATAATGAAGATACCGAAACCCTTGCGGATTTCATTTTACATGATGCAAAGTATGATTGGCTCGGAAGGGTTGATTACATAAAACTGATTGACAAGCTATTCAGGGAGGAATCGGAATATGGGAAAGTTATCAGCAGGGAGGAATGGATTCAGAATCAGAGAAAGATACTTGTTGAACATGAGTTTCTTACGGCGACTGCCAGGTTATTAAGAAGTGTAACAGTTGAGGAACAGGTTTCATTACTTCAGGATTTTGGGAAAGAGTTAAAATGAATGAATAATCATTTTTTCTTTTTTATATAAGAATTACATTTGGGCTTACAATAAATAAATTATCAGCTAATGGAGAATTTTGATTGGAAAAATCTTCCTTTTGGTTATTACAAAACCGATTACAATGTAAGATGCTATTTCAGGGATGGCAAGTGGGGGCCTCTGGAGGTTACTGATTCGGAATATATCAGTATACACATGGCTGCGACGGCACTGCATTATGGTCAGGAGGCTTTTGAAGGTTTGAAGGCATACAGGGGGAAGGATGGGCGGATCAGGCTTTTCAGATGGGAAGAAAATGCCAGAAGGCTTATCCATTCAGCAAGGGGAATATATATGGCTGAAGTTCCTGTTGAGCTTTTCAAAGAAGCCGTTTTTAAAGCAGTGAAGCTGAATGAAAAATATGTTCCTCCTTATGGAACAGGTGCATCGTTATATATAAGGCCTCTTCTTATCGGTAGTGGTGCAGAAGTCGGTGTTAAGCCTTCACCGGAATATATATTTCTGGTTTTTGTGACGCCTGTTGGACCCTATTTCAAAGATGGTATTAAACCTGTTAATATGATGATAAGCAGGGATTTTGACAGGGCGGCACCACAGGGAACAGGTACTTTTAAGGTAGGCGGGAATTATGCTGCAAGTTTAAGAGCATTAATGGCTGCAAAAGATAGCGGATATGCAACAGCTATTTTTCTTGATGCAAAAGAAAAAAAGTATATAGATGAATGCGGTCCGGCAAACTTTTTCGGGATAAAAAACAATACATACGTAACTCCTAAATCGGAATCAATACTCAACTCAATTACAAATATGAGCCTGATTAAGGTTGCTGAGGATATGGGTATGAGAACAGAAAGAAGGAGAGTCCCTGTTGAGGAACTTGCCGAGTTTGAAGAAGCTGGTGCATGCGGCACAGCAGCTGTAATAACTCCCATTGCTAAAATCTTCGACCCGGGTACTGGTAAAGTTTACGAATTCTGTAAGAACGGCAATCCAGGACCTGTAACCCTGAAGCTTTATAAAAAAATCACGGGGATACAGTACGGAGAAGAGGAGGATCCATACGGATGGACCACTGTAATTGAATGAAATTTATTGAAATTCGTTGCTGTAATTCAGCAATGTTCACTATTTTTGCGGCGAAAAAAATTCAAAGTGAACAGGAAAGACCCTGCACTGACAAAGACAAGATTAACAGGTTCATATATAACACTTATTATAAGTGTTTCACTTGTTCTATTCCTGCTTGGTATACTGGGTCTGGTTCTAATTAATGCGCATGGATTGTCAAAGTATTTCAGGGAAAATCTTTCTTTTTCCGTAATACTTGATGAGGATGCCCGTGAAGCTGATATAAGAATGCTTCAGAGAGATCTTGATGCAAAGGTTTATGTAAAGTCGACACAATATATTTCAAAAGACCAGGCAGCTGCCAAGCTTAAGGAAGATCTTGGTGAAGATTTTGTTAATTTTCTGGGATATAATCCCCTCAGCTCTACAATAGACGTGTATCTTTATGCAAATTATACACATCCCGACAGTGTTAAAAAAATTGAAAAGTATATTCTTGAATATCCTATTGTGAAAGAGGTTTATTATCAGGAATCACTTCTTTATCTTATTAATGAAAATGTACAGAAGATAAGTATTTTTCTCCTGGTTATAAGTTTATTTCTTTTCCTGATAGCTCTAACAATTATTAATAATACAATCAGATTGTCGATATACTCAAAGAGGTTCTTAATCAGAACAATGCAGCTTGTTGGAGCAACCAGGGCTTTTATACGTAAACCTTTTCTTGTCAGAAGTGCAATTCATGGCCTCATAGCAGCATTAATTGCGCTTATTCTTTTGATGAGTCTGATATATCTTATCGAAGAAGAGTTTTTCCGTTTTATTTCATTCGGGAATATTTATCTACTTCTTGTGTTGTCAGGAGCAATTATAATTCTCGGTATAGTTATTTCAGTTGTCTCATCATATTTTTCGGTAAACAAGTACCTGAGCATATCTGAAGATAAATTATACTACTGAAACTATGGCAAAGAGAGAAACAGAAAAAGATAGAGGAAGGTTTGCCCTTCCACCTGATAATTACAAATTTATAGCAATAGGCTTTGTAATTCTTGTTATTGGATTTATTCTTATGCTGGGAGGAAAATCGGAGAGCCCGGATCAGTTTAGTGAAAAAATTTTCAGTTTCAGAAGAATAACACTGGCTCCTATAATTGTTGTGGCCGGGTTTGTTTTTGAAATATGGGCAATAATGAGAAAACCCCGTGAAAAATAAATAAATTCACTCTTTCAGATGAATATTTTTAATGCAATAATCCTGGGATTAATTCAGGGTCTGACAGAATTTTTACCTGTTAGCAGTTCAGGCCACCTTGAAATAGCAAAATCAATATTCGGTCTGGAAACAGAAAGCAGTTTTTATTTTACTGTTGCAGTTCACGGTGCTACAGTAATGAGCATAATTGTGGTTTTCTGGAATGAGATAATAAAATTGCTTAAAGGAGGACTTCAGTTTAAGCTGAACGATGAAAATAAATACAATCTAAAAATTATTGTTTCGATGATCCCGGTTGTTTTTGTCGGATTTTTTTTCAAAGACACTGTTGAGGCCATGTTTACGGGTAATCTGGTTTTTGTTGGCGCAATGCTTATGGTTACTTCAGTTATATTATTTGCTGGGCATTTTTTAAGCATGAGAAAGAGTGGTGAAGGTATCGGATATATTGAGGCATTTACGATTGGAATAGCACAGGCCGTGGCAGTTATTCCGGGTATCTCGAGGTCGGGCGCAACCATTTCAACAGGACTTATGCTGGGAGTAAAGAAGGACGAGGTAACAAAATTCTCATTTCTAATGGTTTTAATTCCAATAATAGGAGCAAATATTGTTGAATTATTGTCAGGCGATTTTGTAAAAGGAGATGCGAATGTGGCTGTTTTGATTGTCGGGTTCCTTTCTGCCTTTTTTTCAGGGTTTCTGGCATGCAAATGGATGATAACTCTTGTGAGAAAGAGCAAAATGATCTGGTTTTCTGTATATTGTTTACTGGCGGGAATTGCAGCAATAATTGCAGGTTAATCGGGTGAAGGAGGAAAAATTAAACATATTCGAGGAAGGAAAAATTCTGTTGATGGATAAGCCGGTTTACTGGACATCATTTGATCTGGTGAACAAAGTGAGAATTATGCTCAGGGAAACACTTGGACTGAGAAAATTAAAGGTTGGTCATGCTGGTACGCTTGATCCTCTAGCGAGTGGGCTGATGATTTTATGTACCGGTAAGGCTACAAAAAGGATTGAGGAGTACAGCGGGATGGACAAGGAATATACCAGCGAAATATTTCTTGGCGCAACAACTCCATCGTATGATCTTGAAACAGAAATAGATGCTACTTACATAACGGCTCATATAACGGAAGCACAAGTAAGAAAAGCGCTGGAAAAGTTTCTTGGCGAGCAGGAACAGGTTCCTCCGGTATATTCCGCCAAGCTGGTAAAAGGAAAGCGTCTTTACGAATATGCCCGCAAAGGCATTAATGAGGAAGTAAAGCCTGTAAAGATATTTTTCAGGGAGATTGAGCTGCTGGAATTCAGGATGCCAATTATAAAAGTCAGGATTCTTTGCAGTAAAGGAACTTATATAAGAGCTTTTGCGAGAGATATTGGGAAGGCTCTGAATTCAGGCGCTTATCTGTCATCTTTAACCCGGACAGCTATAGGTCCTTTCAGGCTTGAAGAGGCTATGGATCTGG
>JAKPDL010000106.1 GCA_029552825.1 Bacteroidota bacterium
GGAAAGCTTTCCTGTTCTCCTGTGGTAGTTTTTTTAGTCTGTTTGGGTTTCTGATATAGCACTAATTCAGGGTAATCTCGCTCAATTTCAAAAACTATCTCGTACATAGTCTTTTCTCGCCCATAAATATCATATCGGTTATACTGGTAGCCTTTTGTTTCTTCCCACCTCCGAATTAAAGCCTGGGCATATTCTGGGGTTATTGCGCGGTGGCAATGCACGAATTTTGCCCCAGGGTAGCCTAAAGCTGGATCGATTGGGCGATATTCGTAACAATCCGTCATGCCGTCAAAATAGCCCTTTTGATATTGCCTTGTGATTGCGTCCACGTCTTGGGTTCTAGGGCCATCAGTCCAGTAAATATCAACTGAATCACCCATGCTGAAGGTTTCGGCCTTTACTGAGAATTTGACACCAGGGAATTCTTTTTTGAGCCGTTCGCGAATGGCTTTTGCTGTTGCGGCTGAATCGGTTAATGTGCCCTTGTTTTGTGCTTTATGTTCTGCTTTGTGTTCCAAACGTTTCTTTTGGTTTTCTATGGCTTCCTGTAAGGCTTTGTCCCGTTGTTCTTTAGTTCGATAACAGCAGTTAATAATAGGTTTACCTGCTGAACCTGTAAAAACAGTTAAAGTGTAATAGTTTTCTGTATCACTTATGAATGCCTGTAATTCAATTTCTGGCATGTCAATAATTGTCATACCTTCACGGAAATAAAATTTCCGGGCTTCTAGACGTTTCTCTTTCGTGTTAAGTCGTATGCCGTACATTTTTAACCCTCCTATAAATTTCTTTCTTCTGTTGTCTGACTTCAGGCGGTAAATAATCACTATATAAATCCTGATAATCATGTAAGAACCGGTATCTTTCAGCCGGGGTTAGTTTATCAAGAATTCTGTCAGGGATTCGTTTCCCTTCTCTAGCTGCCTGCAATAATGCAGGATAATATTCGTTATGAAACACATTTTTAAAGGGATAAATTCTAACTAATTCTGCTTTGGTGTAATCTAGCTTAACTTCAGCATATAGATCATTAATGAATTTTTTATAAAATTGTTTAGGAGTCATTTCGTGAACTTGCATTTTAAAACACCTCCTAAGTTTTAAAATTGTAAGTCTAGGAGGTATAATATATTTACCTCCTGAGACTGCCTCACCGGTGGTTTTAGGGATTACTGAGGGGTTCGGGTTTTGCGGGAACGCGAACCCCTCAGCCCTTCACATATTGTTGAGGTTCCTGACAGGGAACGGTTGCCAGTATAGATAGGTTTACCGCACCTCTTACAAGTGGTTTGTACTAGTTGAAATCTTGGACTTCTACGCATTTTAGTACCTCCTTTCTAAAAAGAATCTCTTCCTAAAATGTTAATGGGGTTACAAGCCCCCGAACTTTTTTTAATCGCTTACTGAGGGATTCAGGTTTTTACAAGTGATACTATTCACAAGCCCCTAATCCCCAGTAAACCCGGCTAAAACAAAAAAGCGGACACAAGGGATTTCTCCCTCATGTCCGCCAGCCGGCGAACTAACGGCGGGGCGGCTGTTTTTTCTCACATTCCCGAACCGCCGTCCGAAGTTCGGAAATGGTTGCTTTCTTAGCCAGGAACC
>JAKPDL010000112.1 GCA_029552825.1 Bacteroidota bacterium
GATCTCCGAGGTGAGAGAATAAGTTCCACTAAAAGAAGGATTGCGACCTTATTGAGTATCAGAAAATAAATTTTTTTGCACAGTGAGAGAATAAGTTCCACTAAAAGAAGGATTGCGACACCTCAGCCCAGCAGCCCCCGCCTTTTGAAGTGAGAGAATAAGTTCCACTAAAAGAAGGATTGCGACGCGGCATCGCTGAAGACCGAGTTAACGGCCCTCCTTGTGAGAGAATAAGTTCCACTAAAAGAAGGATTGCGACCCTCTGTGCCAAGCATTAGGTGAAACACCTGAGTGAGAGAATAAGTTCCACTAAAAGAAGGATTGCGACTCTTTGACGAAGTCGGGGGAGAAGACTAACAGACGGGTGAGAGAATAAGTTCCACTAAAAGAAGGATTGCGACTTCACTTGCTAAATGTAAAGCCTCATCATTATCAGCATGGTGAGAGAATAAGTTCCACTAAAAGAAGGATTGCGACAGCCTAACAACTTCGGTATGCCCATTTTCACTTGCGTGAGAGAATAAGTTCCACTAAAAGAAGGATTGCGACGCAGCATCATTATCTGCATGCACATTAGCACCAGCGTGAGAGAATAAGTTCCACTAAAAGAAGGATTGCGACTGCTGATGCTTATGTTTGTGGCGAGAAGATAAAGAGTGAGAGAATAAGTTCCACTAAAAGAAGGATTGCGACACATCTTTTTGACCCTAAAAGAATCATTATATGACCGTGAGAGAATAAGTTCCACTAAAAGAAGGATTGCGACCATCCCTGAAATTTTTTGAATAAAGAATGACCTTTTTGTGAGAGAATAAGTTCCACTAAAAGAAGGATTGCGACTCAACCACCAGATCCCCTTTTTTAAATAGGTCTTAGAAAAACTATTGAATATTCACAGCCGCGAGACTATTTTTGCATTTCCTGTTCCTGTACCTTGTCAGAATAAAATTGAAACCCCTGTAATTATGTAAGATTTATCATTCACCGCTCTTAAATCTATTTTCAGCAACCAGCTTACAGTTATAAATATCGCTGAAGCAGTAGAACCTGCAGAAGCCACCAAAGCACCCGTAATATGCCGAGAAAAAACTTCAACTATCACCTCATTAAAAAGTCAACGGGGAAAAACTTATTAAAGTCTATGAACGAAAAACTAATAGAATAAGACCTGTTTACGAATCGTAACTGATATCAGAAAGCACTTCACTGCTCGATGTAATGGAACTATTCGAAAATTCCGACCATTTCTTTGTAAAATCGGGTCAAAGAATTACCCATATAGTTACAGTTTCAGATCTCGACAAGTTACCCGGACGCCTTTTTATGTTCGGCATGTTCTGCCTGTTTGAATTAAAAATCAGGAATATTATAAGGAAAAGAAAAATTCAGTGGGAAGAAATTATTGAGAGTAATGCCGTTGCACACGGACAAATAATACAGCTGACGCACCGGCGTGTAAATGAAATAATAAGATTACTGAATGTAGTGATTGAAAAATGAATGACATGCAACGCCCCCCTTTTAATTGTTATAATACATCACCATCATTACTGAAAATTAATCGGTATAAACGCATTAACAAGCAAAGGGTGATTCTTCGAACCACATTCGGTTTCAATCACCCTTTCAAGACTGAATATGAAATAACACTTTGTCTTAATAAATGAATATGTCCAGTTTATAAGAAAAAACCTGTCTCCAATGTAGTATCCTTTCTCAACTATTACATTTTTCCCTGACATGAGTATCCTTCTCAGTTCCTTCTGCTCATCGAGCTTTTTTCTCAGCTCTTCCATGTCTCTCCAGAAGAAACTCCGGGATTCACAGGAACCTCTCCTGACAAAGTCAAGAAATTCATTGCTCTCCCATAGCCGATATTTTATGTTTTTTTCCATATCAGTTAAGTATTCTGGTTTTTTGATAACTTTCTTCCTTTAGATTCTGAAGACTTTTTATCTTTACATCTTTCTGATACGCAATAACTGCATCATAATCAGTATCCTCTTCACCAAACTTGTTCATAACCACAAACAGTTCAATTGTGATGAAGAATAACAGAAAAAATATCCATACTGCCATAGCCACAGGCGATGAGAAAAGAAGTGCAAACAACACATTCAACTCGTCGAGAAAGCCGGTCTTCGATGAAAGTTCATCCTCAATCTCCTGTCTTATGTTGATTTTGGAATTCTCCTTCTCAGCCTTCTGATTCCTCAGAAGCGTAATCTGATCTGCCAAACCTGGCAGAAGATTTGCTTTTGGATTGGGAATGTCGGTCAGAACATAGTCGGTGCGAGCCACAAGAGTATCCCTGGCTTCGCCGTTTGAGCCGTTCTGCCTCAATGCAAAATGCCTTTTCTCAGCCGATGTGCTCTTTATTAAAGGACGTACTGACAACTCTTCGATTATCGCACTCCTCTCGGCTTCCTTCATTAGAATGGCCGAATCAATATGCCTTATCTGGTTATCAAGCTCCAGCGTCTTTTTCGGAAGGATGGCGTTAACTTCTTCCTGAAGCATGCTGATCTTCTTTTTCTCAATGTCCTCCCTGAAGATAAACTGGTCAGTAATTAATGAACCTATTATTGCCATCAGTATTCCGAGGAAAATTCTGAAACCACGTATTACGTTTTTCTTTCCTGAAAGAATTATAATCCTTTCAATATTTACCACACAGAATATGGCAATGGCCGAAAAAACTATTGCTCCTGAAACATCAAATTTCAGATAACGCCTGGCAAAAGCATATCCTATTGCACCCCAGAGCATGCTTATTATTAAAACGGAGCTGAAAAATCTTTTCACCGCTTTTCTGCTGGCTTCACATGAGTTCTTTATTATCTCATAGTTGTAGCCTGTTAAAAAACATTCGAATCTTAACATAAAGTCTTTCATAATTCTGAAGTTTTAAATGTTTTTTCTGATTAATTCTGATTTTGTTATAGCTGCAAGACCTCTCATAAATCCTCTTTTATAGGATAATACCATCCTTTCGACAGCACCATTGCCCTCTTCCTGCTTTAGCCTTATTATGTCTTCAAGCTTCCTGAAAATTATGTTACGCCTTGCTTTAAGTTCCTCAACAAGATCAATTAGTCCTGCACGGCTGCGAGTTTCAATATGGAACTCAAGTTCATTAAGTTGAACCTCGAAATTTAGAATGGTTTTCTTAATAAGAATTCCAAACTCCTCTTTCAACAGCCTGATGTTATCATCCCTGTATCCGGTATCCGGATTTGTCAGGGCGTCGTTGTATCCCTTTTCCTCATAATCGGCAAGAAGGAATGAGTAAACCTCTTCCATACCTGCCGGTACACTATTTTCTGAGTGTGTGCTGGTGTCAACAGGTTCACTGTTATCAATGAACAGGCTCTCGGGCACAACAGGTGACCCGTTTTCTGGTGCGGGAAGCTCCTTCCCGTTACCGGAAATCTTTTTACTGAATAATTCGAATAGTTTCATAATTTCTGTTTTTTATTGTTATTAATTATTTTACTGTTTTTACAGGCACCCTGTAAAGCCTGTGACCTTTACTGTGACAGCTTTCACACAGGGTGATAAGATACTTCTGATTATACTCCCAGGGTCTGACGAAATCGTTGAGCGACTTCGAAAAGTGATACTGCCTGTGATGAATCTGAAGGTTTTCAGTAGAACCACAATTCAGACACCTTTGTTTGTCACGGGCAAGTATCCTCTCCCTTGCTGCTTTCCATCTCGGGTCAAATAACGCCGAACCATAGCTTCCGTGCACTGACGGTTTATCAGGTTCTTTCTGGTATCCATGATATGTTTTTGTTTCATCCATGATGTTTATTTTTTTGCTCTACCAATATCTATTATTATGCCTGTTTTTTGACAAAAAAATAAAGAGCTGAAAATCAGATTAAAAGAAATTTGAGATAATAATAGTTATATATCATTTATTGATTTTAATGTCAATAAATGACTTAAACTTATAAATTGAATTATTCCCGGGTATGCCTTGACTTAGCGGGTAAAGTCGGCAGGATTAATTCCGTATTCCCTGAGTTTGCTTCTGAAGGTATTGATTGAGCCGTAACCAAGTGCCTGCCAGGCCTGACGCTGGTTTCCCTTTTTGAGTTTTAGTACATATTCTATATGTGCCTTTTCTGCATCTTTCCAGCTGAGAGAGCCTGTTTTTTGAGGTTTTCTGAATCTTTCAGGAAGATGCTCAGGCTTTATCTCACCTTCACAGCATACATACAACGACTCAATTAAATTTTCCAGCTCCCTTATATTTCCGGGCCAGGGATATTTCTCCAGAAGTGTTATTGTATCCCTGTTCAGTACAAGGGGATTGCTCTTCATTAATTCTTTCCTCTTCGATTCCAAAAAGAAATCAATCATCATTTCAAGATCCTCATGTGGCCTTTCGGCAAGCGGAGGAAGCGACAGTTCCACCACCGATAGCCTGTAATATAGATCCCACCTGAATTTCCCTTCCTTGCACATCTCTGGCAGATTCCTGTTGGTGGCAGCGATAATTCTGACGTCTACTTTTTCGCTTTTTCCACCCAGCGGGTGAACTTCTTTTTCCTGAATAACCCTGAGCAGTGCCTGTTGCATATAGGGTGAAATATCACCTATTTCATCCAGAAAGATTGTTCCCCTGTCGGCCATCTGGAAAAGTCCTTTCGTGTCTTTTTCAGCACCGGTGAAAGCGCCTTTTTTATAACCGAAGAGTCTCGATTCAAGCAGCTGATCACCGAATGCCGAACAGTTAACCGTTATGAATTCCCTATCTTTTCTTGGTGAATTGTTGTGTATATAGCGTGCCAGATGCTCTTTCCCTGTTCCTGTTTCACCATAAATCAGGACTGTCGTTCTGTCGTTCTGGGCAATTTTTTCCGCAAGA
The DNA here is from genome assembly GCA_029552825.1 of Bacteroidota bacterium. GTDB lineage: Bacteria > Bacteroidota > Bacteroidia > Bacteroidales > VadinHA17 > LD21. Next base: position 4,880 of record JAKPDL010000112.1, read on the forward strand.
TCATATACTGGTTTTAGAGAATTGGTAATCAGGTAATTCTCTTTCATACCCCGCTCCGCAAGTCTTTTTTCCTTAATCACTGCAGTTACAGGCGTAGGAGATTGTTCAATTTTCATCTCTATAAGCTCCCTTTTCCCCGTCTTTGCCTTATCAGGCGGTCGCATCTGTAATATTCTGGTTTTAAGTTTCAGTGTGGTATGGCATATATACCACGCAACCTGCATCGTGGGAGTTCCTGGTGAAGCAAAAATGTCAATCTCATCACCCTCAATATCTAACAGCCGGGCTTCAACTACCGGCTTTATCTCTGCAAGATTTATTGGATCCTTAATATTGGCATTAACTATCTCTATTTTGTGTTCCGGAAATTCTCTGATAATTTCATTTTTCAACATTTCCGCTCCCGCTTCATCTCCGATACCAGAATAAAGCAGAATGTGCCTGTCATAGCTCCAGAAATACTTATGCATTGAATAATTCGGACCCTCCTTGTTTACCCCTTTCAATGGGCCTTTCTCACCTCCCCGGTGAAAATCATTATTGTAGGCAAGCCATGAAATTAATGTTCTCATAATATCAAAATTTGATATAAAAATATAAAAATATGATAAATATTTTTCATAATTGTTTTTAGTATTATCTGTTTTGAGTATCCTAATATATTGTATTTCAAATTGTTTACGTTAATTATTTTTTTTGTGATAATATTTATTAAACAGAGAACAATCTTTGCCAAACTGGTTCATGTCATTAAAAATTACACGGTCATGTACGATACTTTTTATTCGGCAAAGAAAATAATCCTGGGAGTTATGAATGAAATCCGGACTGAACTGTCTCGTACGGAAAACGATTTAATTGCGTTAAAAGAGAAATATAACCGGAAACGATTGCTTTTTGTATTCTCAGGAAATATTGCTGAAAAGCAACAAATGAAATTTGAATATGAATGCAGCGAGGAGAGCATTATTACCAGAATTAAAACTCTTACATGGCTTTATGATATGCTGAAATCTTATTCAAGAACTAATTGTGACATGATTGATATTATGGATATTGAAGATTTATTGAAAGATTTAGCCAATACTGCAGAAAAGGTTGGAATGATTCAAACAGCTAAATTGTTCCGTTACTGGTACCGCTGTGTTATTCACCATCGTATGATGCTGCATAAACCTGTTGATAATGGAGAATTTATTTAGATCGAATAAAATGAAAGAAGAATTAATTGATATCTTTTGAATATGATTGCAAATACTTGTATATTTTTACAGGTTTCAAATCACAAAAAAATGAAAAAGTCAATCATTTATTTTCTTCTGTGTGTAATGTTAATTCCTGCCGCCATTGCACAGCAGGAGGGCTATCTGTTTACAATTAAAAAGGAACTGCCATGCACTCCGGTAAAGAACCAGTCGTCGACAAGCACCTGCTGGTGTTTTTCGGGTATATCGATGCTCGAATCTGAACTGCTTCGTATGGGTAAGAAACCCATCGATTTGTCGGAGATGTTTGTTGTGAGGCTCACTTATGAAAAGAAGGCTGATATGCATGTGCGTATGCACGGCAGCTCAAACTTTGCAGGCGGAGGTGAATACGGCGATGTGCTAACCATATGCAGCGAATATGGACTTGTGCCCGATGCAGTCTATCCCGGATTAAACTATGGTGAGAAAGTTCATAACCATGGTGAGCTCGACGCCGTATTGAAAGGTTACGTAGAAAAACTCACCGAACGCTCCCGGCTGACAACTGCATGGATGAACGGCTTCAAAGGAATACTCGATGCCTACCTCGGTAAAGTACCCGAAACATTTACATGGGAGGGCAAAACATACACCCCAGCTTCATTTATAAAAGAACTGGGAATCAATCCCGGCGATTATGTAACCATTACATCATTCAGCCACCATCCTTTTTATGAAAAGTTTGTGCTCGAGGTGCCCGATAACTGGGCTGCAGGGCTTTTCTATAATCTTCCGATCGAAGAGATGATGCAGGTAATTGACTATTCAATCAACAACGGCTACACTGTTGCATGGGCAAGTGATGTGAGCGACCGCGGTTTCTCGATGAAAGAGGGTGTGGCAGTGGTACCGGAGAAGGACTGGAACGAAATGACCACCGAAGAGGCAGAAAATGTCTTTAAAGCACCAGTGAAACAAAGAGTGATTACCCAGGAGATGAGACAGAAGGAGTTCGATAATTTCTCCACCACCGACGACCATGGCATGCACATTGTTGGCATCGCAACCGATCAGCAGGGCAATATATATTATAAGGTAAAGAACTCCTGGGGCGAAACCGGCAAATACAAAGGTTTCATATATGTATCGCGCCCATTCGTTATGCTGCGTACCACCAACATTATGGTGAATAAAAACGGCATCCCGCCAGCCATAGCCCAGAAACTTGGATTGAAGTAGTCGTATAAATTTTTGATAAACTTTAATTTAACTTCTATTTATACAATAACCGCCCATTGTGTTTCCTTTTAACATAAACTGACCCCCTTTTGTATTTCTTTTTAACTTAAACTGACCCCCCTTTGTATTTCCCCCCACGGGGGGAAATTATGATAAAATCCTATTTATCAATCCTTTTAAGCTTTCCCCCTTGGGGGAAACGGGAAAGGGGGTCATAACTTAGTATCGTCCTGAAAAAAATTGACAGTTTTTTCTCTCTACATTTGAAGATGCCCCCTCTTTACGAAGTAGAGAGGGGGTTGGGGGTGAGTACAGAAAAAGAGATTTCCTTCGGTGATCCCTGAATGGAGTTCCCTGCAAAGCCAGGAAATCACTTCGTGATTTATTTTTTTATGCACTCGTCCTCATTTGAGCAAGCTCAATTTCGTCCCTGGTATAAAACAAAAAAACCGTGCTTTGCACGGTTTTCCTGGCTTTGCGGAGAAAGAGGGATTCGAACCCCCGGTCCCGATTACTCGGGACAACGGTTTTCAAGACCGCCGCATTAGACCACTCTGCCATTTCTCCATAATTCCTTATATTTATTATACTTAGCCGCATTTGACCACGGCGTTTATCCCGAAACCTCGGGACCATTTCTCCGGCGGCAAAGATAATATTTTTTTTAATTAAGGAATTTTTAACTAAAAACCAGATGTCAAAGAACTACTAATCAATTCTTTAAAAAAAATTTTCAACACAATATTAACAGCCTTTATTTGTGTTTAGCGCTTATTATTTATTATATATCAGCAATTTAAAAGCTTTAGAAAAATTTCCGTTCGTCAAAAAAAAACGGCTATTCGTCCTAAAAGTCCCACTATTTGCGGAAAAAAGTTAAAATAAATTTGCTTATGAATTAAAATAGAATAAATTTGTATTCAATAAAGGCTTTTAAGTCTAACTCTAAAATTAACTAATTATGACAAAAAAAGAATTAGTAAACTCAATCGCAAAGGATGCAGGCCTTACAATTAAGGATGCTGGTAAGGCTGTAAACGCATTTGTTTCCGCTGTAGGAAAGGCAATGAAAAAAGGCCAGAGACTTCAACTGCCCGGGCTGGGCACATTCTCAGTAGTTAAGAGAAGTGCAAGGGTTGTACGTAATCCTCGTACTGGCGCTAAGCTGAATGTTCCCGCAAAGAAAGTTGTGAAGTTTAAACCAGCTCCCGCATTGAATAAAGGTCTCTAATCTGAAACTTAAATGAGGTGACTGGCCCCTGACAGAATCGTCAGGGGTTTTTTTTATTCATTTTACTATGATATTGTTCATTTTTATTATTTTTGATTTTTGATAAAAAATTAACCTGACTTAATGATTAACTGTATCATTGTTGATGACGATAAGGTGAGCTGTAAACTCCTTGAAGGTTTTGTAAAGAAAAACTCATCACTGAACCTTATGGGAGTTTACAACGACTCAATATCGGCACGCAATGATATCTCAAGAAGAAATGATATCGAACTTGTATTCCTAGATGTCCAGATGCCCGAAATGGACGGATTCGATTTTATAGGCAGTCTGGAGTTCCCTCCCAACATAATTATCGTTACATCTTCCGAAGCTTACGCCAGAAAAGCATTCGATATGAATGTGGTTGACTACCTTGTCAAACCAATAACATACGCACGGTTCTGCAAAGCTATTGACAAGGTTATTAAATATTATGCACGGAAAGAGTCAGGTAACCCGGCCGAAGAGGAAGAAATTTTCATCAAAAAGGGTTCATCACTGGTTAAAATAAAAATTAAGGATATAATCTACGTCGAGGCTCTCGAAAATTATGTAACGCTCTCCACCAAAGATGACCGTTTTACAATTCACTTTACAATGAAGGCCATCGAAAATCACCTCCCCTCAGGTTCCTTTGTACGAGTGCACAGATCCTACATAGTCAATAAAAATATGATCCAGACAATAAAAGATAACTCTCTCGACCTGAAAGTGGGTGAAAATATCGTCAGCATTCCGGTGGGGAAATCATTCAGAGACATGCTTCTGGGCGACCTTAATGTAATGGCCAGGTAACTTTTTACCCTGATATGCTCACAAACCGACAACTTTTTCTTGAACTGCTTGGACAGACTTCAGGCTCCCCGCTACTTCTGGAGATAAAGGAGGCTGAGGGTATTTATATGTACGGCCCATCAGGGGAAAAATATATCGACCTGATATCTGGCGTCTCGGTAAGCAATACAGGTCATTGTCACCCCCATGTGATTGAGGCAGTTAAAAAACAAATTGAATTCCACATGCACCTGATGGTTTACGGCGAACTGATACAGAACCCCCAGGTGAGATATGGAGAAAAGCTGATATCACTTCTTCCCGAAACCCTGAATAACTGCTATTTTGTCAACTCCGGAAGCGAGGCAGTGGAAGGCGCACTCAAGCTTGCTAAAAGATATACAGGCCGGAGCCGGATTATATCATTCACAAATTCCTATCACGGAAGTACACACGGCTCGCTGAGTGTTACAGGCAACGAGCACCTTAAGAGAGCTTTCAGACCTTTACTGCCCGGTGTGCATCATATACCTTTTAATAATATATCATCGCTCAGCATTATTGATGAGAAAACAGCATGTGTAATTGCCGAACCGGTTCAAGCCGAAGCAGGTGTAATTTATCCTGAAAATGATTTTCTTTTACAGCTGCGTAACCGCTGCACCAAAACAGGTACACTCTTAATATTCGATGAGGTTCAGACAGCCTTTGGTAGACTGGGGAAGATGTTCGCATTTGAGAAATTCGGAGTGGTTCCCGACATACTTGTGCTTGCAAAAGCCCTCGGAGGAGGTATGCCACTGGGAGCATTCATCACTTCGAAAGAAATTATGTCATCACTTACCCACAACCCGCCGCTGGGTCATATTACAACCTTCGGCGGACACCCTGTTTGCTGCGCTGCTGGACTAGCATCTCTGGAGGTGATTATAAATGAAAAACTCATTGAGCAGGTTCAGGAAAAATCTGCTCTCTTCAGAGAATATCTGAACCACGAAGCCGTTAAAGAAATAAGAGGTGACGGACTGCTTCTTGCAGTGGAAACCGGAGACAGTGAAATGACCGGCTATATAATTTCACACGCTCCGGAATACGGATTGATTCTGGATTATTTCCTCTTTTCCCCCACAGCATTCAGAATAGCACCACCACTCGTCATAACAAAAGAGGAAATAAAAGAAGCATGCGAAAAACTCCTTGCACTCATAGAAACAGCGTACAAAAACACATCAGGATGCAAACGGTAATAAGAGGGCTGATAGTCATATCGTTTATTATCCTTTCATATCCAGGTATTGCACAGGATTCCATATTAACGATACTTGAAAAACAGTTTTTGAGAATCCGGCAGAACATTCCGTCGGAACAGAAACTGATCATAGTGGATTCAATAAGACAAACGCTCGATTCCTATGTCGCCTCCGATACCGTCTTTAACCATCATTTCTCCGACTTGCGCTATCTCGGACAAATAACTTCCTCCGATTCACTCCTGAAATTGCTTACATGGAATGTCATTTCTGCGGATGGAAAAAATAAATACTACTGTTACTTCATCTACCGCCCAGATAAGAACAAACCCCATATGGTCCATTTTCTGAGCCGTGATTATCAGGAAACACCTCCTGATGAAAATGCAATCTATCAGATTGATAACTGGTATGGTGCTATCTATTACGATGTGAGACCTTTTGTTTATGAAGATGAAAAATGCTATATCCTTCTCGCAATTGACTATGGCAATCCTTATATTACAAGAAAAATTATTGAAACACTGAAATTTACTCCTGAAGGCAAACCTGTTTTCGGAATACCATGTATCACTGATGGTAAGAATAGAGTAAGGCGGATTATCTTTGAATATGCAGCAACTGCTGTGATGTCAATGAAATTCGAAGCAGATACACTGATTGTGTTCGACCACCTTTCGCCGTTTTCACCTGAATTTAAAAATAACCGCCAGTATTACGGTCCGGACTTTTCATTCGATGCCTATTATCTCGATAAGGAAGGGTTGTGGAAGCTGAAAGAGGATATTGATATTAAAAATAAGAAAAAATGAGTAACTTGATTATCAAATGATAGACTATGGCTGCTTCCAGTAAAACACATATTTTCTGCCTCGACGACCACAGAACTTTTGCAGAGGATTTAAAAAAGCGCTTTTCTGACACAACCAGATATGAGGTAACGGTATCACATAATGAAGACGATCTGCTTAAGCTCTTCTCCGGTGAGAAATCAAAAAAAGTATGCAAAATTGTTATTATCGGAATACACGACTCAAAGGATAACTATCAGGTTACTGATGAGCTTATTAGCAGAATCAGAACCACAAATCCCGAAACAGGCATCCTGCTTGTGGTCAGTCCTGAAAGGATGGAAGAAGCTTCGAAACAGTTGAGATTCAATGTCGATTCGTTTATTCCCAGGAACTCAAATATGGTTCTGAGGGTACATAACGCAGTCAAAAAGCACATAAGCGAACATAACCTGAAAATATATCGCAAGAGAAGAAACATATCACTTCTTGTCTTTTTTATTTTTCTTGCTTTTTCTCTGGTAGTTCTTTTTATTGCCCGTTTTAAGTTCCCCCATTATTTCTGATAATCATCATTGAACTATCATCTGCAAGATGCTCTCTGCTGTGTCCTCCCACTTTGCGGTCCTTCGCTTCGCATATTGTACCCTGTGCTCTGTAACCAGGGCTCTGAGCCAGATTCTGGTGTGACTATTTGTCAGTTTTTTTCTGCGGCATATCTTTTGCAAAAAGATGGATGATTTTTATGTCCAACCCAAAAAGCTTTCGTTATGCAGAAAGGAAAAATCGGAGTTACCACTGAAAACATTTTCCCCATTATCAAGAAGTTTCTTTATTCCGACCATGAAATTTTCCTCAGGGAGCTTATCTCCAATGCCGTTGATGCCACACAGAAGCTGAAAGTACTTTACAATGCGGGAGAGTTTAAACAGGATCCCGGTGACCTTACTATCAGGGTTAAGCTCGATAAAAAGAAAAAGACTTTAACAGTATCGGACAGCGGTGTGGGCATGACAGCTGAAGAACTCGACAAATACCTTAACCAGATAGCCTTTTCGAGTGCCAACGATTTCCTTGCAAAGTATAAAGACCAGGCTAACAACCTTATCGGACATTTCGGGCTTGGTTTCTATTCATCGTTCATGGTTGCCGATAAGGTGGAAGTAATAACCAGATCGTGGCAGGAAGGTGCGCAGGCAGTAAAATGGACATGTGACGGAAGCCCTGAGTTCACAATTGAAGATGCCGAACGAGCTTCGCGCGGTACCGATGTAATCCTGTATATCGACAACGATTCAAAGGAATTCCTCGAGGAAGACCGCATTGAGGAGATACTGAAAAAGTACTGCAAATTCCTTCCCATAGAGATTGCCTTCGGAAAAGAAAAAGAGTGGAAAGACGGAAAATATGTCGAAACAGACAGGGACAGAATCATAAACAACACCAAACCTGCCTGGACAAGAAAACCAGCAGAACTGAAGGATGAAGACTATTTAAATTTTTACAGGGAACTATATCCGGGCAGCGAAGAACCTATGTTCTACATTCATCTCAACGTTGACTATCCGTTCAAACTGACAGGAATACTCTATTTTCCGAGGATAAAAAGCAATTTTGACATACAGAAGAACAAAATACAACTCTACTGTAACCAGGTTTTTGTGACTGATTCGGTTGAAGGCATTGTGCCTGAATTCATGACTCTCCTTCATGGAGTTATTGACTCACCTGATATTCCCCTGAATGTCTCAAGAAGTTACCTGCAGAGCGATTCCAACGTTAAGAAGATATCATCCCATATAACTAAAAAAGTAGCTGACCGCCTGCAGGAGATATTTAATAAAAACAGAGAAGAGTTCGAGAAGAAATGGGACGATCTGAAACTCTTCATTTCGTATGGCATGATCACCGACGAAAAGTTTTACGAGAAGGCATCAAAGTTTGCACTTTTCAAAAACACTGACGGAAAATATTTTACATTCGATGAATACGAAAAACAAATAAAAGAAAAGCAGACTGATAAATTTAAAACGCTTGTTTACCTCTATTCTACCGATAAACACGACCAGTACGCTTACATCGAGAAGGCAAAGGAAAAAGGTTACGATGTCCTTCTGCTTGATGGACAACTCGATCTCCATCTGATAAATTTCCTCGAAGGAAAGTTTAAGAATTCAAGGTTTGCAAGGGTCGATGCCGATGTGATAGACAAACTCATTCAAAAGGGTGAGGAGAAAAAATCAAAGCTTACCCAGGAACAGATGGATGATCTAAAGGCTGTCTTCAAAGGGCAAATTAAACCAGATGAGAATTTTGTTGTAGTTTTTGAATCGCTCGACGAGACTGACGCACCCGTGCTGATTACCCGCTCAGAGTATTTGAGAAGGATGAAGGATATGTCGCAGGTTGGTGGTGTTTTCAGTTTTTACGGTGATATGCCCGACAGCTACAGTCTGGTTCTAAACGGTAATCACCCTCTTATAACAAGAATTTCAGATGATGTGAGCAAGATGCTCGGTGAGTTTCTGAAGCAGAACAGTGAGGAAAAGTCAAAGCTTAAGGAGCAGATTGAGTTCCTCGAGAAAGAACATAAGAACAAGAAGGAAGAAGAGATAAGACAGTTCGAGAAGGATGACCTTAAAAAAATGAAGGAAGAACTTGAGAAGAAAGAAAAGGAACGGAACGACAAACTGGCTGAATATAGCTCGGGGAATAAACTTGTACGGCAGTTAATAGACCTCGCACTTCTTGCCAATAATATGCTGAAAGGAGAGGACCTGAGCAGGTTTGTGAAGAGGAGTGTGGAGCTGCTGTGACTACATTATTAGTCGTGCAGCTTCACTCTTTACGAATTCAACCGCAGCTTTTGTAGGCTCTTTCTCCAGCTCCATAACCTTTTCAAGCAGTTTGCGGCTGAAATCAATACCTGTTGCATTTTCAGGAAGCTTTTCGAACTCAGTATTAATCAGCTTCACAATGTTCGAACGGGCATTCTTAACCACTTCCCATGCCTGCGGACTTACGTATATCTGCTGCGACAGGTTATGCTCAAACTCACTTCTTATTGTGGTTAACAGGTTAGCCTGCAGCTGCGCAGCAGTCATACCCGGACTGTGAACTCTAATAATGAGCGACTCGAGCGAAATCCTCTCGAGAAAGAGAACCAATCGCTCATATGCCTGAAGCCTGATCGGAGTTATTGTACGGTTGCTCTGTAAAATTATTTCCTGCTTCCTCTTATCCTGATCATTTTTTATCAGATTCCTCAGCAGAAAATATGCTGTAAAAAAAACAATCAGAGAAGGAATGGTAACCAGAAGGATATCGCGTAAAATTTCCATAGCTGTTCATATTGAATTTCAATACAAACCTAACTCTTTCTTTTCAGAAAGCAAACTATTTTTCTTAAGGAAAAGCAGTTGCTTTTTAAATTGATTTTAAGTTTTTACATTTGGTTGACGATTACATAGTGGTGACTATTGAAATATTATTTTTAAATACAAGCCTTTTCAAAAAGTTAACTGAAATTGGCTCTATCAGAAGAACGAGATGAGAACATTTTATTACAAACCAGATAGATTTGACTGCAGACAGGGATAGGGGAGTACTATTATCGTAAAATAATTAACAACTAATTTAATTTCAATGAAAGAATATATTTCCGACAGAGTAATGGCACTGGCAGAGTCGCAGACTCTGGCAATGGCGCAGAAAAGCCGCGAGCTTAAAGCCCAGGGATTGGATATTATTGACCTCAGTCTGGGAGAGCCAGACTTTTATACTCCTTCCGACATCAAAGAGGCAGCAAAGAAGGCAATAGACGATAATTATACAAAGTATCCTCCCGTTCCGGGATATAAAGACCTGCGGGAAGCCATATCCAGAAAGTTTCTCGAAGAAAACGGACTCCGTTATTCGCCTGAACAGATAATTGTATCGGCTGGTGGAAAGCATTCACTTGCAAATGTTATCCTTTCACTTGTTAATCCTGGAGAAGAGGTTATCATTCCTGCACCATACTGGGTGAGTTACTACGACCAGGTGGTTCTTGCAGGCGGTAAACCGGTGGTAATTCATACTTCTCTCGAAGACGATTTCAAGATGAGTCCCGCCCAGCTTGAGCAGGCTATCAGTGCAAGAACGCGGTTGCTTATCTTCAATTCACCCTCGAACCCCACAGGTATGGTTTATACCCGCGATGAGATGGAGAAGATTGCAAAGGTGATCGAAAAGCATGAAGATCTTTTTGTTATCTCCGATGAAATTTATGAACACATTATCTTTTCGCAGAAGCATGTGAGCATGGCTTCGTTTGATTTCATATACGACCGTGTCATTACTGTCAACGGAGTGTCGAAAGCTTATGCCATGACGGGATGGAGGATAGGTTACATAGGTGCTCCGCTCTGGATTGCAAAGGCATGCAACAAGCTTCAGAGTCAGATTACTTCGGGTGTTTGTACTATTGCACAGAGGGCTGCTCTGGCAGCTCTTCAGAGCAGAGGAGACGACAGGGAGAAGATGAGACTGGCATTTATGCGCCGCCGCGACCTTATATGCTCACTGCTTGCAGAGATAAAGGGAATGAAGGTGAGGATACCCCAGGGGGCCTTTTACGTTATGCCAGATATTGGCTATTTTATCGGTAAAACCGATGGTAACACTATCATTAATAACCCCGACGACCTTGCACTTTATCTTCTCGGCAAAGCCCGTGTAGCAGTTGTCGGAGGTACGGCGTTCGGTGCTCCGACGTGTATAAGAATATCTTATGCCGCTTCTGATGAGGATATTATTGAAGCGGTGAAAAGGATGAAAGAAGCACTGGCTGAACTCAGGTAGTTCAGTACCTGTTGTACGATATAACCTCTTCAGGAGGCTTTCGCTTCTTCTCACGTGTAGGCCCGGCAGGGTAACCTATTGTAATGATGAGTTCGACCCGCTTTGATGCTGGTATTCCGAGTATCTTCTTCACTTTTTTCTCATCGAACCATCCCAGCATGCATGAGCCAAGTCCTTCTGCAGCTGCCTGAAGACATATCTGCGCGGCTGCAATGCCAATATCTATCAGAGAGTAATCTTTGTCTTTAATTGTGGAGCCTATTTTCGACAGCAGGTTTGGTTTCTCCCTTATCACTACAATCTGAACCGGTGCCTGGGCTGCAAAGGAGTTCATGCCTGGAAGATTGCCAGAGGCTGCCTCCGAGAGCTGGCTGAGTAGCTTGCTATCGTCAACCACGATAAATTTCCAGGGCTGGGCATTGCAGGCCGACGGGGCAAGCCGCCCTGCTTCGAGGATGCGCTCAAGCTTTTCCTTCTCAACGGCCTGCCCTGTGTATTTCCTGTCACTCTGCCTCTTCCTGATCAGATCCAGCATCTTGTGACCGTCAGGAGTATCAGTTACTCTCTCTTTATCCATACAATAGAGCCTTCTTTGTATTCTGTTACCGGAATCGGATTACGGTTGTTACGTGCATAATTAGGAATAGCCAGAAGGGGTGACCCGTCGGCCCATGTACCTTTTATAACCATCACACCACCAAGTAGATCCCCTCGCCATTCTGTAGAGAGAGGACCTTTGCCAATGGGCTGGTGAATATCTTTCTGGTCTATCTCCTCAACATTGTATACAAGAGGCCCGTATTTTAGAGCCACCCTGCCCCTGTCAGCTTCAACCTTTTCATCAGCCGTTACAGTCTGAACCTCAAGCGGAAGCTCAACCTCCACAATATCACCGGCTTTCCATTCACGGTTAATCTCGGCATAACCTTTTATAACCGGTGGATTTATAGATTCACCATTTACTTTCAACGTTTTATAACCTTTTACCTCAGGAACAGGGAAATAGAGTTCACTTGTTTTCCGGTCGGGTATCCTTATAAAAAGTGAAAAACTCTTTGGTTCAACGGGATTGACTATAATTTTTACCTTTCCACTCCATGGATAATCTGTTTCCTGAACCATTTCAACATCTGTGCCTGCTACTTTTCCGACCTTAACCGTACTGCCGAAGAACATATTTACATACAGTCCATCATCACTTTTTGTGTATGTCCAAGATGGCATCATCAAAAGAGTTCTCGGTATGTTGCCCACACAGCACGGGCATACATGCCAGTCGTACCTCGACCGCGAAGAATTAAGTTCATTGGTATAGGTGAAATTTTTGCCTTCAAGGTCGAGCGCACCCAGAAGAGCGTTGTATATTGTTTCTTCATAGATATCGGCGAATTTTGCATCGTGCCAGCCAAGATTCATCTTATGCTGGAAGAATATCATACCACAACTCGAACACGATTCGCAGTATGCATTGTTGCGGAGTGAATAGTTGGGTCCGAAACCTTCCGATGTCTCACCGCTTCCGATACCGCCTGTTATGTAATATTTTCTGTTGACGATGTTATCCCACAACGACATGGCAGCTGAATGATAGTCAGGGTCATTTTTCTCGGCAGCTATGTCTGCCATTGCAGAGTAAAGATATGCTGCTCTCACAGCATGGCCTACTGCTTCATATTGCTGGATAACTGGCACATGACTCTGGCTGTATTCATTTCCACCCTTACGGCAGTCCATCAGGAACTTTGAGAGTTCAATGTATTTGTCGCCCATGCCGTTACCCTCAACCATGTTGACAAACCTACCGAAGCGGATTAGAGCCTGTTCCATCTCCTCATGTTCATCCCACCATTCCTGCTTGCCTGGTCCTATGTTGTTCACCCAGCAGTCAGCACACTTCTTTGCAGCATCATAGAGTCGTGTGTCTTTTCCTCCGGTTGCAATATAGTGAGCAATTGCAGATTCGAGGAAGTACCCCTGCACATAGCCTTCGTGATTTGGCCTTGTCTCAGGCGCCCATCTGCTCTTCCAGCGTGCTGTGTCACGAATCGTCCAGGCTGTATGGATATATCCGTCAGGTTCCTGTGCGGCAAGAATAATGGGAATCCATTTCTCAAGTGTCTTTTTCATCTGCTCCTGAGCGGCAATTATCTGCTTATCACCTTGAGGGTCAACCATCAATGCATACGACATTGATTCAATAGTCTGGTGTACCCATGCATTTGAAAATACATAGCCTTTGTGGCGCTCATGCGGCTTTCCCTGCAATGCCTTTGCAGCTTCAATGAAATTGTCGAGCCCGCCCTGACCTATTTTCAGGTCGGTCCTTTCTATCATTCTGATGCAATGAGGAATCCAGTTTACGATAATGGCTTTCATACGGGCACTCCAGAGGGGGCTGTTGACCTTATATGGAGTTGTATAAATAGCTTCGAGCTTCTTTGCAGGGGGAGGATCAATCACTTTTACCCTTACCTGTGCGGTGGATTTTCTGGATCCGGAGGTTGCGGCAGTGAACGAGAGAACGTAATCTCCGACTTTGTCAAATGTTGCTGTGGTCACTGCCGAGGAAGGGTCTTCAAAGGTGGCGATACCAGGACCTGATTCTTTCTTCCATGTCATTTTCTTTACAGGATCAACCGACTTTATTTCTGCTGACAGGTAAGTTTTTGTTGTAATAAGCACTGTTCTGTCATCGCCTGCATTGACAAGGGGCGGCATTATGGGTGTCGAGGGAGAGGCGTACACTGCCCATTCGAGTATCCCTGCCGCAGAGGCACTGTCTGTTTCGATTTCAAGCCTGAGCCCTGTTGTCTTTACCTCGTCAAATGTTGCTTTATTGAACTCCCTTTCTTTCATTTCCGGACCTGACTGGTTTTTGACAGGAATGTATTCTTCTCCGCTTTTGTATTTTACTATACACGATTTGGGAACTTTTATTCTGTTCTGGTCGGTCCACCAGAATACCTGAATCTCCTTTACTGTTACGGGAACTTCCCATTCATACTGAACCCATTGTGAGCCGGGGCGGAGTGTGACAAAAGGTGGCCTGAAGCGCGGACCGGCATCGGGTGTTAGAATTATTCCGTCACTCAGTGCGGTGAGCGAAGTCAATTGCCTTCCTGAATATGTTGATTTTGCAATAACAGCAAGGTTTCTCGGCTCTCCTGTATCCTTGTTATGGCAACTGAACAGGAAAAGCGAAATAAAGACAACCAGGAAAATTCTATATTGTAAATTCATATATGTTTGATATTTAATAGTTTTCAGATTTTATTTCAAAATAAGCCTGTGGATGTCCGCAGGCAGGACAATTTTTGAGTGCTTTGTTGCCATAATGAATATATCCGCATTTTCTGCAATACCAGAAGACCTTTTCTTCCCTTTCGAAGACTCTGTTTTTCTTCAGGTTATCAAGAAGTTTCAGATATCTTTCCTCATGTCCCTGTTCCGAAACGCTTATCATTCTGAAGAGTGTGGCAATCTGTTTGAAGCCTTCTTCTTCGGCAATACGGGCAAATTCGGGATAGAGATGACTCCATTCCTCATGTTCTCCTGCAGCAGCATGTTCCAGATTTTCTGCAGTGGTGCCTGTTTTTCCTGCAGGATAGGAAGCTGTTATCTCAACCATGCCGCCTTCTAAGTAACTGAAGAATCTTTTTGCATGGCTCTGCTCCTGTGCAGCTGTTTCCATGAAGATGGCAGCAATTTGTTCATAACCTTCTTCGCGTGCTACTTTAGCAGCAAACTCATAACGGTTTTTTGCCTGTGATTCTCCTGCAAATGCTTTAAGGAGATTCTGCTCGGTGCGGGTACCTTTAATACTTTTTTCCATATGCTTAGATTTAACTGTTAATCATAATTTTTTAATTCTGTGATGTATTAATTTCCTTTTTTAATAAGGAAAGAAATATACAAATATTTTAAATAGCGTCTGAATAAAAAACAGTTCGGGGCTGTCTGAAAAGCCTCTTTTTTGTTTACACCGTTGAATCCCCCTTCCCGTTTATTTATATAGTAATGACCCCCTTTCCCGTTTCCCCCAGGGGGGAAAGCTTAAAAGGACTTGAAACAGTAATTGCGAATAGATATTTCACTAAAAATAAATTATTTTGGTAAAAATATTCCTAGTCATTTAATTTAAAACTTATGACTTTTTTGAGAATAATAAATAAGAGCAAGGCTAATCATGGGGCTGATATGAACACGAAAAGTAAAGCTCGTGAATTGAGAAAAAATATGACAGATGCTGAGAAGTTACTTTGGGGAAAGCTAAAGAATAAACAGTTGGGAGGATTTCATTTCCGCAGGCAGCATCCCTATGGAATGTATATTATAGATTTTTACTGTGACAAGGCGAATTTGGCGGTAGAGATTGACGGTGAAATACACAAATACAGAAAACAATACGATAAAGAAAAAGATGAATATTTAATAAATACAGGTTTAAAAGTGTTAAGGTTTAGTAATGAAGAAGTTAAAAATGACATTGAAAGCGTATTGCAAAGAATTCAAATATATCTGAAAGACAGATTATTACTATAATTTTCCCCCCGTGGGGGGAAATACAAAAGGGGGGTCAAGTGTTACGCAAGGAAATACAAAGGGGGGTCAGTTTATGCTAAAAAGAAATACAAAGGGGGGGTCAGTTATCATATATTAATATAAGCAGCGTAGCTACAACCTGTTGATAGCTTATAAAATCTTTATTTTTGGTAATCACAACCGTCTCTTAAATTGAATCCCTGCTTTTTCACAAAATATTTTGTATTTTTGCTTAGATAATTCAATGATTATTTATAACTAAAATTTTAGAAAAAATGATTATTCTTATAGTATTTCTGGCAATAATTTTTATCCTCTTCCTGATGGCTGTTTCCATCTATAACCGTTTGGTCAGGTTAAGGAATAACAGGGAACAGGCTTTTGCCGACATTGATGTACAGTTAAGACAGAGACATGATTTGATTCCACAGCTAGTTGATGCGGTAAAAGGCTATATGGCTCATGAAAGGGGCGTGCTCACCGAAATAACCGAAGCCCGCGCCAATGCAATGAAAGCCACCACAATAAATGAAAAAATAGAAGCTGAAAACAGACTCTCGGCTGCCTTGCAGGCTTTACGTGTTTCGGTTGAAGCCTACCCCGACCTTAAAGCAAGCCAGAATTTTATGGACCTCCAGAATGAAATCTCGGATGTTGAGAACAAGCTGGCTGCCGCCCGCAGATTCTTTAATTCGGCAACAAAAGAGCTTAATGTGGCAGTGGAAACATTCCCCTCAAATATCATCGCTGCACTCTTTAATTTCAAACGCGAGATGATGTTTGAACTGGGAGAACAGAGGGCTACCATAGAACAGCCACCAAAGATACAGTTCTGATATTATGAAATACGTTGGTCTTCAGAGCCAGATCTGGAAGAATAATACGAGATCTGTGCTTTTACTGATTATGTTTCCAGTCATTCTGTACGCCCTCACGTGGCTTTTCTTCTTTATCATTTCACTGCAGAAAGAGAGTCAGATGACTATTGCAGATGTAAACAATAGTTTCCTGAGGGTTTTCCCGTTCATAACCGCAGGAGTAATTATCTGGTTTATTGTGGCTTATTTCTCCCATTCGGCAATGATTCGGGCTGCAACAGGTTCCAAACCTCTCGAAAGGAAAGAAAACAAAAGAGTTTATAATCTTGTCGAAAATCTATGTATCGCAGTTGGGATGAAGATGCCGGCAGTAAATATTATCGAAGACGACTCCCTTAATGCTTTTGCCAGCGGCATTGACGACCGCACCTACACCATCTCGCTTTCAAGAGGTATCATCAACAAACTTACCGACGAAGAGCTTGAAGCTGTGATTGCCCATGAGCTGACCCATATCCGCAACCGCGACGTTCGTTTGCTGATTATCTCGATTGTTTTTGTAGGCATTTTTGCCTTCATTGCCGAGGCAATTTTCCGTTCGTTGCGCTATTCATCGATTGGCAGCAGAGGAGGAAAAAAGGGCGGAGGGGCAGGTATAGCAATACTGGTAGCCCTCGTGCTGGCAATAATAGGATATTTTATTGCAATGCTTATCAGGTTTGCCATTTCGCGAAAGCGGGAGTACCTTGCCGATGCAGGTGCTGCCGAACTGACCAAACGTCCCCTGGCACTCGCCTCAGCTCTCAGAAAAGTATCACAGGATCCTACAATAGAAGCAGTTAAGAGAGCCGATGTGGCTCAGATGTTTATTGAAAACCCCCAACTGGGACTTAAAAAAGAACATGCCTCACCTTTTGCATCACTCTTTGCAACACATCCGCCGATAGAAAAACGAATAGCAATACTGGAACAGTTCTGAACCGGGTCTGAAATTACATTTAAAAAAGTTGTTTCGTCCTGAAAAAAGCATGTACTCACCCCCAACCCCCTCTCTACTTCGTAAAGAGGGGGCTTGCCGCCTAAACCTCTGGATAATGCCAGATGACATTAAAAGTGTATTGCTAAAAATTCTAATATATTTGAAAAACAGATTATTACAATAATTTTCCTCCGTGGGGGGAAATACAAAGGGGGGGGTCTGTTTAAGCTAAAATGAAATACAAAGGAGGGGGCAGTTTATGCTAAAATGAAATAAAAAGGGGGGTCAGTTTACGCTAAAAGGAGAAACAAATTGGGGTAATATATCACAATAGACAGTCAGTTATCAATTTTCCAGATTCTTTTTCTTTTTACCTATAAATTTTGATTCTTCCCCTTTCAAAAGCCTGCGAATGTTCGAACGGTGTGTTATTATCAGTGTTACAGCAATTAATATGGAAAATATCTTAAAGACAGTTGAAGGTGTATCAAAAACTGTGAAGAGCAGCACCGGAAAGGCTATTCCAAAACTCATTGAAGATACAGATACATAGCCTGTTATGAAAAGCATGGCAAGAAAAACCCCGATGCAAACAAGAGTCAGCAAGGGGTTAAGGGCAAGCAGAGTACCTACAGTACAACCCACCCCTTTCCCGCCTCTGAAACCTGCAAAAACCGGATAGATATGTCCAACTATAGAAGCCACGCCGGTCAGAATCTGAAAGTTTACCATGGTACTGCTGCCTCTGTCAGCCAGACTGAAAAAAACTGGTAATGAAGCAGCAAGCCATCCCTTGGCAATATCAACTATTAATACCGGAATGCCTGTCTTCCAGCCAAGTACTCTTATAACATTTGTTGCTCCTGCGTTACCGCTTCCGTGTTCCCTGATGTCGATACCGTGAAAAAGCTTTGATGCCAATATTGCAGTTGGTATGGAGCCAAGCAGATAACCTCCCGCAATTGCCAGGAGAATATATAATATGTTCATGGCAAGAAAAAGTTTTTCAAAGTTAGCTAATAACTTTATTGTATCACCGGACCATATTGGGTGAGTTTTTGAATTTCAGGATCAGAAGATATGCGGGTGAAATTTTGTATAAATTTTGCTGCCAGTTCTTTTGCTGCCGATTCCCATTTTTCTGCCGATTCCCATCTCTTTCTCGGATCGAGAAGACTATCATCAACTCCTTCAACATGAGCAGGTATACTCAGGTTGAATATTGGAATGGTATAAAACTTTTCACTAAGTATCGAACCGTCGAGTATAGCGTTAATTATTTTTCTTGTTGAAGGTAGATCAATTCTTTTCCCTATCCCGTATGGTCCTCCTGTCCACCCGGTATTTACCAGCCATGCACTGGTATTATGATGTTCCATTCTCTTTGTCAGTTCTCTGGCATAAATAACAGGGTCGAGCATTAAAAACGCAGCTCCGAAGCATGAGGAGAATGAAGGGACTGGCTCTTTTATACCTCTCTCTGTACCCGCAACTTTTGCCGTGTAGCCGTTCAGGTAATAATACATTGTCTGACCTCTGTTGAGTTTGCTTACCGGTGGCATAACCCCGAAAGCGTCTGCTGTAAGAAATATCACAGTCTTCGCATGTCCGGCCTTTGATACAGGCTTTACGATGTTTTTAATATGGTAAATAGGGTAGGAGACCCTTGTGTTCTCAGTTTTTGAAGTATCATCAAAATCAATGGAGCCGTCGGGACGTACAACCACGTTTTCGAGCAGAGCATCCCTTTTAATGGCATTGTATATATCAGGTTCATATTCTTTCCGGAGGTTAATACATTTTGCGTAGCATCCTCCCTCGAAGTTGAAGATTCCGTCATCATCCCAGCCATGCTCATCGTCACCTATCAGAGCCCTTTCAGGATCGGTTGAAAGGGTTGTTTTGCCTGTACCCGACAGACCGAAAAATAGTGCGACATCACCTTTTTTACCAACATTGGCAGCGCAATGCATGGATGCGATCCCTTTTAAGGGCAAAAAATAATTCATTACCGAAAAGATACCCTTTTTCATTTCCCCTCCATACCATGTTCCTCCTATAAGAGTCATCCTTTCTGTAAGGTTGAAGAGTATAAAATTTTCGGAATTAAGACCCTGTATTCTCCATATAGGATTTCTGGCTTTCGAGGCGCAGAGGACAACATAGTTGGGCTTAAAACCTTCCAGCTCATTTTCTGTCGGTCTGATGAACATGTTCTTGACATAGTGTGCCTGCCATGCAATTTCTGTTACGAACCTTACATTTAGCCTTGAGTTTTCGTTGGCACCGCAGAAACAATCTACTATAAAAAGTCTTTTCCCGGAGAGCTGCCTGGCCGACAGGTTTTTGCAGTACTCCCACACCTCCTCGCTGATTGGTTTGTTATCGGATGAAAGTGCACGCTCCGATTTCCACCATACTGTGTCGCGCGTTGTGTCGTCAAGAACCACAAATTTATCTCTGGGTGACCGCCCATGAAAAATACCTGTGTCGACAGCCACTGCGCCTGTATTCGTTACTACTCCTCTTTCATATCCTTCCAGATCCTCACGGGTCTCTTCTCTGAACAGCAGATCATATGAAGGATTGTAAATGATCTCTTTGACGTCGGTTATTCCGTATAGGGCAAGGTCGTATGCTGTAATCATTTTCTTTTGATAATGAGCCCTAAAGCTACAAAATATTGCCCGTTTAAAAAAAATGTCCCGGTCTTTCTGCCGGGACATTACAGTGTTATTGAAACAAACAACCTCTTAGCGGGTATATTTTATTGAAGCCTGTGCTGCTGCCAGACGTGCAATAGGAACTCTGAATGGTGAGCAGCTTACGTATGTAAGTCCGGTCTTGTAGCAGAATTCCACTGAAGCAGGGTCACCACCCTGTTCGCCGCATATTCCTATCTTAAGGCTTGGTCTGGTAGCACGGCCTTTTTCTACTGACATCTTAACCAGCTGACCTACACCATCCTGGTCTATTGTCTGGAAGGGATCTGCAGGTAACAGTTTTTTGTCGAGATAGTCGTGAAGGAAAGCTCCGGTATCGTCGCGGCTGAATCCGAATGTCATCTGGGTAAGGTCATTTGTACCGAATGAGAAGAACTCAGCCGTTTTAGCCATCCTGTCCGAAAGCAGGCATGCTCTCGGTATTTCAATCATGGTACCGTATAAGTATTCTATCTTGTCGAGTCCGTATTTCTTACATACTTCCTCATATACTTTATCGGTAATCTTTTTGGTGAAGTCGAGTTCAGACACGTCGCAGGTTACAGGCACCATTATTTCGGGATGAGGTTTCTTGCCTTCTTTAATAAGTTCTGCAGTAGCTTCGAATATTGCGCGTATCTGCATTTCTGATATTTCCGGATAGGTGATACCCAGTCTTACACCTCTGTGACCCATCATCGGGTTCGATTCATGAAGTGTTTCACCGCGTTTCGCAACTTCTTCGGGTTTAATTCCAAGGGCTTTTGCCAGTTCTGCCTGCTTTTCTGGGCTCTGCGGAACGAATTCGTGCAGAGGCGGGTCGAGCAGACGGAATGTCACCGGCAGGCCATCCATCACTACGAGAGTTGCCTTAACGTCTTTCTTTACATAGGGGAAGAGTTCATCAAGGGCTTTGCGGCGTTCAGCTTCACTGTTGCTGAGAATCATCTTACGAAGCAGGAAGAGCGGCTCTTCTGAACCTTTGCCATAGAACATGTGTTCTGTACGGAAAAGGCCGATACCTTCAGCTCCGAAATCGCGTGCCAGTTTTGCATCTTCTGGAGTGTCGGCATTGGTGCGGACACCCATTTTGCGGTATTTATCAACCAGCTTCATGAAATCCCTGAATCTTGGATTTTCAGATGCATCCATCAGCTTCAGAGCTCCAGTGTAAACGTTTCCTCTGGTACCGTTAAGTGTTAAAACGTCACCTTCTTTAATAACTATGTTGGTTCCGTTAACTTTTGCTGTCTTATGTTCAGCATCAACAATCAGTCCGCCTGCACCTACCACACAGCATTTACCCCAGCCACGGGCTACAAGGGCAGCATGTGATGTCATGCCTCCGCGTGCTGTTAGTATACCCACTGCTGCACGCATACCTTCAACATCTTCGGGGTTGGTCTCTTCGCGAAGAAGAATTACTTTTTCTCCTTTACGAGTCCATACCACAGCATCGTTGGCAGTAAATACAACCTTGCCTACTGCTGCTCCCGGACCTGCTGGCAGACCCTTGACAATGGGTTTAACTTTCTTTTCTTCTTCAGGGTCGCATATCGGGTGCAGAAGTTCATCAAGCTGTGCAGGATCAAGCCTTAGAACTGCGGTCTTCTCATCAATGAGACCTTCCTCCAGCATATCCATAGCCATGTTCAGGGCAGCCGTACCGGTGCGTTTTCCAACACGGCACTGCAGCATATAAAGCTTGCCTTCCTGTATGGTGAACTCAATATCGAGCATGTCGCGGTAATTCTTCTCGAGAATATCCCTGATCTCACATAACTCCTTATAGGTCTCAGGCATAGCTTCTTCCATGCTCTGCAGATGCTTGTTCTGCTCATTCTTTGTAGCATTGTTGAGCGGGTTGGGTGTTCTGATACCTGCTACCACATCTTCACCCTGTGCGTTAATGAGCCATTCGCCGTAGAACTGGTTTTCTCCGGTTGCAGGGTTCCTGGTAAACGCTACGCCTGTTGCCGAAGTATCACCCATGTTACCGAATACCATTGCCTGTACATTGACTGCAGTACCCCAGTCGTCGGGAATACCTTCAATACGGCGATACGATACAGCTTTCTTACCATTCCAGCTTTTGAAAACAGCCTGAATACCTCCGATAAGCTGCTCCTTTGCATCATCAGGGAAGGGTTTCCCTAATACTTCTTTCACTTTTTCCTTGAACTTTTCAGCAAGGTACTTCAGGTCTTCTGCTGTAAGGTCTGTGTCGGACTTATACCCTTTTTTCTCTTTGTATTCGTCAAGCATTTCGTCGAGCTGCTTGCGGATACCCTTTCCTTCAGGAGGTTCAATACCTTCTGCCTTTTCCATCACAACGTCGGCATACATCATAATCAGTCGGCGGTATGAATCCCATACGAACCTCGGGTTATTGGTCTTTTTAATCAGACCCGGTATAGTTGCCGAACACAAGCCGATATTCAGAACCGTATCCATCATACCGGGCATTGACCTGCGGGCTCCGGAACGGCACGAAACAAGTAACGGATTTTCCGGATCCCCGTATTTCATGCCCATAATCTTTTCAGTCTTCTTCATTGCTTCCCATACATCTTCCATGAGCCCTTCGGGAAGTTTGCAGTTATTGGCATAATACTCTGTGCAGACTTCGGTAGTGATTGTAAAACCTGCAGGAACAGGAAGTCCCAGCAGACACATCTCTGCAAGATTAGCTCCTTTACCGCCAAGCAGGTTCTTCATTTCTGCATTACCTTCTGCAGTCTTATTTCCGAATGTGTAAACTCTTTTTGTTTTTGACATAATCATATCTGTTTGATTGTTAATTATAAGTGTTTTCTTAAAAGCAGTCGCAAAGTTAAATATTTAAATGTAATTCCGAAATCTTTAACATGGTTTGTTACCAAATTGTTGATTCTTTAATCTTTTTTAACTACACGATATCCCATGCTTTCAATGCTTTTAATTATTTCATCAACATTGTAACCCGAACCCTTGATTTCTACCATTCCGGTTTCAAGGTCTACGCGGGCAGAAGAGACCCCTGCTTTGGAGATGGCACTGTTTTCAACATTCCGGCGGCAATTATTGCAGCTCATTCCTTCAACAGTGAGTGTTGTAATATTAATAGTGCCTGGCTCTGAATCGCCTTTGCGATTTATGCCGGCAAAGATTTTGGGCAGGTATATTTTCCTCAGAGCATTAAGTATTAGCAATACAAGCACAACAGCTGATGAAGTGCTCAGCCATGCAGGCAGAATCTCATGGTTATGTCCGGCATGGGCTGCATGAATGGATGGCACAAACCATTGTGCAGGTAAAAGATAGTCAATTATTGAGCCTGCAATGAGTGCCCCGACAATTATAGCTGACAGATAACCTATCAGGGTCTTTTTCCCCATTTCCTTGCCTATCATGGTTATTGTTGCAGCATTTGTTGCAGGACCTGCCATAAGCAGAACCAGTGCGGCACCGGGCGAGAGCCCTTTAAGCATCAGCACTGCTGCAATCGGAACCGACGCCGTGGCACATATATAAACCGGAATTGCTGCCACAAGTATCAGAATCATGCCGGCAAAATTGCCTGGAAGCTTGTCGGCAAAATAATTGTCCGGAACAATCACTGAAATTAAAGCTGCAATTAAAAGACCTATTACCAGCCATTTGGCAATATCCTGCATGAACTCAACAAATGGGTATCTGAATAGTTCTTTAAGTTTCGGAATAAACCCGGATGGTATTTCACGGGAATTGTCAGGTCCATTTTTGGAAATGTTTTTATCACCTTTATATAATCTTTTTGTGAGTAAACCTCCAAACAAACCGGTCAAGAAAGCCACCACAGGCCTGATAATTGCAAATGGCAGCCCCAGCAAAGACCATGTGACCATTATGGAGTCAGCACCTGTCTGAGGTGTGGATATAAGAAATGACACCGTTGAGGGCCTCGACGCACCATGCCTGTAAAATGCCAGACCTGTGGGTATCACCCCGCAGGAACATAAAGGAAGAGGTACTCCGATGAGCGAGGCGTTGAGAACCGATTTGAAATTATTACCACCGAGATATTTTGATACCTTTTTACCAGGAAACAGAAGATGCATCAGTCCGGCAAAAAAAAATCCCAGCAGCAGATAAGGTGACATCTCAAGAAAAATTGTCCACAACTCAGTTCCGAATTTTACCAGATAATTCATTTTCTGTTTATTTCTTAGTATATAAACAAAATTAACGGCCTTTCGTTTATTTCAACATAGAATTATTCTGCCTAAGCTCTTGGATGAAACATTACTAGCGTGTCCCTCAGGAAAGTCCTGTCGATATGGGTATATATTTCAGTTGTGAGGATTGATTCGTGTCCGAGCATCTCCTGTACAGCCCTGAGGTCAGCACCGGCTTCAATCAGATGTGTGGCAAACGAATGGCGCAGAGTGTGAGGACTTATCTTCTTCCTGATTCCTGCTTTCCGAGCAAGGTCTTTAATAATTGTAAATATCATTACCCGTGTAAGTTTTCTTCCCCTGCGATTAAGAAAGACAATATTTTCATCATGTATTACCCGGAACCGCCTTCGCTGCTCAAGATAAAGCTCTATTGCCTTCAGTGCTTTGCTTCCTATCGGTACCATACGCTGTTTATTTCCTTTTCCTGTAATCACCAGGAAACCTTCAGCTTTGTGAATATCAGTCAGTCTTAGGTTTACCAGTTCAGATACCCTCAATCCTGCACCATAGAG
This sequence comes from Bacteroidota bacterium, assembly GCA_029552825.1. Lineage (GTDB taxonomy): Bacteria > Bacteroidota > Bacteroidia > Bacteroidales > VadinHA17 > LD21. The sequence goes on from JAKPDL010000112.1 coordinate 29,988, forward strand.
GGTCTCAATAATTGCTTTGTTTCTGTGACCCTCCGGCTTGCTGAGATCTATTGTATCTATAAGCTTTTCAATTTCTGCTAACGATAAAACTTCAGGCAGATGAAATCCAATTTTAGGCGATTCAATCAGCGCTGAGGGATTCTCGGAAATGACACCCTCAATCAGCAGATATCTGAAAAATGCCCTTATACCCGAGAGCATCCTTGCCTGGGTTCTGGGGTTGGGATTGCTTGAATTAAGCCAATGTATATAATCTTGCAGATCGTTGTATGTAATTTCAGCCGGCTTTTTGTTTCTTCCTTCACCTGAAAAATATTCCCTCAGACTCGTTATGTCATGAAGATATGCTTCTATACTGTTAGACGACAGAGATTTTTCGAGTCTGAGATAAGTTTCAAAGTCCCTTACAGCATCACTCCAGTTAATTCCAGGTGACATACAAAATCTTTTTAACAGCGTTCACGTTATCAATACGCTGGTGTAAAAACATTGATGCAAAATTATTAAAATGGTACATATTATTGATTTTTTGCGCTATTTTGCATTATAAACACAAACTGTTTTTTAAGTAGGTTTTTATAAAAATATTCCGGAAATGAAAATACAGATAATTAACGGCCCCAATCTTAATCTGCTGGGTAAAAGGGAACCGGAAAAATACGGATATACTTCATTTGAAGATTTTCTGGCTGAATTGCGAGAAAAATATCCTTCAGTGGAGATTGAATATTTTCAGTCGAATGTTGAAGGCGAGATAATTAACAGAATACATGAAACGGGGTTCACTTATGACGGAATTATTCTTAATCCTGGCGGATATACACATACATCGGTTGCCATAGCTGACGCAGTTGCAGCGGTAAAGTGCCCTGTGGTTGAGGTTCATATAACAAATGTTGCTGCACGCGAGGAGTTCAGGCATAACAGTCTTGTGGGCAGATTCTGCCGTGGAAGCATTATCGGATTCGGCCTTCTTGGCTATCTACTTGCAGTTGAAGCTATTGTTCATTTAGCAAAGAAAGTATGATGAAAAAGAAAAGGACAAAAATTGTTGCTACTATATCCGACAAGAGGTGTGATCCTGAGTTTATCAGGGGACTGTATGAGGAAGGTATGGACGTGGTAAGAATCAACTCGGCACACCTTGATCTGGAGGGGGCACTTAAGATTATAAGAAACGTACGTCAGGTGTCCGATAAAATAGCAATTCTTCTGGACACCAAGGGACCGGAGATAAGAACAACAATATGCGATGCCCCTATATATCTGAAAAAAGGAGAAATTGTAAAGATTACAGGTGAACCCGGGAAGAAGACTGAGCGGGGAAATATCTGTGTTACTTTCCCTGGCTTTGCAGATGAAGTTCCTGTGGGAACCTCCGTACTTATTGACGATGGCGAAATTGAACTAAAAGTCACAGGAAAAGAGGGCAACTCTCTCGAATGCACAGTTGTTGATGATGGCATACTCGGTTCCAGGAAGAGCGTGAACGTCCCGGGTGTCAGGATCTGTCTTCCTTCAGTTACACCTAAAGACAGGCTCTTCATTGAGATGGCCGCAAAGGAAGATATTGAGTTTATCGCTCACTCTTTTGTGCGTAACCGGCAGGATTTGCTTGATGTAAAGGCAATACTGGAGAAAGCCGGCAGCGAAATAAAATTAATTGCAAAAATAGAAAACCAGGAAGGGGTTGACAATATCGACGAAATTCTGGATGAAGCCTATGGGATAATGGTTGCAAGGGGTGATCTGGCAATTGAGATCCCATATGAGAAGGTTCCGGTTATTCAGCGTATGATAATCAATAAATGTATCCGGCGAAGGAAACCGGTTATCGTTGCTACACAGATGCTTCAGACAATGATCAATAACCTTCGTCCGACACGTGCAGAGATAAGCGATATCGCAAACGCGATCTATTCGCATACCGATGCCATGATGCTCAGCGGCGAAACCGCCAGCGGGAAATATCCTGTTGAGGCAGTACAGACAATGACAAAAGTTGCCCTTGAAGTGGAAAACCATACTGAACAATTCCTTGATATACCGCCGGGTACACAGGCAGGTGAGATTTCAGGCCACCTTGCCAGAATAGCTGTCGAGACATCAGTGAAGGTGGGAGCAAAAGGAATAATTGCTGATACCGCTGAAGGACGTACCATCAGAGATATGGCTGCATTCAGGGGCAGAGGACTTATCCTTGCCCAGTGCTACAAAAAGAGAACAATGAGGGAACTTGCTCTCTCATACGGGGTCTATGCCGACTATCAGGAGAAGAAGAAATCGGTCGATATGTTTATCCATACAGCTCTTGGAAAACTGGTTAAAACACATGATCTGTCCGATAATGATATCGTGATTGTCCTTGCCGGTAATTTCTCGGGCGGAAGAGGATTCTCCTTCATTGAAGTGGGTACGGTAGACTACCTGAAAAACAGAGTTACCTATGTCTGAAATCTGTTTTTATGGCGTGATTTTTGAAGTATTTTAATTACCTGTGAGCAATAAATGTTTAAACTTTTATTAATAGCTTTCTGGTTGGTGGTTCATCCTGTCCACGTTACCCTTTTGAGTATCGAATATTCGGAGGAGAAGAAGACATTTAATGCTTTTCTAAGAGTATATTATGATGATTTCATGCTTGATTATCAGTTGCTTAAAGGTAATGCTTTTGTATTTGACATAAATGGCGACAAAAAAGAAGCAATAACCAGACTGGAAGGTTATCTTAAAGAAAGAATACAATTGCTGGCAGGTAAAATGCCTCTGGATTTCACTATAACTGATATTAATCTTTCTGATAATGAGTTGAATATTTACTTGCAATATAAATCTGCCGGGAAAGCAAAGGTTTTTACAGTAAAAAATGCTATCCTTGCTGATATTTATAATGATCAGTCAAATCTTTTGATTTTCCGGTATGGAGAATTTGAAGAGGGAGTAAAACTTACACCCGGGAAACGTGAGCATGTGTTTGAAATTAAACGAGTTTCTGATTAATTGAGTATGAAAAAATTACTGCTGGTTGTGGCATTGATGGGTTCATTCATTCTCACTCTGAATGCAACCCATAACAGGGCAGGGGAGATTACTTATGTCCAGCTGTCAGACCTTACTTATGAATTCACTATTACGACATTCACCTATACACTTAGTTATGCCGACAGGCCACAGCTTCCTATTGAATGGGGCGATGGCACTTCTTCAATTGCTCCCAGGATTGAAATAGTGATGCTTCCAAATTATTACAGGAAAAATGTCTACAAAATTATCCATACTTTTCCGGGTCCTGGAGTATACGATGTGGTTGTACAGGACCCCAACCGCAATTATGGAGTCCAGAATATACCAAACTCGGTAAATGTTGTATTTTCAATAAGGACAAAACTTGTTGTGAACCCCGCAATGGGAAAGAACAGTACACCAGTACTTCTTAATCCTCCATACGACAAGGCTGCAAAAGGATATCTTTTTATTCACAATCCGGCTGCATTCGACCCCGACGGTGATAGCCTATCGTATCAACTTACTGTATGCACAAGAGAAAACGGAAAACCTATCGAAAACTACACCTTCCCGCCAGCAACACATAAATTTTATGTTGACTCAATTTCAGGCGACCTCGTCTGGGATACCCCCGCCGATACTGGAAAATATAATGTGGCAATGGAAATTCAGGAATGGCGGAATGGTAAAAAAATAGGAGCGATTGTAAGAGATATGCAGATTGAAGTCTACAATACCAAAAACCACCCTCCGGTGAACAGTACTCTCAGAGATTTCTGCGTTGAAGCAGGAGATACAGTGGATTTTATAGTTACTGCAACCGATAAGGATGATGATTTCATAAGACTTAAAGCAACATCCGGAGTTTTCAGCCTACCCGGGTGCAGTGCCACTTTCAGCAAAATTGATTCACTGGCAGGATATGCATCTGCCAGGTTTTTCTGGAAAACATGCTACGAAAATGTACGTCACCAACCCTATGATATAATAATAAAATCGGAAGATAACAGCAGGGATCTTTCATTGTTCGACATAGACAATTTCAGGATAAAGGTGCTTGGCCCTGCGCCTCACCTCCTGAGCGCTTCACCAGAAGGAAAGTTTATACGGCTTGAATGGGATAACTACGGAACAAACGTAATTGCAGGGTTCAGTATTTACCGCAGAGAAGGTGCTTCAACATTTCAGCCCGATTCTTGCAACGAGGGTATTCCTGCCTCAACAGGATTCGTGAAAGTTGGATATGTTTCAGGAAGTTCAACTGTTACATATATCGACACCGACAACGGACAGGGCCTGCAATTTGGGAAAGAATATACCTACCGTATCGTTGCCGTCTACCCCGACGGTACCGAGAGCAAGGCTTCAAATGAAGTTACTTCAACCCTCGTTTCGGGTATACCGGTAATCAGAAATGTAAGTGTAAGAAATACAGATGTGAGCAAGGGATCCATTTTCCTTGCATGGAAAAAGCCTGACAGACTCGATACAATCCCGGCAAACGGCCCGTATGAATATCTGATCTTCAGAGCCGATGGTGTTTCGGGCATGAATTACCAGCAGATTCACTCAATAAAAACTGCCGACCTGAATGATACTACACACATTGATACACTTATTAATACACGCGACAGAGGTTATATTTACAGGATTGAACTTTATAATGATGCACCGGGCAACAGATTCCTGATAGGAGAGCCTTCGTATGCTTCGTCACTCTTTCTCGAAATTGCACCCGGCGACCGGAAAGCCCGGATTACTATCAGAAGAAATGTTCCATGGATAAATTCTGCATACGATATTTTCAGACTCAACGAATCGACAATGAAGTTCGATTCGGTCGGAACAACAAATCAGCTGACATATACAGATACCGGCCTCGAGAACGGAAAGCAGTATTATTATCTTGTCCGCTCAACTGGCTCCTACGCCAATTCACAACTTCCTCAAAACCTTGTTAATTTCTCCCAGATTGCCGGTATAGTGCCTTATGATAATGAGCCTCCTTGCGCGCCGGTACTGACTGTAACTTCACAGTGCGACAGCCTGTATAACACACTCAGGTGGTCATTTGAAGACCCGGGTTGTCTGGATGATGTGGCAGGGTACAAAATTTTTTACAAACAGCTTACCGAAGAGACTCTTGCACAGATAGACATAATAAATGATAAAAATGTTTTTGTTTATCGCCATAAACCAGGTGAAATAGTTGCCGGCTGCTACGCTGTTTCAGCTTTCGACAACAATGGTAATGAGAGTCAAAAATCTGTGATGGTCTGCGTCGACTCATGCAATTTCTATGAGATACCGAACGTATTTACTCCTAATGGCGACGGAATAAACGACTGGCTGGTAGCTAAAACATCAGGACTGGTTGAAAAGGTCGATTTTAAACTCTTTAACCGCAACGGCCAGCTGATATTCCGTACCGACAATCCGAAAATTGAATGGGACGGAACATACAAAGGGAAGATTGTTTCGCCAGGTGTCTATTTCTATCAGTGCGATGTTACAGAAAGACGCATAACCGGTCTGGAATTATTTCATCTTTCTGGCTTTGTGCATGTAATAACTGAAAAGGGTGCAAAAGTAACACCACAACCAACCAAATAATGAAGGGGATAGGTGAAATGAAGAGGATGTTGATTACAGTTGCAGCAATAGTGATGTGTGCCGGGGTCAACTCACAGTCACCGGTTGATTATCTTCTTAAGGCTAAGGCACTTACTGAATCAGGAAAAAATTATGAAGCGGTTCAGATTCTGTCAGAAGCAATTGCAAAGGGGACCGACTGGAGGTATCTGGTATTGAGAGGTGATGCCTTTCTGCAACTTGGCAGGCTGAATGATGCCGAGAAGGACTACAACCAGGCTAACCAGATAGAACCTTCTTCAGGAGATTACGGACTGGCGCGGATCTATGCACTGGCTGGAAATGCAGCTAAATCGACTGTTTACCTTGAATCATGCCTGAATTCAAAATATAAAAGAAGTGAGAAAGAGATAATGCTCGACCCGGCATTTACCAGAATTGAAAACACTCCTGAATGGCGCCGGTTCTGGAAAACAGAACGGTATAGCGTTATTGAAACAGGAATGCAGGAGATTGAATACAATATTTCGACAGGCAAGAGAGATGAAGCACAGCAGATAGCTTCAGAACTTGCCAGAGACTACCCTTCCGAGAACAGGGTGGTATATGCTAAAGCACTGGTGGATTTTGCATTTCAGCGTTATAATGACGTAATTACCGCAATGTCGAAACTGTTAAGTGTTGAGAAGGGGAATACGGATTATCTGACACTACTTGCAAAAGGCCAGATGGCGTCTGGGAATGCCTCTGGAGCCATCCTTTCATATTCGCGCATGATTGACTCGGGTGTTCTCGATGCGTCTCTCTTTATCCGCAGGGCGGAATGCTACATAAAGACAGGCGAATTTGAGAAGGCAATGAAGGATATAAACAAATTTCTGGAATTCTACCCTGAAAATAAGGAAGCTTTAAGAATGGCTGGCAGAACGGCTTCAGCCATGGGTGATAATCTTAAAGGAATATCATTTTTTACGAAGAACATTGAATATCATCCCGGTGATCCGGAATGTTATATCGACAGGGCTAATTCCTTTTTTGCCTGTAAATCATGGGATTTAGCTGCGGGTGATTACGGTATGGCACTCGACCTTAATCCTGAGCTCCCGGATGCATGGCTCAATAAGGGTATTGCACTTGTTAACACTGGAAAAACCGAAGATGCGTGTTTTGATTTCAGGAAGGCTTACTCACTCGGTAACAAAAAAGCTTCAACATATATAAGCCGCTATTGTATAAAATGATGCCCCGTCAGTATCCAAAATGAGGGAAATGTCTGGGGTCATTTGCGCTTCACTTCGCTCGGCGGGGATTCGATAGTAATTCAATAGTAATTTAATTGTTCTTTTGCCTTTTCTCATGTACTCACCCCCAACCCCTTCTCTATTTCGTAAAGAGGGGGCTTCTCTCTCCTGACTATTTCTTAGTTTCCTTTCGCCCCTGACCGTAAGATATTCCATATCCCCTACGGGGAATTTAAATGGATGCTTAATCCCATAGGGCTATAATACCTGAACCCTTACGGGGTACAGGTTATATGTGAATTCTGGATTGCAAATGCCTGTATGCGAAATTAGCTTTCCTGGATTATTTTATTGCCTGCAGGGCATAAGGTATTGTTGATGATGGTTTCAATTATGATTGTTTTATACCTCGTAGAGGTTATGGAATTATTTTGTTCTTGCATCATAGGTGCATGATCGGATATTAGCTCCGGAGGAGCGGCCTGTTTGTAGCAAAGGATACACGAAATAATTAGCGCCGGGACGATATGTTTATTTGAGAAGCGAATTATCATTCCCGGCGCAATAGGTTAAAGTCCACGTCAATACATGCGAGAAAGACCGAAGGCACCAAGGCAGTAAGTCGCATTCCATTAGTTCGTAATGTTTTTTTGCATTTTATTTTTTAAAGATAAAAATATTAATTTTTTAAAGAATTTTTCTTACTTTTATATACTCTTATAGAGGGAAATAAAAAGCCCCTGTATTGGTGGACGAGGGCGGCATAGTAGGTTAAAGAAAATGATTTCTTATCAGGTGATTTTTGATAAACTGAAAAATATTTTATAAAGATTAGCTAAATAATGGACAATGAGTTACTTGGCTCATTTGGTAATAAGGAAAAATAGAATAATAAGATAGGAGCCCTTTTTTAAAAGTAATTGGAAGAACAAGTTGCTAAATCATTAAGATAAATATATGTATCTAGCTCATATAAAAAAAGGAGAAGACAAAGAAATTAATCAAACGTTGGAAGAACATTTAATAAATGTTGCAAAACTTTCTTCAATAATTGGCTCAAAATTGGGACTTAATAAAACATGTGAATTACTTGGTTTATTGCATGATTTGGGTAAATATAGTAGTGCATTTCAAAATTATCTAAAATCAGCAACCGGAATAATTGACCAAGATGAAGATGAATATGTTGATTCTGGTAATTTGAAAGGTAAAATAGATCATTCTACTGCTGGTGCTCAATATATATGGAACTATGCTAGGGGAGTAGATAAAAAATTGCAAATTGCCCTACAAACAATGGCACTGTGTTTAGCATCACATCATTCAGGATTAATTGATTGTATTAGTCCCGAAGGTGAAAACGAGTTTTCAAAAAGAATGGCTAAAACATATAATAAAACCTATTTGGAAGAAGTAATACAAAATGCAGATAAGGAATTACTTGAAAGAATAAATAAATTAATTTCAGATTCCGAAACTTATAATGGTATTTTAAAGTTGTTAAAAAGAATTGCAACGAAAAATAAAAATGAAATAATAAATCGATTTCAGGCTGGTCTTTTAGTAAAGATGCTTTATAGCTGCCTGATTGATGCTGATAGAACAGATACAGCAGATTTTGAATATCCCAGAAATGCTAAAAACAGACAATATGGTAGTTTTTTGGGATGGGGCATCTTAATAGATCGTCTTGAAAAGCATCTTTTAAGTTTTGAGAAAAAACCAGATAAAAAAAGAATTGATGAAATAAGAAAGAATATTTCAGATGCTTGTAAAAACAGAGCTAAAGATAAACAGGGTATATATACATTAACTGTACCTACAGGAGGCGGAAAAACACTTGCCAGTTTGCGATTTGCACTGCATCATGCACATAAACATAAACTCGAAAGAATAATATATGTAATTCCTTATACTTCTATAATTGACCAGAATGCACAGGTAGTGAGAAATATTCTAGAAATAGATGATAATGAGAAAGGGAGAGTCGTTCTTGAACATCATTCAAACTTGCTACCGGAAAGACAAAATTGGAAAACAAAAATTCTAACTGAAAATTGGGACGCACCTGTTGTTTTTACAACAAGTGTTCAGTTTTTAGAAACTATTTTTGGCGCAGGTACGCGTAGTGCCCGGCGTTTGCATCAGTTGGCCAAAGCTGTGATTATTTTTGATGAAATTCAGACACTACCCATTAAAACAGTCCATTTATTTAACAATACTATAAATTTCCTGATTAACTACTGCAACACAACGGTATTGCTATGCACAGCAACACAACCTCTGTTAAATAAAACTGATGAAAATAAAGGACAGCTTAACTTCACAGACAAAAATGAAATTGTACCTAATATTGAAGCCTTGTTTAATGATTTAAAACGTGTACAGGTAATCAATAAATACAAGCCAGAAGGCTGGAGTTTTGATGAAATAGCAGGTTTATCTATTGAGCAAGCACAAAAAACCAATAATTGTCTTGTTGTAGTAAATACAAAGAAAAGTGCAAAGGTTTTATTTGAAACCATAGAAATAAATGAGTCAACTTTGCCAGTCTATCATTTAAGTACAAGTATGTGCCCTGCTCACAGGCTAAAAATTTTAGAAGAAATGAAAATAAAGCTTCAGGCTTGTGAGACGTTTATTTGCGTAAGTACTCAGTTAATTGAAGCTGGAGTAGATATTGATTTTGGAACGGTAATACGATTTGTAGCTGGCATTGATTCAATTGTTCAGGCAGCAGGCCGATGCAACAGAAACGGTAAACGGGAAATAAGCAGAGTTTTTGTAGTAAACCCAAAGGATGAAATAATTGATTCATTGGAAGATATTAAAGTAGGGAAAGAAGTGTGCTTGCGAATTCTAAATGAAATGAAAAATCAGAAAGCCGGATTACCTTCTGAATTAATTCATCCTAAAACCATTGAACGTTATTTTCAATATTACTTTTATCGCAGGGCAGATCTAATGAGTTACCCTGTGGATATAGGACATGATGATAACCTTCTTAGAATCTTGAGTACAAATGATTTAGCAGTGCGCGAGCATATAATAGTGTCTGGTTTAGTGCCTGAAATTTACTTTCGGCAATCGTTCCAAACAGCAGCTGAAAAGTTCAAATCAATTGATGCACCAACAATTGGAATAGTTGTACCATATCAGGATGAAGGCAAAAAATTAATTACGGATCTTTTCTCTCAATTTGCTTTTGAAAAGCAGAATGAATTATTACGTAAAGCTCAGTGTTTTACTGTGAATGTCTTTCAGAATGTTTTTATAAATTTAGTGGAACAGAAACTCATAAAAAAAGTGCCCGAAATAGGAGTATATGTCTTAAGTGATGAGAGATATTACCATCCTAAATTTGGCTTAAATACTGAAATAAGCCAAGATTATGATACTTTAATTCAATAAATATGGAAACACCAAAAAATTCAATTCAATTCAAGGTATTGGGTAGGTATGCACTATTTACCGATCCTATAACCAAAATAGGAGGGGAACGATGTTCTTATCATGTGCCAACTTACGAAGCACTGAAGGGAATTGCCAAATCGATATATTGGAAGCCCACATTTATATGGTACATCGATAAAGTAAGGGTGATGAAACCCATTAGAACACAAACCAAAGGGATGAAGCCAATAAAAATTACAGGTGGAAATGACCTTGCTATTTACACATATCTTATAGACGTTGAATATCAGGTTTTGGCTCATTTTGAATGGAACGATTATCAAACCGAGTTGGTAAAGGATCGAATTGGTGGTAAGCATTACCACATTGCTCATCGAATGCTCGAACGTGGAGGTCGACAGGATATTTTCCTTGGCACACGAGATTGTCAGGGTTACGTTGAACCTTGTGAATTTGGAGAGGGGAAAGGTTTTTATGATGATATTGATGAAGTTGCTTTTGGCCTTATGTTCCATGGATTCGACTACCCTGATGAAACAGGTCATAATGAACTAGTAACCCGATTATGGAATCCGATAATGAAACATGGAATCATTGAATTTTGCAGGCCAGAAGAGTGTACTATCAGAAAATTTGTTCGCTTTATGCAAGCCAAAAAATTTGGCTTAAATAATAATAATATTAGAGATGTGACAGTTGATTATAACGATATAATTATTAACGCTGGCAAGGAGGACGGTATATTATGAGTTGGATGAAAGAATTATATAAAACATATGAAAATTGCATAAATAAGGTTGACCTTGAAGCTAACCCCGAAAAAGCAGGAAAACCTTTATTGCCGCCCTTTCATTCATTACAAAATTCTCATTTAGAAATTAAAATTAATGAATATGGCATTTTTTTAGATGCTAATTCTATTACCGAAAAAAAAGATCAGGAAATCATTATACCATGTACTGAAAAGTCTGCATCCAGAACAAGTGGTGAAGAACCACATCCTTTATGTGATAAAATCCAATATTGTGCAAAAGACTATTCGGGTAAAAAGAAGCAATATTTTAACTCATATTTTAAACTGCTAGAATCTTGGAGGAACTTTGACATTACTAATAAATTCCTAAATGCCATTTATATTTATGTGAAGAAAGGAACAATTTGTTCAGATATTCAAAAAACAGGGAAAACATTTATTAAGAATAATCAGGATTTAGGAGATTTATTTGTAAGATGGGTAGTTGAAATCCCAGGCGAATTAGAAATTCGATGCTGGAAACGAAAGGATTTATTTGAAAGTTGGCAAAAATATTGTGAAGCTCAGGAAAGTGTTGACGATGTCTGCTTTATAACTGGTGATATAAAAAGTATCACTATCAATCACCCAAAAAGAATAAGAAATAGTGGTGATAATGCTAAATTAATATCTGCAAACGATAAAGAAGGTTTTACATTTTTAGGTCGTTTCCAGATTAATCAATTTGGTAAAGAAAAACTTCCTAATCAGGCAGCCTCAGTAAGTTTCGATGTATCTCAGAAGGCTCATAGTGCTTTGCGGTGGTTAATTGACAGACAAGGCTTTAGAAATGGAGATCAGGTAATTGTTGCATGGTCGGTTACCGGAGAAAATACTCCCGATATTTTTGCTGATTCCATATCACTTTTTAATGATAGTGCGGAAGAACAAATCCGGGAAATTACCACGGTTAGTTATTACGATGCTGGACAGACATTTGGACGTAAACTCACTAAAAAAATAGCTGGCTACAGGGTTGAATTAGTTAATGCTGAAAAAATTATAGTCATGGGACTTGATTCAGCGGGTCCGGGGCGAATAGCCGTTACATATTATAGAGAGCTTAAGGGCTCAGATTTCTTAGAAAGGCTTGAAAATTGGCATAAACATATGGCATGGCATTTTCATGAATTCGTCGAAGACCCAAATAGCAAAAAGAAAAAAATCTCAGGTAATATTGTGTATGCTCCTGCTCCAAGAGTTATTGCAGAAGCTTGCTACGGAAGGCGTCTTGATGAAAAATTAAAAAAAGCAACTATTGAACGATTATTGCCTTGTATTATTGATGAAAGGCAATTACCTTATGATTTAGTAAACATTGCTGTAAGAAGAGCCTCTAATAAAGTTGGAATGGATTATTGGGAATGGGAAAGAACCTTGAGTGTGGCCTGTGCACTTTATAGCTGTTATGTGATCAGAGAACAAAAAAGTATTAACCTAAATGATAAAATTATGGCTTTAGAACATGATCGTAACGACAGGGATTACCTATACGGTAGATTGCTCGCCGTTGCCGAGCATATCGAAGAAATTGCCCTGAATGTGGCAAAAGAATCACGTGAGACTACGGCTTCCCGCCTGATGCAGCGTTTTGCCGATTTTCCATTCTCTACATGGAGAACTATTGAATCGGCACTTGTACCTTACAAATCACGATTAAGTGCTAATAGGCCTGGATTTCTTGTCAATATGAAAAACTTACTGGATGTTATTCACTCAAAATTCCAGCCAGGCGACTTTGAGAATGATAATCGTCTAACAGGAGTTTACCTGTTAGGGTATCATTGTCAACGACTTGAGCTTAAATCAAAGAAAATACAAGATGAATCAAAACCTGATAGTTATTAACATTTAATAATCTTAATTATGGCAACTTTAGAAAATAAAATTGACTTTGCGGTAATACTGCGCATTACCAAGGCTAATCCCAATGGTGATCCATTAAATGGTAACCGTCCACGTATGGATTATGATGGCTTTGGCGAAATGAGTGATGTATGCATTAAAAGGAAAATACGTAATAGGTTACTTGATGCAGGTTATCCTATTCTTGTACAGTCAGATGATTATAGAACTGATGATGCTAAAAGCATAAAGGAAAGAATTGATAAATCTATTCCTTTAGAGATCCAAAAAGATAATAAGAAGTTTTATGAATCTGTTTGTCAAAAATGGTTCGATGTTCGAGCATTTGGTCAAGTATTAGCTTTTAAATCCGATAAAAACAAAAAGAAGAAAGGTGAAAAGACTGATGAAGATAGTGCAGGAGATACAGGTGTTTCAATTCCAGTTCGGGGTCCTGTTTCAGTTCACTCAGCTTTTAGTATTGAACCAATTAGACCAGAAAGTATACAAATTACAAAAAGTGTAAGCAGTGAAACAACTGAAAGTGGTAAGAAAAGTTCTGATACTATGGGAATGAAACATCGTGTAGATAAGGCTGTATATGTATTTTATGGTAGCATGAACCCTCAACTTGCTGAAAAAACAGGGTTTTCAAATGAAGATGCCGAGGCTATTAAAAAAATCCTTCCAAAACTTTTTGAAAATGATGAATCCTCAGCACGTCCTGCGGGAAGTATGGAAGTGCTCAAAGTTTTTTGGTGGAACCATGGTTGTAAATCAGGGAAATTCTCTTCAGCAAAGGTACATAGAAGTCTGAAAGTAAATCCAGATGGTTCTTTTACGTTGACAGAGTTAAACGGATTAAAACCTGAAATTATAGATGGATTTTAAAAAGACTAGTTTTGATTCTGAGCAGACTTACAAGTATGACATTCAAAGCCGTACATGGACTGAGGATGATCTTTTAATGTTATCGGGCATTCAACACATTGCATTCTGTGATAGACAATATGCTCTGATTTATATTGAACAACAATGGGTTGAAAACTTTCTGACAGTTGAAGGGCATTTTCTGCATGAACGGGTTGATGACCCATTTGAAAGTGAAATAAGAAACGACAGGATATTTCTCAGATCATTGCCTGTTATTTCTTTTAAATTGGGCTTATATGGCAGAGCTGATGTTATTGAGTTAATCAAAACAGAGAAATTTGAAAAGGACACTGTTATTAAGATAAAGGAAAGAAATGGGTGGTGGACTCCTTATCCTGTCGAATACAAGAGAGGGAAACCCAAACCAGATGACCGGGATGAGGTTCAGCTTTGTGCACAGGCAATGTGTCTGGAAGAAATGTACAACATATTTATAAATGTTGGATATATTTTTTACGGAGAAACCAGGCACCGCCATGAAGTAAAGTTAACCAGGGAACTAAGAAAATCAGTAGAAAATTATGCTTTTCGGATGCATGAACTGTATAGAGAAGGGAAAACGCCTCTTCCGGTTGTAAAAAAAGGATGCAGGTCATGCTCAATGGTAGATTTGTGTATGCCGGATTCTTTAAGCCGAGCCCAATCAGTGTCAGATTATCTTAAACAACTCTATTAATATTCCTTGGAATGCGTAAGTTATTGAATACATTATACATAACATCCCCCGATTCATATCTTTCCCGGGATGGTGAGAATGTTGTTGTTATTGTTGAAAATAAGGAAAGGTTTAGAATACCTATTCATAATATTGAGGGGATTGTGACATTTGGCTATTGTGGAGCAAGTCCTGCATTATTTGGTCTATGCGCTGAACGAAATGTAAGTATTTGTTTCCTGACTGAGCATGGCAGATTCTGGGGAAGGCTCGCCGGACCTGTTAAAGGAAATGTATTGCTGAGAAGAAAACAATACAGGATGGCTGATAGTGAAAAGACCGCACTTGACCTTAGCTGCCTATTTGTGGCAGGTAAAATTGCAAACTGCCGGAATGTGTTACAAAGAGCAATTCGTGACCATGGTACGTGTGTTGACGTAAGGACACTTGAAAAGGCTTCAGAGTTACTATCCATCCGACAGAAGCAAGCCTTAATTGCCAATAGTATTGAAATTTTAAGAGGAATAGAAGGTGACGCTGCAAATGTTTATTTTAGTGTTTTTAATGAATTAATAATTGCACAGAAGGAGGATTTCAGAATTAATGGCCGAACCAGAAGGCCTCCTAAAGATAATGTTAATACGTTGCTTTCATTTATATATACAATACTGGTAAATGAGGTACAGTCAGCACTTGAGGTTACAGGATTGGATCCTTATGTTGGGTTTCTTCACACCGACAGGCCGGGAAGACCCAGTCTGGCACTCGATTTAATGGAAGAACTCAGGCCTTATTTGGCAGATAGACTAGTTTTGACCCTTATTAACAGGAGGCAGGTAAATGGAAAGGGCTTTTTAAACAGGGATGAATCAGGGGTGATCATGAATGAAGAAACACGAAAGGAAGTAATTTCCGCGTGGCAAAAAAGAAAGCAGGATGAAATCCTTCATCCGTTTCTTCAGGAAAAAATCCAGTTGGGATTGTTACCATATGTACAGGCATTACTCTTTGCTAGGTTTATCAGGGGTGATCTTGATAATTATCCAGTATTTTTTATGAAATAATTATGATGGTACTGATTACATATGATGTTGAAACTATGACTGCTGCTGGTCGTCGAAGGTTAAGGAATGTAGCCAAGCAGTGTTTAAATTATGGTCAAAGAGTTCAGAATTCTGTTTTTGAGTGTGTATTAGACCCGGCACAGTTTGCTATTTTAAAACACAGACTGCTGGAGATAATTGATCCTGAAAAAGACAGCTTAAGGTTTTATCATTTAGGCAGCAAATGGAATAACAAAGTTGAGCATATTGGGATTAAACCATCCTTTAATCCGGAAGAGGATACTTTCATTATATAGTATTTATAGAAAATAGATTGGTGCGAACAATAAGTGATCGTAAAAATATTAGAAAAGTCGCGTTCTTTGACATGGTGATTTTTGAAACAAAAAATTGTGTTTTCTGCGGTTCTTTATAGTTATTAATTAGTATATCGCGCAAAACTTATTTTAACAGGTTGATTATTAGTGTCAAATGATATATTCAGTCGCACCCCGTGCGGGTGCGTGGATTGAAACTTGCCTTCAACAATGTTAACCAATCCTGATTAAGTCGCACCCCGTGCGGGTGCGTGGATTGAAACTGAGATGTTAATCGTGTAAAGCCCTGTGTGAGCAGTCGCACCCCGTGCGGGTGCGTGGATTGAAACTTACTTTTCCTACATCATCTTTAGTACAA
>JAKPDL010000118.1 GCA_029552825.1 Bacteroidota bacterium
TTTGCTTTCTTTGAATTCTCCATCTTGTGGCTTTGTATGGTTCCTGTGACCTGTCCATAAACCAGATTGATATGGCATTTGTTGATGCAACTGCTGTTGGCTTTTTAGGAGTCATACTGATTGGAAATCCATAAACCTTTGTGCTAACCCTGTTTGATTGAAGTGTAGATGATTGACCTGACCGATTATATTTCATCACCAGTGTGTAATTGTAGGTTACTCCATCAACAAGTCCGCCTCCACCTTCTCTTGTCGCTGCTTCGTAATAAGAAGTTGCTGACCAGCCAGCAGGCACAGGAATTACAGTAATAGAAGTCTCGCCATGGACACTATCTGTTCTCCATATTTCATAACTGATAAATTCTGACTGTGTCACATTAGTGCGATTTGCCCAGTTTAAGGTAATTCCATTAAATGAGGGCTCTGCATAAAGATCAAGTGTTCCGCCAAGCGCAAAATTGAATGGCTCTGTGCACTTTCTTGCATAGGCATTACTTCTGACATTATTTTTATCAATAACAGGTATTGCCCTTGAAGCCCAGGTATTCCAGTCAACCTCAAATCCACCCCAGCCAACAATTCCAACACTAAAGGCATCTCCAGAACTCATGGATGCAGATGTCCTAATAACAACATAAAGGGTACAGGGAATTGCAACAGGCTGTTGAAATTCAAAAACATAACCAAGTGGGGTATCAAACATGGAAGATGTCAAAGACTTATATCGGCTTATGATGACTGGACTATTCAAATCAGGTCCTGAGGAGGAGCCTCTGTAAATCACAACACCGCACTGTTTCAAGGCATCTGCGCTGAAATTTGTCACATTGTACCAGCCAGTGCCAGCGTCATACCAGGCAGCCAGTGTCGTAAAGGAAGCAAGGTCATCAAGAGTAAATCCACCTCTGTTATAAAATTCAACTGTAATCCCAGTAAGAGATGGACTTTTACCAGAATTGTTATCTGTTATTTCAACCTTCATCACAGGTGTTGGAGCACTCTGCGGAGTAATGGTTGCTCCCTGAAGTACAAGGCCCGTGAGTTTTGTAAATACATTGCCTGTCATCCTGGTTGAAAACAATTGATGGGTTGATGCTCCATATTTTGAACCATTAAGTATAATTTCATTTTCAGGAAGGT
Organism: Bacteroidota bacterium; assembly: GCA_029552825.1. Classification (GTDB taxonomy): domain Bacteria; phylum Bacteroidota; class Bacteroidia; order Bacteroidales; family VadinHA17; genus LD21. The sequence continues at coordinate 1,141 of JAKPDL010000118.1, forward strand.
ACAGTCGGAATGCTGAACCATACGGCAGTGAGCTATTTGTCCTGAGGCAAATAAAAAAGTCATCGCCACTATAATCATTCGTGGTATCAATGGCAGTGTCATCAGAATATACAGCAGCAATGTCTGTTAATACACCTGTTGGAGCCATATATGTGTGGTATCTGTATGCACCAATTGACGCATCATATCCATCAAAAGCCCAGTGGAAATCAAAAGGACCAGAAGGATTACTACTGAATTTGCAGGGAATCAATGTATCAGAACTATCAAAATTGCCAAAGGTTGTTATTCCTGCCTGATTTTTATTATCCCTCCACAGGGTAAGCCCTGAATAGTTATCATCACGCAACGGCGCTATATCATCAGGGTCAACATTTTCATAAGCAAGTAAATCTATCCTGATTCTTTGAATGTATTCACCAGCAGTGAAAAAATTCGTAGGCCCTGAAGCAATGTTCAAACCAAATACTGGTATCACATTTGATGTTAAATCAGGTGCATCAGATGGATCTGTGGGGTCAACATATGCCTGACAGATATTTTCAACATAAAGATTATGATAGATATTTTTCACCTTATTTTGTGATATCCCTGCGTATTGTTGAGGATAGGAAAGCGGACCAAAAAGGATTCCACCTGGTGGTATCCATATCTTAAAATCCCCTCCTATAGTAACATTTGGCATTCCAGTATCGCCAGCGCTTGCAATTGTAATGACGATGAAATAGTCATATTTCTGGTCTACAATATCTTCGATGGTATCACCACCAATGCCAGTGGGAGTTAATGCCACAGACCACTCACGAGGATTTCCTGTCGGCGTAAAAGAGCTCATTTGAAACTCAAGCATTTCATCAGTTGGTTCCCATGTCCCATTATTATTGGCATCCTTCCACAGAGTAATTCCTGGCATTGAATAAGGATTAGTAATGTCAGCAAACTGAATATCCCTGTTTCTGAAAAAATTATTGGGGTCAAAGTCAGAAACTCCTGTATCTGTGATAATGAGTGTGATTGAATTAAGCGC
>JAKPDL010000129.1 GCA_029552825.1 Bacteroidota bacterium
TCAACTATTGCATTCTTGCTGTCCTCAGGATCGGCAGGCAGGAGAAGGATTTTTATTTTCTCCTCCAGCTCAGGAAGTTTTGCTTCAAGCTTCTCAAGTTCCTCCTTCGCCATTCCCCGTAACTCCTCATCCTTCTCTGTGGCAAGCATCTCCCTGGCACTTTCAATATTATCAAGTATCAGTTTGTACTCCTGATATGCATCAACAACCGGCTTAAGCTCTTTATATTCCTTATTAAGCTTAATATATTTCTTCATATCGGCCAGAACTTCCTCTTTTGTCAGCATCTCGCCTATTTCAAGGAATTTCTGTTTCACTCCTTCAAGCCTCTCAAGTATTATGTTGTTACCGGCCATTGGTTTCAAAATTTTCAGGCTGCAAAGATAATAAAAAGGCAAAAGTTAAAGCTCAATGTTAAATATAATAAATAGCTCTCCGTTCAGAGCAACAACAATCAGGTTTAGGCATTAAACATCTGGCTATTAGTTTAGTATTCAAAAGTTCCGTATTCCGATTTAATTGTGAGTTTCTTTTTCTCCGATTTTCCGCAATACCCTACTATTCTTGTTTCAAGCCTGAAGCCTGAAGCTATTTCAATTATCCGTTCAGCGGATTTCTCGTTTGTGTATATTTCGAATCTGTGTCCCATATTGAATACTCTGTACATCTCTTCCCATGATGTATCTGATTGTTCTTTAATTATCCTGAAAAGCGGGGGTACAGGAAAGAGATTGTCTTTTACAATATGAAGATTGTCAATGAAATGTAAAACTTTAGTCTGACCACCACCGGTGCAATGGATCATCCCGTGAATTTCACCGTGCATTTCTTCAATAACCTGTTTTATAACCGGAGCATAGGTTCGGGTTGGCGAGAGCAGGAGTTTGCCTGCCGTTACATTAAGTCCTTCAACTGTATCTGTAAGTTTAAGCATGCCTGAATACACCAGTTCCTCCGGAATTGAAGGGTCATAGCTCTCGGGGTACTTTTCTGAAAGATATTTTGCAAGCACATCATGCCGCGCCGAGGTAAGACCGTTGCTGCCCATCCCACCGTTGTACATATCTTCGTAAGTGGTCTGACCGAATGACGCCAGCCCCACAATTACATCTCCCGGCTGAATGTTTACCGGCACAACATCGCTTCTCTTCATCCGGGCAGCGACGGTTGAGTCTACGATGATGGTTCTGACAATGTCGCCCACATCGGCCGTTTCCCCGCCAGTTAACCAGATTCCTATGCCAAGATTGCGCAATTTTTCCAGAAATTCTTCGGTACCATTAATTATAGCTGATATTACTTCTCCCGGAATCAGATTTTTGTTTCTGCCTATTGTGGAAGAAAGCAAAATATCATTATATGCTCCCACGCACAGAAGGTCGTCCAGGTTCATCACCACAGCGTCCTGTGCTATGCCTTTCCACACCGACATGTCGCCGGTTTCTTTCCAGTACACATAGGCAAGCGATGATTTCGTTCCTGCGCCGTCGGCATGCATAATATTGCAATATTCCGGATCTCTTCCCAGAATGTCGGGTACAATTTTACAGAAGGTGTTGGGGAATATCCCCTTATCCAGAGCAGAGATTGCTTTGTGGACATCTTCTTTTGATGATGAGACGCCTCTTTTGTTATAGCGTGAATTCAAATCCATGTCGGAAATTTCATAATACTAAAATAAAAAAAGTATTCAATCCCTCATGGATTGAATACTTTTTCGCAAACATTATTTTTAATACTCCTTTGCTACTTCAGTTTTATCGCCAAGTACAGGCGCATAAGGCTTAATTGAATAACTGAACCCTGCTTTTGTTGGCTTAAGCAGGTATCTTTCGAGTGGTGGCGGGCCGCAGCTTCCGTTACCAAGCCCGCATCCGGCCATGTCGACCGTAAGTATTGTCTCTTTCCTCCTGGTTAGCTCATACGGGTGATTTGCCCTGTCGAGATCGAGCGGGGTATAATGCAGTGCGCTGAAGTTCATCAGATTGGGTGCAGTAAACATGATGCCGTAACCGGCATGGTTAGTAACAGTAAACCATCTCACATCGGTTCGGTTGCCACAATCCTGTGTCCTAACATAAGGCACAAACATCTCGTCAACGGTTGTCCTGTACCTTCCAATGAAAGCTGCAGTTTTACGGTCAACATAGTTTTCAAACGGACCAGCACCGTAATACTCGACATTCTCAAATCCTTCATTCAGGGTAAAGATAAACCCGAGTTTCGGAAGCGACCAGTTGGCCTCATCGGGAATAAATACGGTGCTGATATCCACCCGGCCGTTACCGTAAACTTTGTAGGTCGTATTGGTTGCAATTGAATAGCCCGTTGGAATTGATGACTTCATGTCGATTTTCACCTCAACAAGTCTGTCATTGACTTTATTGAAGCTGAACGATGTCACTTCTCCCTTCAGGTTCCACAGATCGAGTGCTGCTGTGGCTCTGCCTACCGACCTGATGTCGTTGTCGGTGGGTGCCCTGAAAATGTTTAACTGGGGCCCTCCGATGAATGAAAATTCAACTCTTGGTACAGGTGGTGCTTGACCCTGTCCCTGACCCTGCCCCTGGGGAGGCCTTCCGAACATGCGGCGCATAGTGTACTTCGATTCAAAAATCTTTGTTCCGAAATATTCCAGATTTGTTATTGTCCCTGCGGTTTTGCTGAAATCCAGCTTAAACACCTTGCCTGTAATAGTTACAAAATCACCATTTTCAACAACTTCAAGAGATGGCATATCGTCAGGGTTCATCGCTTCGGCCGGAAGAACAGCAACCGGCATTCTGAATTGTTCAGCTGCAACAATATGACCTCTGCGTGCCCAGATTTCATCATTCTTAAGTGAGAAATACACTTTCAGAAAATATTCTGCACCGGGTACAGGATTGAATTTTTCGACCGGAAGGGTTATTTCCCGGGATGCTCCCGCCGGTATATCCGGTGACGAAATCAGTCCCGACTGAAAGGTTATACCGTCACACTGAAGCTCCCATACTAAATCGTACTGTTTCAGATTAATAAAACTGTTGTTATTTATAACTTTAATTTTTCCAGTACTCAGGTCAGCAGGGGAAATCTCAACATTCTGATAAATTTTCTTTACCTCTTCCATCTTGGGAGTTATGGAGCGGTCGGGTGTGGTAAGCCCGTTTATGCAGAAGTTTCCGTCGTTTGGAAAATCTCCGAAATCACCGCCGTAAGCAAAGAAATATTCACCTGGTTTACCCGGGACGGGCTTTGCCAGACCCTGATCGACCCAGTCCCATATACAACCGCCGATAAGCCTTTTGTAACTGTTTATAACCTCCCAGTATTCTTTCAGGTTGCCAACCGCATTACCCATTGCATGGGCATATTCGCACATAAGGAACGGACGCGGGTCGTCTTTCTTTCCTGCCTGTTCAAGACGGTCGAGTGCCGGGTACATGGTTGACTCGATATCGGCAATTTCGTTCTGCCTCTCATAATGAACAGGCCTTTCGGTATCCCGAGCTTTTACTGCATCGCGGCATGCAACAAAATTGACACCTCCTCCGGCTTCATTGCCAAGCGACCAAATAATAACACTCGGATGGTTCTTGTCTCTTTCAACCATACGCACCACCCTGTCGACATGAGCTTTCTGCCACTTCGGATCCTTTGCCAGTGATGCATCACCATAACCCATTCCATGCGATTCAACGTTTGCCTCATCAATAACATAGATGCCGTAGATGTCGCACAACTTGTAGAAATCAGGATGATTCGGATAATGACTTGTACGTACTGTATTGATATTGAACTGTTTGAAAAGTTCAACATCCCGTTTCATCACCTCAAGACTCACATGCCTGCCTGTGAAGGGATCATGCTCGTGGCGGTTCACACCCTTAATGAGAATAGCCTTTCCGTTTACCCACAACTGCTGGTCTTTTATTTCAATTTTTCTGAAGCCCCAGGGAGTGGAGATGATTTCAGCTGGTTCCCCCGATACATCTTTCAGTACAAAAACCGCCTGATAAAGGTTAGGAATCTCTGCCGACCACAGCAGTGGATTACTAACCGTAACCTGCTTTGTAATTTTCAGTCCACCCTTCACCGGTATCTGTTTCAGGGGTATTGAAACAATCAGGTTGCTGGCTTTTGCCACCTCGCCGAATTTTGTCAGGTAAACATCGCAGGTATATGTTCCTTTATCGCCAGTGTTTCTGAAATCGAGTTCAATATTCAGTTCTGCTTTCGTAAAATCGTCGTTGAAGTTTGCTTTCAGGAAGTAGTCCCATATATGGGTTTTGGGTACGGCATAAAGGAACACATCGCGGTAGATGCCGCTAAGACGGAAGAAATCCTGGTCTTCGAGGTAACTGCCATCGCTCCAGCGGTATACTTCCACAGAAATATTGTTTACTCCAGGCTTAACATATTTTGTAACATTGAACTCGGCCGGCGTCATGCTCTCCTCGCTATAGCCAACCTTTTGTCCATTCACCCATACATAGAAGGCGCTCATCACACCGCCGAAGTGCAGGTATATTTCCTTTCCTGACCAGTCGGCCGGCAGAGTAAATTCCCTCCTGTATGAGCCAACGGGATTTGGTTCCTTGTTTGCAGTATAGTTGGCAGGCGGATTCCCGATAATTTTAGGAGGATTTCGTTCGAACGGGTAGGTTACATTAGTATAAATAGGTGTTCCGTATCCTTCCATCTCCCAACAGGATGGAACTCTTATATCGTTCCATGCCCTGACGTCAAAGTCGTTTTTGTAAAAATCCACCGGACGCAGGTTGGGATGTTTAACCCAGTTGAATTTCCATGTTCCGTTAAGGCTGAGAAACAGAGGGGAATTGACCCAAACATCTTCGGCAGCCTGTTTAAGTGTAAGGTATGGCACATAGAAGCTGTGAGGAGCTTCCTTGTTTATGCCTATTACCTGTTCGTTCTCCCAGTCGGGTATCTGTGAAAAGGCCGGGAAAATAAAAAAGATGCTTACAACTAATACTACTATTTTTTTCATTGTATCTGATTTTGGTTCCGGATTAAGCATTCAACAAAGTAAAGTTTTATTCCATATAAAGAACCGGATGGAAATGTTAAAAAAATAAAACAGGATTATAATTTTGCATGAAGCGGTGAAACCTATCTGTGCATATTACCGATTCTCTCAACAGCTCTGAGCACATCTTCCCTCCGTGCAAATGCAGAAAATCTGATATAGCCTTCACCCGATGGACCGAAGCCTGAGCCAGGAGTGCACACGACGCGGGCTTCATGCAGAAGTTTGTCGAAAAGCTCCCACGAGCCGATGCCCTTTCCCGAATGAACCCAAACATAGGGTGCATTGATTCCACCGTAGACTCTGAAACCTATCCGGCCAAGACCTTCACGCAGAATGCGCGCATTTTCCATATAATACTTAATTGTTTCCCTTACCTGTATTTTGCCTTCCGGTGAAAATATGGCAGCAGCAGCTTTCTGAACCGGATACGAAACACCGTTGAATTTTGTTGTCTGGCGACGCAGCCATAACGGATGTAGAGGTTTTCTTGTGCCGTCGGATGTTTCTGCCATCAGATTCTCAGGTATTACTGTATAAGCACACCTTGTGCCGGTAAAACCGGCCGTCTTTGAAAAACTGCGGAACTCTATGGCAACATCCTTTGCACCTTCAATCTCATAAATTGAATGTGGAATATCAGGTTCAGTTATATAGGCTTCATATGCCGAATCGTAAAGAATAATCACTTTGTTATTCCGGGCAAAATCAATCCATTTTCTGAGCTCCTCGCGGCTTGCAGACGCACCTGTTGGATTGTTCGGATAGCATAGAAAAACAATATCAATTTTCCTCTCCGGAATCTCCGGAATGAAATTATTTTCTGCAGTGCAGGGCATATATACAAGGCCTTCGAAATAACCGTTATCAAGATATTCTCCTGTGCGGCCTCCCATAACGCAAGAATCGACATATACCGGATAAACAGGGTCCTGAACTGCTATTACATTGTTATATCCAAATATTTCAAGAATATTTCCCGTATCGCATTTTGCCCCATCAGATATAAATATTTCACCGGGCTTGATGTCAATTCCCCTTTTGCGGTAGTCGTGTTCAGCAATGGCTTCGCGCAGAAACTCATAACCCTGCTCCGGACCGTAACCTTTAAAGGTTTCTGCCCGCGACATCTCTTCCACCCCCTCGTGAAAAGCCTTAATTACAGCCTGACAGAGTGGTTGTGTTACGTCGCCTATACCCATTCTGATAATTTCTGCATCAGGGTGGTTTTTCTGATATTCCCTTACCCTGCGATTTATCTCAGGAAATAAATAACCACTGCGAAGTTTCAGGTAATTTTCGTTAATAAATGCCATATTTTGATTTTTGGACAAATATATCTAAAGTAGTTATTTCACCGCCGGTTATTCCTAAAAAATAATGACACACGGATTATACGGATCAGACGGATTCTCAACAATCCGCGAAGATCCGTGAAATCAGCGTTATCCGCATGCCATTGAAAGAATCTTAAATCGGAATCAGAAATCAATAAAAAAGAAGAATATCTTAATATTGACTAATTTTACCGAAAAATTTTTATGGAACGAAACAGTTTTGTCAAGATGCACGGGCTCGGGAATGATTACATCGTGCTCGATTCGGAAAATATTAATTTTAAACTTACACCCGCGGCTATCAGGAGGCTGTGTGATGTTCATTACGGGATCGGCTCCGATGGCATTGTATTAAAGGTGTCTTCATCAAAGGCGGATTTCGGTTTCAGGGTTTATAACCCCGACGGGTCGGAGGCTGAGAAGAGCGGAAACGGATTGCGGATCTTCTGCAAATACATATACGATTACGGATTTACCAGTAAACGGAGTTTTTCAGTTGAAACCCTTACCGACATTGTGCATGCCGAAATTGTGGAAGAAAAGAAACACAGGGCTCTGCTGATAAAAGTCGACATGGGCAAAGCTGTTTTTACCTCGCGGCAGATTCCGGTAATCTCAGATGAGAAGGAATTTATCGGGAAAAAGATTGTTGCAGGAGACAGGGAATATGAGGTGAATTGCGTGTCGGTTGGCAACCCGCATTGTGTTGTAATTAAAGAGAATCTTAATGAAGAAGAGATTAAAAAGTATGGTCCTCTGATTGAGAATCACATACTGTTTCCAAAGCGTATCAATGTGCAATTTGCAAAGGTTATATCGGAAAATGAGGCGGAGATACTTATCTGGGAGCGAGGGGCCGGTTATACGCTCGCCTCGGGAAGCTCGGCATGTGCAGTTTCAAGTGTGCTTGTAAAAAGAGGACTTGTAAAAGGCGATCTTACCATCAGGATGCAGGGAGGATCGCTGAAAATTCAGGTTGATAAAGAGTGGAATATAAGGATGACGGGTGAAGTGAGGGAGATTGCCAGCGGAGTGCTAAGCAGCGAGTTTCTTGAAGATATAACTGTGGCTAATTAAGTTTAAATCTCCGAAATTGTTTCACACAGAGAGCACAAAGTTCACAAAGGATTTTTCTTCGTGGTCTTTGTGGCCTTTGTGTGAAATTTCTCTACTTATTATTTATTATTCCTTAATCTTCATGTTAGCTTTTTGTCTCACACAGAGAACACAAAGCACACAGAGGATTTTTCTTTGTGGCCTTCGTGTCCTCTGTGTGAAATATCTAAAATAAGCAAATCACTGCAGACTCTTCAGAACCACGATAGTGGTTTTGGAAGGCAGCTTGCCTGCAATGAATGTTTCCGGATTACCCGAATATTTAACATCAAATTCCGTTCCGGCACTCTTAATAAAATCCTCCACGGTTCCAAGTTTAAAACCACCCTGCGCATTTGCAGGAGAATAGTGCATCGGTATTATTACTCTGGGATTGAGCTGTTTAATCACCTGCATAACAGACTGTAAATCAAGTGTGTATATTTCACCTACCGGAATCATCAGAATGTCTGGTTTGCCGATCTCTTTCACCTGTGCCTCTGTTAGAACATGTCCCAGGTCGCCAACATGTACTACTTTCATACCAGGCAAGTCAAAAATAAAAATTGCATTTTTCCCCCTCTGTGCCCCTCCCTGATTGTCATGAAATGTTGCTACAGTATGAACATGAATACCTTTGACTGTTTCATCAACTTTTGCATAATCCGACCCGCTTAGCCCTCTCAAAACCACAGGGTTTCCTTTTGCCAGAGCAACATAATTATGATCTCCATGTTCATGGGAAACAGTCACAAGATCAACAGGTTCGTCCAGATTCACTTTTATCATATTCGGATTGGCAGGATCCATCAGTACTTTCACACCGTCACCGGTTTTCATCAGAAATGTTGACTGACCATACCATGTTAATGTCACTGAGGTTTGACCCTGAGCCATTCCAGTGTTCACAGCTGTGATAATCATGATGTAAAAAAGCTTTTTAATTGTTTTCATAATAGTTACTATTAGAAGTTATTATTTCACAGTTACATTTAACAATTTAAGAACAAATTTAATCAACCTTTAAAATAATTATAAATTCTCTTCTTTGCGGTCTTTGTGGCCTTTGTGTGAAAAAAAATTTCACACAGAGAGCACAAAGTTCCCAAAGGATTTCTCTTTGTGGCCTTCGTGGCCTTGTGTGTTAATAAAACTTAACCAGACGAATAAAAATTAAAAAATAAATATTCATTTCTATTTTTGAACGAAAAAACAATATTATCTTTCCTGTTGTTAACCATAACTTAATATTTTGAAAATGAATAAATTATTTATTTCCTTATGTGCAGTCCTGCTGATTAGTTCAACCTCATCAGCCCAGAACTCTGTACCCAGGTCTCTCCTGCCCGGTAAAATTGTTTCGGAATTCATAGGTGAAGCTTCGGGTGAAAGAGCCATGAATCATATTATTGAAATGGCCGGGTATATTCACGACCGGCCTGCAAGCGAGTACACGGGTTATTTCTTTGAAACTGAATATATTGTAAGTAAACTTAAAGAATACGGACTTGAAGATGTTGTTGTAAATAAATATCCCGGAGGGACTACCTGGGATGGCGTCAGGGCCACTCTCTGGGAGGTTAGTCCGGGCATTTCAAAACTTGCTGATTATCAGGAGCTGCCTGCAGTGCTTGCGTCAGGAAGCTCGAATGCGGATGTTACTGCCGAGCTGGTATGGGTGGGTGAAGGACGGCAGGAAGATATCGAAAAAGCAGGTGTATCGGGAAAAATTGTTGTTACTTCAGGAAGTATTGCAATGGTCAATGCCCTTGCCTCGGCAAAAGGAGCACTCGGGGTAATATCGTTCAACTCACCCAGACCTTCAGAAGTGCCATTAGCCATTCCCATCACAGGTATCGGCAGCAGAAGGGGCAGTGAAGGGAGCGGCACCTTTGGTTTTTTCCTTCCACCACGCGAAGGAGAGATACTCCGCAGCAGGCTGCTTGCGCGTGAGAAGATCACCGTCCATGCCGTGGTTGAAGTACAGAACCTGCCCTATGAACTTGAGGTACCATCATGTATAATAAAAGGTACTGACCCTGCTGCCGGCGAAGTAATATTTTCTGCACACCTTTTCGAGGGATTTGTCAAAATGGGAGCCAACGATAACATTTCTGGCAGTGCGGCAATACTCGAAATAGCCAGAATGCTGAACACCATGATAAATGAGGGACGCATAGAACGTCCCAGACGCACAATAAGGTTTATCTGGGTGCCTGAATTTTCAGGAACGGGCCCATGGGTAAACGAAAACAAAGAACTTATGCAGAAAACTCTCTGCAACATTAATTTAGACATGGTAGGTCTGTGGCTGAAGAAGAGCAACTCTTTCCTGTGCCTGCACCGTACAACATTTGGTAACCCGCATTATATAAATGATGTGATGGAGAACTATTTTCACTTTGTGGGACTGGGTAACCGCGAAGGACTGGCTATCTCACCCGACAGAGAAGGCTTCATAAGAAGAATTGTTGCACCTACTGGTTCAGATGATCCGTTCTATTATGCCATTGACGATCATTATGGTGCATCCGACCATGAAGTATTTAACGACTGGGGAGTTCAGGTTCCGGGGGTAATGATGATAACCTGGCCCGACCTCTATTACCATACCTCACAGGATGTTGCCGACAAATGCGACCCCACACAGCTTAAAAGAGTCTGTTTCATAGGCGCTGCTGCTGCATATACTGTCGCCAGTGCCGGCGAAGAAACAGCCATGAAGATTGCTGCCGATGTAGCAGGAAACAGTCAGGCAAGAATCGGAAAACAGCTGCAACGGGCAATTGATCAACTCGACAAGGCTAAAAGTGACAACTTTGAAAATCTGTACAAATTGACAAAAAGCTACATCGAAGCGGCAATAATCAACGAAAAGGCTACGATTGAAACCGTTCAGGAGCTTGCGCCTTCCTCGGCAACACTGAAGGCTGGCATAGCAAAACTCATTGCTTCAGTTGATGCTGCAGGAAAAGCCACTCTTGCAATATTTGACAGTTATGCCGGGACAAAGGCACTATCTCTCGGAATAGCTTCAACATCCTTCAAGCCAACCGAAACAGAAACCAGGGCAAAAACAATTGTTCCAAAACCCACTCCCCTTGTTACGCAAAACGGTTACAGGGGATATAGCCAGATAATCTCAAAGCTCGATCCTTCAATAAGAGAAAAATACCCGATTAAAGGCCGCTTTCTCGATGCACAGGAACTATGCAGGTTGTGCAACGGAAGGAACTCAGCTCTGGATATAAAGAAACTGCTCGATGCCCAGATGAAGTCAGGTGAGGTGGAGCTTCAGGATGTTTTAAATTATATCTACATTCTTAAAGAAGCAGGTCTTGTTACATTATAACATGCAGCATGGGGGGAAAGGATGAGGAATGAGGAATGAGGAATGAGGAATGAGCGATGAGAAATGAGGGATGAGAAATGAGGGATGAGAGTGTTAAATGTTTATTTTACTACCCATTCCAGTGCCTGTCTGAGAAGTTGCCGGAATTCAGCCTGCTGAAAAGTAGGGGTGTCATGACCTGACTGAAGCACAACAATCTTTGCCTTTCCGTATGTTTTTGCCCAGCCTATAACCGGAGTACTCGATGGTTCATCGGTTGTGAGAAGCACCTTAACTGATGGGTCAACCCAGTAACCTTTATAAGTTTCGTCAAATATTTCAAAATCCTTTATTCCTTTAGTTACTGGATGTTTTTTATCAGCCACTTTTACATTAAAATGAAGATCATGTATATATGAACATGCCGGATATTCCTTCCCGTCAAGGAGAGTTGGTTTGTGAAAATATTTTCCGCCTATTATTCTCCAGTATTCTTCCCAGTCGTCGAAGGCACAGATACTGTGATGAAGTGCCACTACCGGCTTGCCATCTTTAATGCATGACACAAAAGCCTCTTTCTGTTCCGGAGTTATTGTCTGCCACATATGGTAAAAAAGCAGCACATCATATTTGTTCCTATTCTCTGGAAGGAACATCCTGAAAGCATCAGGTAATTCAGCCACCTCATAAGTGAATTCGCTTCCAAGGCTGTTAAGCATCTCATTGAATGTTTCCTTATTATATCCGTGTCCGCCTGTAACAACAAGTATTTTAACTGGCGGTTTAGCAGCAAAAGTAGAAAGCAGGGCAAATGAAACAAGAAATGAAAAGAATATTTTTTTCATAAGAAGGATATTTTGTAACACTCATTTCTTTTTAGGCTCATAATCTGTTCTAAGCACCCTGAATTCTGTTCTTCTGTTAATCTGGTGTGCTATTTCGCGCTGTTCGTCATTAGCCAGACTGTTGATATATTGTTCAGTAAGTGTAACACCCTGTTTCAGGAACGGATACTGGGCAGCCAGATCGGCATCTACCACTTTAGGCATTGATTCGCCATATCCTTTTGCTGAGAGTCGTTCTATGTCAATGCCTTTCGAAACAAGATAATCAACAACCGACTGGGCTCTTTTCTGTGAAAGTTCAAGGTTATACTCATCGCTTGCTCTCGAGTCGGTATGAGACATCAGTTCAATTGTTACATTAGGATTATCATTTAGAGTTTCAACAAGTTTATCGAGTGAAACCATTGACTCTGGTCTCAGTTCCCATCTGTCGAAATCGTAGTAGATGTTTGGCAGTTCGATAGGACGCTCAATGGATGAAAGCAAAATTGTTACCATAAAGTCGCGGCTCTTTTCCTGTCCTTTTGTTGTCACTCTTTCCTTTCCATTCAGGTAATTTTTCTTTGATGCAAGTAAGATATAATCCACATTCGGGCGCAGTGTAAATTTAAAGTCTCCGCCTGTACCGGTTTCTGTCTGGAGGTTTGCGCCGTCGCTTGCAATAAGCTGAACAGTTGCAGCGGGTATTGGTGCGCCTGTTTTTTCATCCTTTACCAATCCGGTTACTGAGAACCTGAGAGGTGGGCGTTCGAAATAATAAAGCTCATCATTCATTCTTCCTTTTCTTGTGGAGCTGAAGATGCCGCTCTCGGAGTTGCCCTGGAAAACGATTCCGAAATCATCGGCACTGCTGTTAATTGGAGGTCTCATGTTTTGAACGATCCATGTGCCGTCGGGTTGAGGGGTTGCTTTGAAGATATCAAGACCTCCCATACCTATGTGACCATCGGAAGAAAAGAAAAGCACACCGTCATTTCTTACATATGGAAAGACCTCATCTCCGGGAGTATTAATATCGGGACCTGCATTTTTCGGACCCGACCAGCTTCCGGATGGTTTGTCTCGTGTCACATACCATATATCTTTTCCCCCATAGCCACCGGGGATATCGGAAACAAAATAGATCGCAAGTCCGTCGGGAGATATTGCAGGATGAGCTGCTACAAGAGTATCGGCAAGAAGACCGATATTTTTCGGATCGTCCCAGCCTTCACCTTTCCTGACGGAGTGCATTATTACACAACCTTTCTTTTCCCTCTTTCCCGCCTCGCATCTTGTAAAATATATTTCTTTGAAGTCGGGTGTAAGATTAGGTGTTCCTTCCTCGAATTCACTGTTGAGTGATTCCACAGGTACCGGCAGGCTCCATTTTCCCTTTTTATCAAGCCGTGATTCAAAAATATCAGCAAAACTCTGGCCTGTTGCACCATGAGTTTTCTTTCCCTGTGCCCCTTCTCTTGATGAAGTAAAATAAACAACTCCGAAATCATCCCTGCCATATGCCGGACTGAAATCGGAGTACCTTGAATTGAGATCTTTCAATTCTTCAACCCTGTACGATTCAGGATTCCTGAGCCATTCATCAGCAAGTTCACAGGCACGGATTTCTCTGTCGGCCCTTGCATCTGACGGAACAAGTTGTTTGTATTTTTTAAATTCCTCGATAGCTTGCTGGTATTTCCCATTCTTTTTCAAAGCATCAGCAAGCCAGTATTGTGCTTCCGGTCTGGAATATGCTGATCGCACTGCCCTTTTATACCACAATTCTGCATTACGCGGGTCATTCACCAGCCGGTAACATTCCGCAACCATAAAAATCATTTCATCCTTAAGTTCCCTGTCTCTTGTTTTGGAATAGGCATTTTTAAACTGGTCTATTGCCTCATAATATTCTCCCGCCCTGAAAAACTCATAAGCCTTGTTTGCCCTTCGCTTCTGACTAAAAGCAGGTGAAGCAACCAGAATCAGCAGTAATAATATTAAGATACGTTTTTTCATAATAACCCTGCGGTAAAAATAGTGATGTTTATTGTACAAACGTATCAGAAAACCTTAAATTATAATAATAAATTGACCATTTATAATAAAAAAGAGGCTGTTTCAAAAGCCTCTTTTTTAAAATTAACTGTTAAATCTGATTCGTGAGAAATCGAAAAAGATTTTCCTTCAGCTGTTAACGTGTAAAGAGAATCTCCCTGTACTTTGGCAATGGCCATTTTTCATTATCTACTATTCTCTCTAGCTTGTCGATGTGCTCGCGTATTTCTTCAAGGTAAGGCTTTACGTTCCTTTCATAAGCTATAGCCTTATCATATAAATCTTCGATAACGTTCGCCTTCTTTCTTTCCTCAATCATGTCATGTACCAGTCTCTGGATTTCTGAAATGTGATAAGAGATTTTCTTAATCAGTTCTTTTCTTGGAGCAGCCAGATTTTCAGATTCTTCTTCCGGAAAAACTTCTTTCAACCCCTTTACGTTATCGAGCAGTGATGTTATATAATCAATTGCTACAGGTACAATGTGGTTCAGAGCAAGATCTCCAAGAACCCGTGACTGGATCTGGACTTTTTTAATGAATTTCTCATATTCCACATCCACTCTGCTTCTTAGTTCACGTTCACTGAAAATGCCTGTTTCAACGAGCAGGCTTTTACCCTGTGGCGTAAGATAAAGTTTCAGTGTTTCAGGCACACTTGTAATGATATGAAGTCCTCTTCTGGCAGCCTCCTTTCTCCATTCCTCGCTATAATTGTCGCCTTCAAACCTTATTCGCTGCGATTCAATAATATATTTTTTAAGAACCTGAAATATAGCTTCATCTTTTTTCCTTCCCTTTTTAATAAGAGCATCAACTTCAGAGCTGAAAATTTCAAGTTGTCTGGCAACAGCAGTGTTAAGCACTATCATGGCAGCTCCGCAGTTCGCTGAGGCGCCTACTGCTCTGAACTCAAACCTGTTTCCGGTGAAAGCAAAAGGCGATGTACGGTTGCGGTCAGTATTATCGAGAAGTATTTCCGGAATTTTTCCGATGCCAAGTTTCAGGTCTGTTTTT
Organism: Bacteroidota bacterium; assembly: GCA_029552825.1. GTDB lineage: Bacteria > Bacteroidota > Bacteroidia > Bacteroidales > VadinHA17 > LD21. The sequence continues at coordinate 14,694 of JAKPDL010000129.1, forward strand.
AACGAAGGACTCATCTTTCTTGTTGTAACTTTTGAAACAATTTCATCAAGTACAGAAGAAAGATATTTACCAATAAAGACAGAAATAATTGCCGGTGGTGCCTCATGGCCTCCGAGTCTGTGTGAATTTGGTTCATTTATTATGCTCGCAGCAAGTAATTCCTGATTATCGTTAACCGCTTTTATTACGTTGACAAGGAATGTAAGAAACTGCAGGTTTGTTTTTGGATTTTTACCAGGAGAAAGGAGGTTTACACCAGTGTTTGTTGCCATTGACCAGTTATTATGTTTTCCTGAGCCATTTATGCCTGCAAAAGGCTTTTCGTGGAAGAGAACTCTGAAGTGGTGCCTGCGAGCAACACGTCTCATAATATCCATAAGAAGCTGGTTGTGGTCAACTGCCAGATTAACCTCTTCAAATATAGGAGCGCATTCGTACTGGTTGGGTGCCACTTCATTATGACGTGTTTTCACCGGTATTCCAAGTTTATAGGCTTCGAATTCAAATTCTTTCATAAATGCAATAACTCTTTCAGGTATTGAACCGAAGTAATGATCGGATAGCTGCTGGTCTTTCGACGACTGGTGGCCCATAAGAGTACGGTCGGCAAGCATCAGATCGGGCCGTGCGTAATAAAGTGCCTCGTCAATCAGAAAATATTCCTGTTCCCATCCGAGTGTGGCATAAACCCTGGTAACATCCTTATCGAAATACTGACAGACCTTCACAGCTGCCTTATCAAGAGCTGAAAGGGCCTTAAGCAAGGGTGTTTTATAATCGAGTGCCTCGCCTGTATATGACACGAATATTGTTGGAATACAAAGTGTACTGCCCACTATAAATGCAGGAGAAGAGACATCCCATGCTGTATATCCACGCGCCTCAAAAGTGTTTCTTATACCTCCGCTTGGAAAGCTTGATGCATCAGGCTCCTGTTGCACAAGCAGCTCTCCAGAAAATGTCTCAATCATTTTACTGCCGTCTGTCCTTTCAAGGAATGCATCATGCTTCTCAGCAGTAGCATCAGTAAGGGGATGGAACCAGTGAGTATAATGAGTAGCACCGCGTTCAATAGCCCATGCTTTGAGCCCTGTTGCAACCTGATCAGCAATCTGGCGCGAAATGGGCATACCCGTATCTATAGATTTCTTTACTGCCAGATAAGCCTCCCTGGGCAGGTACCTCTCCATTTTGGGAAGATCAAATACATTGACAGCAAAAATCTCAGAAATATTTGACGGAAAATCTTCAATTTCAACAGGTTTTCTGTTGAAAATCTCTTTTAATGCATTGAATCTTAATTCTGCCATAATAATTTTTTTTGCAATATTAATAATATATTTTTTATTACTCCTATTATTTTAAGATATTTTTTTATTTTTTTTATTTTTTGCACAATTACCCCCCATTTTTTTCTTAGAGAATACATCTTTTTTTAATTTTTTTCAATAATTACTCCAAAAATTAGAGTCCCTCTTCTGAAAAAGTAATATACTTTATTTTTCACGTTCACAAAAACAATTAAAATGAGTTAAAGAAATCAAGACCGGATTAATTCAAGAATAAAATAAGGATAGAAATGTATTCTGAATAATGATTTCTGAAAAGAAATGGAATGCAGACGACAAACTCCGTTTATATATTCTGAAGTAATCAATCATGAATCATTTAATCTAATTTTGTTATATTTGTCGCCTGTTTAATTTAAACTTCAGAATAATTAAATATAGTTTACATGGCAGCTATTCAATATTTACGTGAGAAAGCGGGTGTTTTTGTTGCAGGACTTATCGGACTTTCGCTTTTCATCTTTGTAATAAGTGACTTTTTCGGTGGTGGCAGAAGTGCACGCATAAGGCAGCGAAAATATTATGAAATAGGACAGGTAGCAGGAGAACGTATAATGTATCAGGATTACGAGCAGAGAATTCAGTCGCTTCAGGAAATTTACAAACTCTCAGGCACAACATCTTTTGATGAGGCAACTCTTGAGAGCATCAGGGAGCAAGTATGGCAGCAGATGATAAGGGAAAGAATTCTCGATAAAAAATTTAACCGCCTCGGTATTGGCGTAAGCACTGAAGAGCTTGATGAACTGGTGCTGGGCGTTAATCCACATCCTATTGTAACCCAGCTTTTTACCGATCGCCAGACGGGCATTTTCAATCGCTCCTTTTTGATTAATTTCCTTAAAGCAACTGAAACAGACGAAACTGCAAGAAAATACTGGTTATTTTTTGAGAATGAGATAATTAACGACAGAGCCAATACAAAATTCAACAACCTCATTGGAAAGGGCCTTTATGTAACCTCAAAGCAAGCTGATTTTGAAAGCAATCTTCTTTCACCAACTGTTGATTTCAGTTATCTGGTAAAAAATTATTCAATGGTTCCCGACACTGCATTCAAAGTGACGGCTAAAGAAATAGAAAATTATTACAACACCCATAAGGAAAGTTACAGGAGAACTGCACAGAGAGACATTGAATATGTTGCGTTCGACATAGTCCCTTCCGAAGATGATTACAGGCAGGCAGAAGAATGGATAAACAGGATAAAGGAAGAATTTGCATCAACAGACGATCCTGCGCAATTTATTAATACAACCTCTGATACAAGGCATACAGGATACTATAATACCATTAATGAAATTCCAGATACACTGAGGGAGTTTGTCAGGAAAGAAAACCGTAAAGAGGTATTTGGCCCCTGGTTCGAGAATGGATCATACAAGCTTGCACGACTAATTGATGCAGGTGACAGGCCCGATTCGGTTCATGTCAGGCATATATTGATTTCCCCAAGAGAGAACATCACTTTACAAAAGGCACGGGAGATCGCTGACAGTCTTGTAAAGGTTATAAAATCAGGAACTCCCTTTGAAACAGTTGCACGTAACAATTCCGATGACCAGGGTTCTGCTACCATAGGCGGAGACCTTGGCTGGTTCAGAGAAGGCGTCATGATTCTGCCCTTCAATAATGCATGTTTTACAGGTAACAAAGGAGAAATAAAAGTTGTAGAAACAACCTTTGGGGTTCATATCATTGAAATTCTCGATCTTTCAAAAAAGGTCAGGAAATACAACGTTGGAATAATTGAGAGAAAAGTTGTTCCCGGAACATTGACAACTCAGAAAATATATGCTGAAGCAAGCCGTTTCGCCGGTTCAGCCAGTACTTATGATAAATTCAACAAAGTTATTGCTGATGAAAAACTTAACAAAAGAGTTGCCACAAATGTGACTCCTCAGCAGAAGACCTTGCCCGGGCTGAACAACCCGCGCTATCTTATTATGTCACTTTTTCAGGCTCAACCCGGTAGTATAATTCTTGATGCAAATCAGCAGGCCATTTTTGAAATTGACGATAAGTTTGTTGTTGCATACTGCACAAGGGCAATTGAAGAAGGACCAGCTCCTCTGAGCGAGGTTGAGAATGACATAAGATATATTCTTGTGAGAGACAAAAAAGCCGAAATAATTTCAGAGGAGCTCAAAAATCACATTAAATCAGGCAAGACACTTGAGGATATTGCAGCTCTTCTGGGAACTCAGGTTATGGAAGCCAGACAAATCAATTTCAATTCTTATACGGTACCCGGTGCAGGTGTTGAACCCGCTCTGGTTGCTGCAGCAACAGTATCTAAAGAAGGTACTGTCTCAGGGCCGGTGAAAGGAAATAACGGAGTCTATCTTCTGAAGGTAAACAATATAACCAAAACCTCAGATGAAGACCTGAAACTTTTAAGAGACAGACTCTCGTTAACTTACAGGATGCGCGGAACTTATGAGGCCTACGACGCCTTGAAAAAGAGCGCTGTTATTGTGGACAAGAGATATAAGTTCTACTAAAAATTTCACGGGACTTATTATTCTGTTCTTACCCTGAAGCGTTCAAACACCAAGGGGTCATTCATTTCTTTCGCAAGTCCGGATATTAACTCTGTGGGGGCTTCAAAAACATCGAGAATCATTAACCCATCAAGGCAATTATTGAATTTTGGATCAAAATTAAAGCCTATTATTTTACCGTTTATCTCGAGATATTTTTTAAGAAGGACAGGCATCCGGTAACCTGTTTCAACGTCGGTTATAATGTTTTCAATTTTATTTATATCCTTTTCAGAAATATCTATAAAAACGTTGCGAACATTGACATTGTCGGATACAGGAACAAAATTCTTTCTGGGTTTTATATATCTGGCTAGTTCCCTGTCAAAAAACCATTTGTTTATAAATTCCACAAGCAGGCTTTTTGAATATTTCGAGAGATCGTTGCTTATACTTACAGGTCCTATCAGGTAGCGGTAATCAGGATGTTTTAAAAGAAATATCATTATTCCTTTCCACAGCAAAAACAGGGGCATAACTTTTTTCTGATAATCTCTGACTATAAAAGAGCGACCCAGTTCGATTGATTGTGAAAGAACCCCGGAAAATTGCTTTTTAATTTTAAAAAGTGAACTTATATAGAAACCTTTTATGCCGTAAAGCCGCATAATATCTTTCCCTTTTCCCAGCCGATAGGCACCTACCAGCCGTTGTTCATCGTTATCCCAGATAAACAGATGCTGATAATAAAAATCATATTTGTCGATATCTATACTTTTACCGGTTCCTTCTCCCACCTCCCTGAAGGTTATTTCTCTCAATCTGCCTATCTCTCTGAAAATATTGGGTATAACGTATGCAGGTGCGCACAGAACAGAATAGTTCTTTGTTGAAAAGAGTTCACAATTGTTTTTAATACGTTCATATTCAGTCTGTAGAACGGCAGGGTCAATGGGTTCTGTAACAGGTTCTGATTTCCGCTTACGACTTGCCTTACTGAGCTTCTCCTTATTCTTTATTGTTGCACCAAGTGAAAAAACCCTTGCCCGGAGGTATCTCTCAAATGTATTTAAATCTGAAATAGCAGCTACTTCTTTTACAGATATAGGTGAGCCAATCCTTACTGAAATAATCCGGTTTTTCCCTTTTGTCAACTCATGGGGTAAAAATGGTTTGCTTTCAACAGGTGACATGTTACGGATAATGTATTTAATCCTGGTAAGGGTGCCATGAAAATAAACAGGTAGAATTGGCACACCTGCTGATTTGATCAGTTTAACTGTCGCCTTACCCCACTCCCTGTCGATAATAACACCGGGTGCTTCAAATTGCTTTGTATCTTCAGCAGCCGGAAAGATTCCCACACATTTACCTTCTTTAAGGTGGCTTAAAACCTTTCTTATTCCTGAAAAAGAAGATATTGGATAATCTATACTCTCATGAGAAGTGTGTACAGGAATAATTGCATCTCGCAGAGGTGCAATATCGTACAGCTGATTACTTCCAAGAATTTTTATGTCAGGCCTTCTGGAATTTATCAGCTTATAGAGTATCATTGAATCAATTCCCCTGTAAGGGTGATTTGAGACTGCAATAAATGGTCCACTGGCAGGTATATTTTTAAGGTCAGTTTCTGGAATATCAATTTTTATGTCAAGATATTTGATAAGTGATTCGATTAATGTCAGTGGATCTTTGTTTTGGGTTTCTGAATAGATTTTATTAAGAGTATTGTATCTATAAATTCTCAGCAGGGTATCAGTAAATATCGTTCCCGCAGGAATTATGAGGTCTGATTCTGAATCTGCTATTTTCACTCCGGAAAAAATATTTATTAAAGTTGATACACAAATTTAGTGAATAAATTATTTGATGCAGGGTCAGATATTAATTCAGGATAGAAGAGCAGTTAAAAAACGGGGTGGTCAATCGGGACTTAACTTCATTTTGTTTTGTTCAGCGTTCTCTTCCGGGGTGGTTTCGGGCAAAAAAAAAAAAAATCCCGACCTGAGGGTCGGGATTAATTTTAAAGTTCGGCGACGACCTACTCTCCCGCTTTACGCAGTACCATCGGCGCTGGCAGGTTTAACTTCTCTGTTCGGAATGGGAAGAGGTGGTTCCCTGCCGCTATAG
>JAKPDL010000138.1 GCA_029552825.1 Bacteroidota bacterium
AGAAGAATATGAGCCAGGGAGAATAATGAAAATCAGAGAAAAACTAATGGCTTTGCTTGAAGAAAACATTCAGCCCGACAAGATTGACAGAAACAGGTTTGAACAGGAAATCATTTACTACCTCGACAAATTTGATATTAATGAAGAAAAAATTAGGATTAAGCAGCATTGTTATTATTTTCTTGAGACACTGTCGGCTGAGACATCAAATGGAAAGATGCTTAATTTTATAGCACAGGAGATTGGGCGTGAGATAAATACTATTGGAGCCAAAGCCAATGATGCATCAATTCAGAAGCTGGTGGTCACAATGAAAGACGATCTGGAAAAAATAAAAGAACAGCTTCTAAATGTTCTTTAATGAAATAATGAACAGAAATTAAGCTGCAAAATATGCCAGAGGGTAAAGCAGTAATTATTTCAGCACCATCAGGCGCAGGTAAGTCGACCATCGTAAAATATCTGCTCGAGAGCGGACTGAATCTCGAATTTTCTGTTTCAGCTACAACGAGGCAGCCTCGTGGTGAGGAAAAAAATGGAGTAGATTATTATTTTCTAACTGTTGAAGAGTTTAAAAAGAAAATCAGTAATGGTGAATTTGTTGAATGGGAGGAGGTTTATGAGAATCACTTCTACGGAACTCTCCGGAGCGAGCTGGAAAGGATATGGGCAAAAAACAAACATGTACTTTTCGATGTGGATGTAAAAGGAGGTATTTCGCTTAAGAAAATATTCGGCGACAGGGCGCTGTCACTCTTCATTATGCCACCCTCGATAGAAGAACTTGAAGCGAGGTTGAAAAAACGCGGAACCGATTCCCCGGAAAAAATCAAAATCAGGATACAGAAAGCAGGCATCGAAATGCAATCTGCTGGTTTTTTCGACAGGATTGTTGTTAATGACGACCTTGAGAAAGCAAAACAGGAGGCATTTTCCATCATAAGCAATTTTTTGAATGGATGATTAGCAATAAAAAGATCGGATTATTTTTCGGCTCTTTCAACCCGGTACATCTAGGACATACTGCAATAGCCGGTTATATGGCAGAATATACAGACCTGCACCAGATATGGTTTGTTGTGAGCCCTCAAAATCCACTGAAGAAAAAAGAGACACTGCTGCCCGACAGGGACAGGCTTTACATGGTTGAACTTGCAATTGAGGGCAATGATAAATTCAGAGCATCTGATATTGAATTCCGGCTTCCTGCTCCTTCCTACACAATTGACACTCTCACATATCTGAAAGAGAAATACCCTGATTATGAATTCTGCATGATAATGGGTGAAGATAACCTTTACACTCTTCATAAATGGAAAAATGCAGAAGAGCTGGTAAAAAAATATCCCATATATGTTTATCCCAGAAAAGACTCCGTCAGGCCTTTAAATCCCGTGCTCGACGAACTTCTTAAAAAGGCTGAGATAACAATTGTAAATGCGCCTCTGATGGAAATTTCAGGCACATTCATCAGACAGGGAATAAGAGAAAAGAGAGATATGTCTTACTTTCTGCATCCCGCTGTTTGGAAATATATCAGAGAGATGCATTTTTATGAAAAATAGCCTGCTGTCAGTTATTGAGCTTCCGGATTATTTCCATTCCCCTTATCAGAGCCTTCTCATTATCAGGTATCATTTTATGATAACGCTCAGGCAGTGATTTTCTGAGTCCTTCAATCACATTTTCAATTTTTATCAAAGGTTTTATTTTCAGATATCCTCCCAGTACAATCATATTGAATGTCCTGGGGCTCTTCATCCTTGCAGCTTCTTCGGCGGCATCTATTCTGTATATTTCAATATCCTTCCGTTCGGGATGTCTGGTTATTCCATTGCCATCGTATATGAGCATACCCCCGGATTTGACAGATTTTTCAAACTTGTCGAGTGATTGCTGGTTAAGTATGATTGCAGTGTCGAACTGCCTCAGTATGGGTGAGCTTATTCTTTCTGTACTGATTATAACTGTGACGTTTGCTGTTCCTCCTCTCATTTCAGGCCCGTACGAAGGCATCCAGCTTACTTCAAAGTCCTGCATCATAGCTGAATATGCCAATATTTTACCCATCGACAGGATGCCCTGCCCACCAAAACCTGCAATAAGTATTTCCTCGGTCATATAAGTAGTTTATTTATTACTCATTATCATCCTTTGATTTTTCTGGTTCCTCGGGAGGTACTTTCAGATCGCCCGGCTGATAAAACTTAAACATATTTTCTTCCATCCATTTGTTTGCCTCTACCGGAGTCATTCTCCAACCTGAGGGACAGTTAGATACTATTTCGATAAAACATGTTCCCATATTCCTTTTCTGGTACTCAACTGCCTTTTTTATTGCTTTCTTTGTTTTCCTCACTGCAGCGGGTGTATGGACGCTCTGCCGGGTAACATAGCAAGTGCCAGGCAACATAGCAACGAGTTCGGTAATTTTCAAGGGATTACCCATTGTCTTCACATCTCTTCCGTAGGGTGAAGTGGTTGAAACCATTCCAGGAATGGTGGTAGGTGCCATCTGACCTCCTGTCATACCGTAGATTCCATTATTGATGAATATTATCAGTATGTTTTCCCCCCTGTTGCATGCATGGAGTGTTTCAGCCGTTCCTATTGCTGCAAGGTCGCCGTCGCCCTGGTATGTAAATACAAACCTGTCGGGCAGAAGACGTTTTATTGCAGTTGCAAGTGCCGGCGCGCGGCCATGTGCAGCCTCCTGCATATCTATATCAAGGAAATCGTACATAAGAACAGAACAGCCTACCGGGCATACACCAACAGTTACCGGTTGCAAGCCTTCCTCCTCTATCACTTCGGCAAGTATCCTGTGGGCTGTGCCATGCCCGCATCCCGGACAATAGGAAAACTGCTTGTCAGTCAGGATACTGGACCTTTTATAAACCAGATTTTCTGGCTGTATAATATCTTTATCACCCGTAACTACCTTCATTTTATTTTATATTTTAGATTTTAGATCTTCAAGAACTTCTTCCGGGGTGGGGATTACTCCTCCCATACGTCCGAAATGAGTGACTTCAGTCTGACCGTTAACAGCAAGTCTTACGTCTTCTACCATCTGTCCGGCACTCATCTCAACTGAAATGATGTGTTTCATCTTTCCTGCAAGTTCATTTATTCTTACTGAAGGAAAAGGATATAGTGTTATCGGCCGGATCAGTCCGGCTTTAATGCCTTCTGTTCTGGCAAGTTGAACAGCTTTCTGGCAGACTCTGGCGCTTGTTCCGTAAGCAACAAAAAGATATTCAGCATCTTCTGTTTGAAATTCCTCAAAACGGACCTCATTCTTTTCCATCTCACGGTATTTCGCCTGAATTTTCTGATTATGTTTTTCGTGCAGGTATGGGTCGAGATTGAGGGAGGTTATGATATTTCGTTCTCTTGTTGGCGGTTTTCCTGTGGTTGCCCACTCAGGCAGAGTTTTTTCCCTCTCCCTGTAAGGTTTGAGATAAACTTTTTCCATCATCTGGCCTATGGCTCCGTCGGAAAGGATCATAACTGGATTGCGGTATTTAAATGCCAGGTCGAATGCCAGTTCGACGAAGTCGGCCATTTCCTGCACTGAGGCAGGTGCCAGTACCAGAAGATGATAATCGCCATGGCCACCGCCCTTGCATGCCTGGAAATAGTCCGACTGTGAAGGCTGTATTGTACCAAGTCCGGGGCCTCCCCTTACAACATTTACTATCAGACATGGGAGCTCGGCTCCTGCAATGTATGATATGCCTTCCTGCATCAGGCTTATTCCCGGGGAAGAAGATGTTGTCATTACCTTTTTTCCGCAGGCTGCACCGCCATATACCATATTGATAGCAGCCGGTTCACTTTCTGCCTGCAAAACAACCATCCCCGTCTTTTCGTAAGGATTAGCTTCCATGAGGTACTCAAGTATCTCACTCTGAGGAGTAATGGGATAACCAAAATATGCATCCACACCTGCTCTTATCGCAGCCTCGGCTATTGCCTCATTACCCTTCATCAATCTGAGTTCTTTTTCCATATATTCAGATTTTCTTTTTGTAAACTGTTATAACTCCGTCGGGGCAAACTACTGCACAATTTGTACATCCGTTACATGTATCCGGATTAGCCGGATAAGCATAATAATAGCCCTTGCTGTTAACCTCCGTGGCAAGGGCTATTGTGCCTGTAGGACACGTCACCACACAAAGTTCGCATCCCTTGCACCTTTCCACTTCAATCACAATG
>JAKPDL010000141.1 GCA_029552825.1 Bacteroidota bacterium
ATGTAATTCATTCTTATTTACTGTGAAATTCTTTGTATCAATCAACTTTCCGAAAGTATAGAGAATTAATTCGTTTTCTTCTAATTGTTTTCTTACCTCAAAAATAAAGTTTTGAGCATCTGCTTCTGTTTTACCCATTACAATTTGGAAAAACCCTAACCCATAACAAGCTTGATGGTAGTGTCTTGTCAAGTGGTGTAAATTGATTTCTACTTTATCCCCCATTCATCTTATTTATGTAATAATGCCACCGGCGCCAGTGTAAACTCCTTTGTCGATGTAAGTTTAGCCATAGACTCCAAGCTAAAATAGCGGCGTCCTACCTGCCATTCATCGTTTTGTTCCATAAGCATAGCACCTACAAGGCGGATAACTGCCTCACGATTAGGAAATATGCATACGACATCCGTCCGGCGGCGAATCTCACGGTTAAGTCTCTCCAAAGGATTTGTGGAGTGAATCTGTGTCCAATGCTCACGCGGAAAAGCCATATAAGCCAGAATGTCATCTTCAGCTTCTTCAAGGATTGTCATTGCCTTTGGAAAACGATTCTTGAGCTCATCCACCACATGCCTCAGCTGTTCTCTTGCCGATGCCTGGTCATTCTGAGCAAAAATCGTCCGGATGATTGAAGAAACCATTCCCTGATAACTCTTGGGTACCTGGCTTAATACATTTCTCATAAAATGAACTCGGCATCTTTGCCATGCACTCCCCGCTAAAATCTTCTTTACTGCAGCCTTCAATCCTTCATGGGCATCGCTAATGACTAATTTCACCCCTTTAAGTCCTCTTGCTACAAGCCTTCTTAAAAACTCTTCCCAAAAGGCTCCGTCTTCACTCATCCCAACATCAAAACCTAGAACTTCCCGTTCCCCCGATTGATTGACCCCTACTGCGATTACAAGCGCCATACTGCATACCCGCCCTCCTTCTCGAATCTTTGGAAAAGTGGCATCCAGCCAAAGATAGGGGTATTCTCCCTCCAATCTGCGGTTTTTGAATTCTTTCACAAAATCATCTAGCTGCTTACTGATCCTCGAAACCTCACTTTTGTCCATGCCTCTCATCCCGAGAGCTTCTACCAACTCATCCACTTTCCTGGTGCTGACCCCATGTACATATGCCTCTTGAACTACATTCAACAGAGCTTTCTCCGACATCTTCCTGGGTTCCAAAAGACTAGGAAAATAGCTCCCGTGTCGTAACTTCGGAATACTTAACTGTAATGTACCTACACGGGTGTCCCATTCCCTTTGACGATACCCATTCCGGTAATTGCTTCGATTTTCATTCCTTTCATATTTTTCAGCACCAATTATAGTTGTAACTTCCGCATCCATCAGGGCATTGATAAGCAGCGTTAATGCTTCTTTCAAAAAATCCTTATCTTTTTCAACAACATACTTGCTAAGTTGTTCTAAAAGTGTCATTCTATTATTAGTAACCACGGTATGACCTCCTCTACTTTATTGTTTTGGGTTTCTTATTAAAGTAGAAATCATATCGTGGTTACTTTGTCAAGAATGCTCCACGAAATTTACACCACTATTTAAGACTATAACAATTTATTATATTGAGGATTTTATTAAAGATACCAGTTTGATTCCCAAATCTTCTTCAAAAGCCATGTGGCTTGCTACTGGAGAGCAGAAAATAACTCAGAACGGGAATATATTGACGTTCAGAACCACGGTCTGCAGATTTGCATATATTTTGATGTAATATTTTACCTATGTTAGAATTTAATTTAAAAAATTGAACAAGGTAAGCTTTTGAGTCCTAAAATTTTTTTAATCACTGTGCAGGAAGGTGTGAAAGCATCATATACACGTGTCAAATAAGAAAAGCTTCCTGTTCAAGCTTCATGTTTTTTTCAAGCATTAGCCTTATAACTTCTTTGAATTCGCTGTAATTTTCATTTTCCAGTAACATTTTTAGTTTTTCAGCATACTTTGAATCAAATTTTTTTCCGTATTTGATCCTCCTCTCAAATGCTTCCCTGTCCATTAAATAAGGTTTTAAAGACGGGATAATGCTTGATTTAAGTCTTCGGAAAATCATAAAACCGCCCAGATCAATATCGCCCCAATGGAAGAATTCAATTCCGTATGGATGAGCCGCCTCGTAAAGTTTCTTAAAAAATACTCCTTTTACCGGGCTGTAAAAACCACTATGAAATACAATCATCAATGTCTCGTCACTATTTTCATTAAGCATATGTATATAATTTGCCTTGTTTTCGATAAAAAGGATTTTACGGACACTACCCATTCCGGTAATGGTTAAATTCCTTACTGTATCGGCGTTTAGTGAAACACCGTATATAAACGGTGAAAAATCTATTTCTTTTCCACCTAGTTTACATACAATTCCGCCCTTGAAATCAACCTGTTCTGGCGACTGGAGTATCCCGACCTGGGCCAGTATATCATCATCCGATATTTCTTCAGGAAGGTCATGGTTCAGGTAATATCTTCTTATTATTCCTGCAAGCCTTTTTTTGACTTTCTTTTCAAAATACTTTGAATCATTGAAACACCGGAGACTGAACACCCTTTCAAGGCATTGACCGCCATCAAGCGTTCTGAGATAATCCAGTGCTTTTAAAACAGCCATTGCTTGTTCTTCATCGACGGGAAGTAAACCTGCTGTTGATGACTTTTCCTTTATAGCCTTTTCTGCATCTGCCAAAAATGACAGTATCCAACTATCCTCAGTTTTTCCTTTAAGATCCGTAATCCTCTCAAGCAATGAATCAAGAACAGCCCGTTTGGCCTTTCTGCCTATTTCGGCATAGCAGTCTTCAACCCTTGAGACATTCAGCCATACCTTTTCAATAATATTTCCTTCTTCATATCTTGCCCATTCAAAACCGACCAGGCCATTATCAGCCAGGTCTTTAATTACACTGTTAAATGTCTCCCTCACTAAAGGCTTTTCTATGTCATACTCGGGCATATCACCTCTCGTCATTTTAAGCATTATCCTTCTCCTGGAATTCTCATTATTGAAGGACTTACTCTTTTCATAACGATCAAGAAGCCTGTCCAACACAAGTTTTTTATACTCCATCCAAGCTTTCCTCCATAATCTTCTTGGGTTCGAATGCCTTAATTATCGATATATTCTTTTCCCTGATAACGCAAAGAGTCCTGTCAACCAAAGGAGCAATGTCGCCTATCTTTTCAGGAGGAGCCGAGAGGATGCACTGAAAGCCGAAATTTCTCAAGAGCCGGACGCTTTCCCGTATTCTCTCGCTGTCCATCTTGCTGAAGGCTTCATCGAACACGATAAGCCTCACGCGGTTGTAAGCCGGATCATTAATTTTATACATTTGGGCAAAAGATGCAAGCACAGAAATATAGAAAGGCGTCTGTGTTTCTCCGCCTGATTTCTTCCTGAGCGTTCTGGAAAGCCTCTGGGTGTTTTCATCTTCATCAGTGACAATCAGGTCAAAACTGAGGTATGTTCTGTAGTCGGTAAACCTCTTTATGTTTTTCTCAAGTTCTGCCCGTGCATCCGCGCTGAGTTCTGAATCAACATCGGTTATCTGCCTGAAAAGTTCGTCTATGGCATCGCGATGCTTGTCCCTGAAAGCCTGAGAGGCTATATTATAGCCTTCCATCAACATCTCGTCGGTAATCATGTCATAGTACTTTTTATACTCAGGCTTGGGCGAACAAGTAAACCTGTAACGTTCGTTACCCCATCTGCTTTCCTTAAGGGCATTGTTAAGTTCATTGATTTGAGATTTTAAGGTATCTATATTGGCTTTAAGCTTCGCAAGAAAATCATCTTCAAACTGTTGGAATGCTTTTTCTTTGGCATCCCTGATCTGGTTCCTGTACTCAGGAAGCCTGATGTTTTTCAGTTCATCCAGTTCCCTGTCATAGGATGAATTATCTTCCTGCTTGATATCATATGACATCTTATATTCCCTGTTATAGTCAGACCTGGCCTTTTCCAAGTCATCCCTCTTCTTGGCGGTCTGGTTCCTGGTTCTTTCAACCTGTGAACTGAAATTCCGGATTATCTCATTTGCTGATTTCCTGTTCTCCAGTTCCCGCAAAAACCTGGGCTCTCCTTTTTCGTTAACCCAGGCTGTATCGTATCCGGACAGAATGGCTCTTGCTTCTACTTCTTGTTCCCCGGTATAAGGCAGTTTTTCCCGGATGATTGTATTTCTTGCATTTTCTGCAGCGGCAATGGAGCTTATGCAATGCTTTTCTTCTTCTTCAAACCTGGTTATCCTGTCTTCGCATTCCCTGATTTTTTGATCAAGGGTGAAAAGCCAGGTAAGGTCAAGTTTTCCCAATTCATCAATGATTTCATTCAGCTTGTTTTTCAGAGCTGGCAGTTTCCTGGTTTCTTGGATTACCTTAAGGTACTGCTCATACTCGTTGGGGTTAATAACAGTTATGCCCGATGCTTTTGACAGAATGTCAACCAGGTTTTTGCAATACTGAAGTTCCTTCTTTTGTTTTTCTATAGCCCTTTTTACGGTGTCTTTCTGTTCTTCCAGCGCTCTTCTTCCTATAAACGGATACTTCCACCTATCGGGGTTGAGTTGCCTTGCAACATAGCCCTGGTACAGCATGCAGGAGTCGGTTATGGCCCTCTCATGGTTTCGCAATTCCTCAACTTTGTCGCATTTGATTACTCTTCCCATAACATAATCAATAAACATCCTGGCATAGACGTTCTCCGTAATGACTTCCTCTGCAAGGCTTCCTTTCTGTGCCTGGGGTCTGATTCTCTCGAGCTTGCCTGTATCAATAAGACCCCAGTCATAAAAACCCTTGCTGAATTTCAGCCTGTCATATACCTTTAAGGCATCAATAAAGTATTGAGGTTCCACAAGCAAATAATATTTCTGGGTGTGCAGATATGCCTCCACCGCATTTCGCCAGCGCATATCCCGTATGTCGAGAAGATCGGCCAGGATATGCACCGGGATATCTTTTCGGTACTTCCCGGCAAGTTCTTTCCTGATCTCATCCCGCAGTTCGATAAGTTTAGGGTCATATGATTTTATCCCTTTTTCCAGATCGGCAAGGGTTCCTTCCAGCCTTTTCAGTTCCAGCCCAATTTCGGTTTTTTTCCTGTTTGCGGAATACATCAGCATTACGGATGAGTTTTTGAACCCGGTCAAATCTTCGATTATATCGTTGAATTTTTCTGCTGTCAGCGTGTCAAGTCTTTCTCGGTCAATGTCCAGCAGGCTTAAGGCATGAGCCTGTGCCAACGCTGCGTATTTTTTCACATCCTGTATTTCATTGATAAACGAATCCTTTATTTCGCT
This sequence comes from Bacteroidota bacterium, assembly GCA_029552825.1. Classification (GTDB taxonomy): domain Bacteria; phylum Bacteroidota; class Bacteroidia; order Bacteroidales; family VadinHA17; genus LD21. The sequence goes on from JAKPDL010000141.1 coordinate 5,306, forward strand.
TTCGTGAAGGCTTTGAAGCTCTGAACAGCCTTTTGCGGACTCCTTCCATTCAAGGGCATATTTACGAAGCTTCTGAACGATCGCGTCAGCCTCGTCGTTCAGCTTTTTTATCATTTGAGAAAGTTCTTCTTTCTGTGACTCCAGCCGCTCCATTTTCGTATAAATGTCGGACCTTTGTTTTGCAGCGATGAGTTCGTCTCTTTTTTTCCTTTCATTCACAAGCTTCACGACGATATCCGCCTGCTTTTGGGAATAGTCAGCTATTTCCTTTTCCAGCCTGTCCAGCTCTTCATTAAGAGCTTTTTTCTCCTCGAGTATAATCTGTAGCCTTGCCCTGTCTATCAGGTAGCTCTGTATTTGCAGCCTTTGTTTTTCTTCCAAGTAAGATCTGTACATATCGGCAATATTCTGAAGCGCTGATACCCGTTTTTCAAGGAGATCGGCCTCAAGCTCCATGCGTTTGTACTGTCTTATATTTTCCTGCATCAGTGATATATCCACCGGATTTTTCACATCGCATACATAATCGGTTATAAATGTCTCAATGTCAGTGATGGGAGTGAATGAAACGGCTTTTTTGAAGAGGTCGAAGTACTTGTTTTTCAGACCGCCGAGCTTTCCTTTCAGGATTTCCTGGTACCCTCTGTCTGAATCGGGAAACTCATATTTTCCCTTTTTGTAATGCTTATTTACGTACGTTCTTAATCCCATGTATGTCATAGGAACATTATTGACGATAAAATGATTTTCAGGCAGTTCGGAATCCAGCACGAAAAACCGGTGTTCATCGGAGCCGTCCTCATAGCATTCAAATACAATGCCCAGCGTAAAGCTGGATTTTCTTACATCGTCATAAAATTCGCATGCGATATAGCTGGTAAAACGTCCCTCTCTCAGGTATCTGAAACCGGCGTCTCCGTCGTCTCCAAGCTCGCCTCGTAAATATCCTTTCAGGCTCCTGGCGGATTTTTCATTGGCGGCCTTATTGAAAAAACTCCTTCCGTTTGCATCTCCAAGCATAACGACCTGTATTGCATCAATCATCGTTGTTTTGCCTGCCGCATTCTTCCCGGTAAGGAAGTTGATTTTATCGAATTCCACGAGTTCATAATTGAACAGATGCCAATGTATTAACAGAAGCTTTTTGAGCAGCTTCATGTCTCTTCGCCTTCCCCTCTAATAATTTCGGATGAAGTTTCATTTTCCTGGCTGTCCTCATCCTGTGTATATTCGCCGCTTTCAACGAGCTCATAAATCCTGCTTATTCTCTCATTGGATACCACAAAAAGCACAGAAGGCAGGATCAGGATTTTGGTATCTGCATTTTCCCATGAACCCGATATTTTCTGGAGCAGGTTGTGGTTTGACAAAAGCCTTAAAGAATCTGAAATGTCGCGATCCGAAGGCTTCTTTTTTATAAGGTTCAGATTGATCATTTTGTGAATTATTTGTCCTGTGGTGGTTATAACCTCATTTCTTAAAGAAATATGCTCCCGTTCTTCCTCGTATATCAGTCTGACTGTATACAGGATGAAAGTGGTGAACTTGTCCAGCTTAAGCCTGTTGTATTCATATACGTTTTCGATTGAGATTACACCATACTGGTTGTCCTTGCGCAAATCCCAGCCGGAAAAGGAAAAATACTCGGAGAACAGTTCAAAATTTCTCTCGATGAACCTGTACTCAGGGCTTATTTTCATCATTTCTTCCCTGCTGTCATAATAGTCCCTTATTATGAACGTCTTCGTAAGCAGCATGTTCGCAAGACGTTTGAATTCTTCCTTTTCGGAGTTTGTCAGTTTATCATAGGCTTCAGTCCACATTAGCTTTTTCTCTCCTTATAAACCTCATATGAGGTATGGTATATCCGTCGCAACGGTCATACCCGTCTCCAAATTCCACCCGGTAGAAAACACCTTTTTCGTCTTTTTTCAAAGTCGCCAAGACAAGCATAACAAATTCATCATCGTTGGTAATTCTGATTTCAGAACTGTTCAGAACATCTTTGCCCTTCATAAGCTCATTCATAAATGCCATTATTTTCTGATGACTATACTGTTTTCTTGCTTTTTTAATAAAATCCTCAAAGGCTTTGTTAACGATATTCCCGTCTGTCATCTCAAGGGAAAGAGGTCTTCCTTCTTTTCGTCCCATCCTGTTTGGTTTTACATACAGTGATTTTTCATCTATATATCCCTGCTTAAACAGGCTTACATTGTCAGCCAGTATTTCCGCCCACCTTTCCTGATTTGAAGCAGCTGCAGAGAGTATACCCACAAGCTTGCCTTTTATACTCCTGTCGGTAGTGAGAAAATACCGCATTTTCTCCATCGATGCCCGGGTGTAAGCTGTCCTCTTCCTGTCGATTTCAGCAAGCATTTCGTCCAGGCTTTCATAAATATCGCTTATTTGATTTATTCTTCGTATGATATCATCCATTGCATCATCCACGGTATTATACTTGCCGCGCTGGACGGCCTGCTCAGCCATTTTTTGCCTTATTCCGAAATCCGAAAGCCAGTCGGACAGGATTTTCATTAACGGAACCTTGTACCGGGGAACGGAGTCCATGGTTTTCAGTGGATGATATATGCGATCCATGATAAGTTCCTTGTACTCATCGAAATGGCCTTTAAGGATATCATTTACGGTTAAGTAATCATTGAGGGCCTGATGATATCTTCTTATATTATTATGCAGCGTTTTCAGTTCATCCACAAGCTTCAGGGTATTTTCATGGGCTGTCAGCAGAGCGTTGTACATGAAATCGTCCCTTTCCGCGTCGGCTGTGCGCAGTGCGGAATAGGTGGAATAAACGTATGAATTGTATTCGTGTACTGCATTGTCAGTAAATGAATATAACAGGTCCAGGAGTTTTATTGTATAATCGGGTAAAGTAATAATCTCCTCAAATGAATCCATCTGGTACTCAACTTCAATCCATTTTGTAGCCATGAGTCTCCTGAGAATAAGATGTGCAGTGGCAGAGGCTCCTTGCCCACCTTTTACTTCTTCTTCCGCTTCTTCAAATTCCATTTTTTCCGCTTCCAAATCAAGACTTAATAATGCTTCATCAAGGTTTGCAATGAGCATTGCCACAAGATCACTCTTGCTTATGGTCATATGCTGCTTGAATGCCTTGCGCAGAACAAACAAGGCTTCAGCATACAATGCCTTGTTCTTTGAAACAAGTACGGAAAAAAGATTGGGAGGTAATATGTCAAATAGCTTCACTTGTCAATTCCTTCTAGCATATATAACTAAAGATTATTAATACAATATTACCTTAATGATATTTAAGCATATAAAAGTTTATTATTCAACACTTGCATAATGTTTATTGACATATACTACATTCATGTAGTAAAATAAATTCACTACATGAATGTAGTGAATCTTCTGCAAACCTATGTCAATGAAGGAAGGGTGTACACTATGGCTAATTTTCAAAAGCTTTCGGAAACAGAAATGGAAGTAATGCAGATTATCTGGGCATCCGACCATCCAATAACATCCGGTGAACTGCTTGACATTTTTGCACGGAACAAAGGCAAGAAGTGGAAAGGACAAACCATTGCAACCTTTCTGGCAAGGCTGGTCGAAAAGGGCGTCCTGACTTCCGTTAAACAAGGCAGGGCGAACATATATAAGCCTCGTGTCTCACCGGAAGAATATCGGAGGCAGGAGGCTAAGAGCCTGCTTGAAACGTTATATGAGGGTTCGGTAAAAAATTTTCTGACAGCACTTTATGATGGCAAAGAACTAACGAAAGATGAAATTACCGAACTAAAACAATGGTTTGCGGAAAAGGCAGGTGAGAAAATTGAGTAGCTTGTTTTCAAGTCTCATTTCGATGTCTATCGCGGGAAGTGTGGTTATCGGGTTGATGCTGATACTTCGACCTGTAACTGCGAAAATCTTTCCTGCCAAGTGGCAATACGGAGTTGGGAAAATGGCAATAGCATTTTTACTCTTGCCTGTTCCCATTTTTGCCAGAAAACTACCTTCAGTTCTACCTGTCATGAACAGCTACACCGACGAGCTACTTATTATCCGGAAAACACTACTTACACCATCAGCAAATAGCTTTGTGGATACAATGGATATTCTGATGGAGAGATATTTGACGGATAAATTGATGGAATCCTTTTTGCTTATTTGGTTTGTGGGTGCTATGGTATTTGCCGGGTGGAATTTCTATTGCTACCATAGATTTACCAAGCAGCTTCGGACAGACAGCTTTCACTTACCGGATGATACTACCGAAGTCCTTCTCTCATCATGTAAAGCAGCGTTAGGCATTCACAGCGAGGTAAAACTTATGCTGAACCCCAAAATCACAAGCCCTATGCTTGTGGGATTGTGCCGTCCCATGATAATGCTGCCAACTTCCAGCATATCGGGAGTTGACTTGAAGCTGGTCTTGACACATGAACTAATGCACCTGAAACGTAAGGATCTATGGGTAAAAATGCTTGCCATGCTTGCAGGGACGATACATTGGTTTAATCCTTTGGTGCATGTTCTCTGCAAAGATATAAGCACATGGGGTGAGTTGGCTTGTGATGAAGCATTGGCAGCGGATATGTCCCATGAAGAAAGAAGACTTTATGGTGAGGCCATTTTGAACGCGCTTGATAAGCATTCCGTTAAGAACTCGGCGTATTGTTCTTCTTTATGTGAGAGCAAAAAGCACATCAAAAGGAGGTTAACCATGTTGTTAAATATAAGAAAAATGAAAAAGCATATTGCGGTTTTTGCTGTAGCAGCAATAGTAGCAATCGCAAGTATTGGAACGGCTATATCTGCGTTTGCTGTGGGGAATATTCATAACACTGATCGTATAAAATTCATTGACGTTTTGACAGCAGAAAATGGAGAAGTTTCAAAGAGTAAAACAGAAGATATCATAAATCTTTATGAGTTAAGTCCATATAATTGTGTAAAAAGGGAGTTTTAAAAAAGGGTTGAGCCACCCTCACCCCTCTGGTTAGAATTAAATTGACAAACCCAAAAACCTAACTGGAGGGATGAGAAATGGCTCAATATAATATTACCATTAATTCAGAAATTTTGCACCACCTCTTTTTAAAAGGAGCTAAAGATGAAGGGATGGCCAAACTTTTTGAATCAATACTCAATCAAATACTGCAAGCCCAGGCCACCGAGCAAATCAAAGCTGAACCTTATGAAAGAACCGAAG
>JAKPDL010000182.1 GCA_029552825.1 Bacteroidota bacterium
TACGAAAGGAGAAGCGATAAGACGGGAGAGATTTTTAAAGCGTCAGAGGAACAGGGGTTTTTACTATTCATTAAGGCAAAAATGAAAAAGCCGGCCTGTCATCCCGAGTACTCGGGACGGGTTCGAGTCCCGTCCGAACCGCAAGATAGGGGTATTTTGAAAATTTGAGGCAATATCATTCTGTCAATGATGTTGCTTTTTTAATTTTCAACATTTACTTTTAATTCAGCAGAAGAAATTCCTGTTATTCTATTTAAATTAGGACAAAATAAATTTAAACATATGTAACCGGGTAATATACTTTTTTTACTTTTATAGATATGTTTTGCAGAGGCCAGACATGTGACCTCGAGAGGATGTAAAAATGTAATAAATATTATTTGATTATGTTTATTTTAAAAATTTTGTTTGACAATAATTGATACAAAATCATGAAAACAAAACGTGAAATAGGTTTGATTTTCTTCATTTCGGGCTTTTTGATGATAATAACCTCATGCGGCAGAAGCCCGCAGAATATGATTACTGAAATAGTTCTCTCCGATAAATGGACTCTGGCTCCCGACAGCCTTCATGGAGCTGAAGGCAAAGCAATCACACAAAATGATTTTGCTTCATCAGCATGGATACCGGTAAAAATGCCGGCTACAGTTCTTGGCGCTCTTGCAGATGCTGGTATATATAAGGATCTATATTTTGGTAAGAATCTGGAAGCGGTGCCACGTAAACAATTCAGGCAACCATGGTGGTACAGGACTGAATTTGATATAACCGATAGCGCTGATTATCCGGTAAACAGACTCCGTTTTGAAGGAATAAATTATTATGCAAATATCTGGATAAACGGACAGCTTGTTGCGTCAGCCGACTCCATAAAAGGAGCATTCAGGACTTTTGATATTGATATAAGCCCGTTTGTCCATAATGGAAAAAATATTCTCGCCGTTCAGGTATTTCCTCCCAAACCAGGTGATTACTACATGGGATTTGTTGACTGGACACCCCGCCCACCTGACGAAAATATGGGCTTGTTCCGGCCCGTGATACTGCGAAGGAGCGGCAAAGTTTCTATCAATAATGTCAGCATTCAATCAAGAATAGATACCAAAACCCTGTCGGAAGCATTCCTTACTGTGGAAGCAGAAGTGATAAATCACTCAGCAGGCAAAATAAAAGCTTTTGTTTCAGGTGAAATTAATGGTGCACTATTTCAGAAGAAGGTCAGGCTGGGACCCGGTGAAAAACAAAAAGTCCTTTTTACTGCCGATAGATATAAAGTACTGCACATAAAAAACCCGAGGCTATGGTGGCCTTACCAGTATGGAGAGCCTGCCCTCTATACAGCATCTTTTGGTTGTTTTTCGGGAAACAAACAGATCGACTATCAAAGGGTAACCTTTGGCATACGGCAGGTTGAAGATTTTATTAATGAATTCGGCAACCGAGCCTATAAAATAAACGGTAAATATATACAAATCAGGGGTGGAGGTTGGACTGACGATTTATTGCTACGCGAAGACACAGCAAAACTGGAGGCGCAGGTTCGTTATACCCGGTTGATGAATCTAAATACCATTCGTCTTGAAGGTTTCTGGGGAAGCAGCCATGCTCTATACGACCTATGCGACCGGTACGGTATACTGCTCATGGCCGGATGGAGCTGCCAGTGGGAATGGCAAGAGTATATTGGAGGAAAACCATGTGACGAATTTGGCGCTGTTAAATCGCCCGAAGATATTGACCTTGTTTCGCGCATGATGCATGACCAGGTAACTATGTTCAGAAACCACCCGAGTATTTTTGTATGGGTGTTTGGAAGCGATAAACTTCCACGGCCTGAGCTTGAAAAAAGGTATATTGACGATTTGAAAAACACGGATCCTACAAGACCAACCCTGAGTGCCTGCTCGAGACGTACCAGCGAAGTCTCGGGACCAACAGGAGTAAAAATGGAAGGACCCTATGACTATGTCACACCCAACTACTGGTATGTGGATTCCCTTCATGGAGGTGCCTACGGATTCAATACCGAAACAGGTCCCGGGCCTCAGATTCCACCGATTGAAACACTGCAGAAAATGTTTCCACAGGATAAAATTTGGCCTGTAAATGATTACTGGGATTACCATTGCGGAAGAAACGAATTTAATACCATAAACCGTTATCGTCATGCAATGGATATGCGTTATGGTTCCTCCCGTAATCTGGAAGAATTCTTGAAGAAAGCCCAACTTATGAATTATGAAGCCATTAGGCCAATGTTTGAAGCTTTTGCGGTTAACAAGGCAAAGGCTACTGGAATTATCCAGTGGATGCTCAATGCCGCATGGCCAAAACTTTACTGGCAGCTTTACGATTACTATCTCATGCCTAATGGTGCATTTTTTGGTACCGGAAAAGCTTGTGAACCCCTGCATGCTGTTTATAATTACGGAGATCATTGCATTTACCTTTCGAACGACATGTATCAACCAAGGGAAAATCTTAAACTCACAATTCAGGCTATTGACATGGAAGGCAACTTCCTCGTAAATGATTCAGTTACTACTGAAATACAGGAATATAGCTCAAAGAAAGTGTACGATATGCCGGCTTTTAATCCAGACACAAAAGTTTATTTTCTGAATCTCAGGCTTACTGAAAATGCCAATTCACTTATCAGCGAAAACTTTTACTGGTTATCTTCAAAAGAAGATGTTCTGGATGAGAAAAAATCAGAATGGTTTGTTACACCTAATTCATCATATGCTGATTTTACAGCTCTGAACCACATGCCGTCTGCCACCCTTGAAGTAACGGCCAGTAAATCAGAAAATGATGACCTGTCTACAATTAATATAACCCTGAAAAATCCTTCTTCGGTTGTGGCATTTTTTGTTGAGATGAAGTTAAAAAACCATGCTAACGGCGATCTGGTGCTTCCTGTTTATTGGTCCGATAATTATGTATCCCTACTCCCGGGCAAAAGTAAAAATATAACAGTTCAGTTTAACAACAGCTCACTAAAAGGAGGTAAACCCATTATTGAGGTGTCAGGCTGGAATATTCCAAAATTTATTATTGAATCACTTTAGTTAAGAAAAGAAACATATTTATTGTTATTCTGGTACTGGTCATTTTTTTACAATTTCATTTCTGACCAATATTCTTGGCCTATAATACAAGCATAGATTTATATTAGTAAAACTGACCGACATTTTTGGCCTTCGAACCGAAATGCTGTTCCTTTACCTACCCTCGGATATTTTTCAGAATCGGAATCTTGACTAAACCATTTGTAAATAATGCAACGATTGATTTAAACCCGAAAAGCCTTTTTTATCCTCGAAAAAAAACTAAACAGTATATTATGCAGGTTGTTTCGCATTGAAACTATTTTAAAGGTCAACTTATTACATGAATAGAACATCAGGAAATTTGTTATTTAAAATGAAAGAAAATGTTACGTAAGCAAACTATTGGTAGTATCGTAAAAACCAGAGCTATGACCGGAAAACTTATTTCTGAACTTTGGGCTTAGGATGAATGTACAAAACATCCTCCTTCATCTGAACCTTCTTCTGCCTTTCCTTGCACTTTGAAATGTAAACTCCAGAAAAAATAAACAATACCAGAAATACCAGAATTTTAAATGGCAGACTCCTGATTAATTCAAGTATGAACCAGTCTTTTTTCATATCCAGCCTGAAACTGATTTATACAAAGACCCAATAACTTTACCAAAAGTTGCCTCTGACAACTAACATCCTGAAGCTCTGACCCTGAGAAGGCATATCAAAATTAATAAATTAAAATTAAAATAAAAAACCTGGAGTTATTTTTAGTCAGTAAGTTAATTGTTCCAGGAATTCAAAGTATGTTATTCCAGTATTGGTGGTTTTCGGAAAAAGGTAAAATTAACTCTTCCATATTTTCTATGCTCGTAAAAAAAAGGATGATCATTGAATTTAATATTGCCTGGATGCTCAATTATCAGAAAACCATCTACTTTCAGAATATTGCTTTCGAACACCATGTCGGGAATATCCCTGAGCCACGGTAAGTCATATGGCGGGTCTGCAAATATTATGTTGTATTTGTGCTTACAAATCTTTAAAAAATCCCTGACATCAAGCCTCAAAGGCTTTATGTTTTCAATTTTAAGAGCTCTAATATTCTGTCTGATAAAAGATATGTTATAACGGTCATATTCAACCAGATGAACCATCTTTGTTCCCCTCGAGACGAACTCAAAGCTTATGCTTCCTGTACCCGAGAAAAGATCAAGTACATCAACTTTTTCAAAATCAATCCTGTTCGAAAGAATATCAAACAAGCCTTCACGGGCAAAGTCTGTGGTGGGCCTTGCCCTTATATTATCAGGTAACTCAATATGCCTGCCTTTATATTTTCCGCTTATTATTCGCAACTTACTATACTGAATAAATTAATAAATCTGTGCAAGGGTATATCATTAAAGACATGACTGAATGAAAAATTTCCTGCTGGCACAACGAAATTTATATTTTTGATATACAACGACATAGTCGAATTAAGATCATCATATCTTTCTGTTACACCGCTTAGATTTACAGTTGTGTCACCTTGAATTCCAAGTGTTTTAAACACATTCAGGGCAAAATACATAATATCCGAAATGTTCCTGTAAGTGAATGCATTAAGATATTGCAGTTTTAATTCGCGGAATATTGCAAGATTGAAAAAATCATTTTCAATATGAAGATGAATATAGTGACCTGTCTGAGATTTCATGGCATGGACCATCTGGTTGAAAAGTGGGCGAAGATGGTGATAAGGAAAAACATCTGGGAAGAAGCTTATAGTTGTATCATATAATGGCTTTGAAACACTGAATATCAGATATGAGTCATTTTCAGGTAGTTTGTTTGCAATAATTACCCTGTTCTCCTGTTCTCCATGATTGAAATAGAAATATTCATCTCTTTTTGCCGGATCATACAATGGCGAGGGTACAAGAGTGAACTCGGCAGAAGGCATTACCAGAAACTTTTTATTGTACTTTCTTTCAAGAAAATCATCCCCAAAAATAATTTCTGAAATTTGTTCATGGTTAAACCTGTTATTTTCTTCAGGAGTATATGACCTTAGTAAAATAAACCTGTTTCTGAAAGTGTCTGCAATACAATATGATAGCTCTTCATGGCTTGCCTGGAGCGACAGTATATAATTGCCTGTAGAGTTTATGTCGAGAGTCTCATCAAATACTTCAAGTAACGGCATAACTTTCTTTATCAATACTTTGTGTTTTCCATGTGCCCTTTGTGTTCTCTGTGGCCAAACTTCAAAAAGCCGGTGGCCTTGTTAACTACAAGAGGTTATACAAATATAAATTAAAGAATGATTATGTTTACAAAACAATAAATTATCCTGCAGCTGATGCGTGAGAATCTGATATACAATCATTTATTAAAGCATCTCAATAATATTCCTACTGACGACCAGTCAGCGGCGATGAAAAAGATTGCCTCTTTTCTCTGCGACAGCAACCAGGATATCATATTTCTATTGACAGGTTATGCAGGAACTGGAAAGACGACACTCATAAGTTCAATTGTAAAAACCCTGGAACTTCTGAGGATGAGGACAATACTGCTGGCTCCTACCGGCAGGGCAGCAAAGGTGCTCTCATCAATAACTGGTTGTCAGGCATTCACTATCCATAAGAAAATATACCGACAGAAATCATCAAAAGATGGTATCGGGCAATTTGTCCTTGACAGAAACCTTACAAAAGACACACTTTTTATTGTCGATGAGGCATCGATGGTATCGAACAATCCATCAGAGCTATCGATATTTGGGAGCGGAAGGCTGCTGGAGGACCTTATAGAATATGTGTACTCAGGCGTCAATTGCAGGTTAATGCTTGTGGGAGACACTGCACAGCTGCCTCCTGTGGGCTCGGAAATAAGCCCTGCACTCGATCCTGAACAATTAAAGGAATTTGGTTTTAATGTTATAACCGCAGAACTTCGCCAGGTACTAAGACAGAATGAAAAATCTGGCATACTGATGAATGCTACAAAAATAAGAGAACAAATAGAATCGGGTGATCTCTCCAGACCTGCAATTGATTGTGTCAATTTTAAAGATATAGTGAGACTTTCGGGAAATGACCTCATTGATGAAATCAACTCTGCATACGATAAATGCGGCCTGGATGGGACAATAATTGTTGTAAACTCAAATAAGCTGGCAAACAAATACAACCAGGGAATAAGAAGCAGAATTTTCTTCAGGGAGGAGGAAATTAGCCCGGGAGATATAATTATGGTAGTGAAAAACAACTATTCTCTTGCTGATGAAGAAGATCCTTACAGGTTTATTGCCAATGGAGATATTGCTGAAGTACTGAGAGTAAGCAAATATGAGGAAAGGTATGGATTCAGATTCGCTTTGATGTCGTTAAGATTTCCCGATTACAGCATGGAAGTGGATGCAAAAGTCATGCTCGATGTTCTTCATCTCGATTCTCCTGCATTGCCTGCCGAAAAGAGCAGCGAGCTGTTTAATGCCATTCTCCAGGATTATCATAATATTAAAAACAAGCGAAAGCAGTATGAGGCAATCCGCGAAGATCCATATTTTAATGCATTGCAGATTAAATTCGCATATGCTGTAACATGCCACAAAGCTCAGGGAGGCCAGTGGGAGAGGGTCTTCATTGATCAGGGTTTATTTAACAAGACTGAGATAACATTAGATTACCTTCGCTGGCTCTATACTGCACTTACAAGAGCCACCGGTAAACTCTATCTGGTAAATTTCAGCGAAGATTTCTTCTTGCCCTGCTGAATTTATTTAATTTCAACAAATTGTAAGATGATGTTTATTCCCCTATGATTTTAACCAGTACCCTTTTGCTCCGTTTCCCGTCAAATTCTCCATAGAATATCTGCTCCCATGGCCCGAAATCTAACCTGCCATTGGTTACTGCTACAACTACCTCACGACCCATAACCTGACGTTTAAGGTGAGCATCGGCATTGTCTTCATAACCATTATGCCTATACTGGCTGTATGGCTTTTCCGGAGCCAGTTTTTCAAGCCATACCTCGAAATCATGATGCAATCCGCTCTCATCATCGTTGATGAAAACGCTTGCCGTAATATGCATTGCATTTACCAGGCACAATCCTTCCTTAATTCCGCTTTCGGCAAGACATTTTTCCACTTCCCCCGTAATATTGATAAAAGCCCTGCGGGTAGGGGTGTTAAACCATAATTCCTTTCTGTAAGATTTCATATTCTATAAAAGTTTCAAATCAGAAATAATTCCATCAATTCTTTCGTTCAGAAGTTTTAGCTTATCATTGAATTCCGTGGCTGAGTCCAGTTTTGTGTTCACTGAGAAATAGAATTTGATTTTTGGCTCTGTTCCTGAAGGCCTCACGGAGATTTTTGAACCGTCGGCAAGGAAAAACTGGAGCACATCTGACCTGATAAGTTTTAGTTTGCTGGTTTTACCAGTCAGTTTGTCGTATGAAACAAGTTTCTCATAATCATCTATTCTGACCACATGGCTGTTGTTAATTTTCTCAGGAGGATTGTTTCTGTACATGTGCATCATTTCCTTTATCTCTTCAGCACCTTCCTTGCCTTTCCTCACAAGATTGATTAGCCTTTCAAGATAGAGTCCGTATTTTAAATAAATATCGATAAGCAATTCGTACATTGTCATTCCATGCTCTTTAGCCCATGCTGCTGTTTCGGCGATAAGTGCACATGAACCAACCGCATCTTTGTCGCGGACATAATCACCAGGAAGGTATCCATAGCTCTCTTCCCCACCTCCGATATATTTCTTTTTGCCTTCCAGATTTCTGATAAGTTCTGCAAAATATTTAAATCCAGTGAGAACATTGTAGCACTCTACATTAAAAGATTCTGCAATTCTGTCGAGCAGATCACTGGTAACAATAGTTTTGATTACGTATTCATTTCCTTTGAAAAGTCCTTTTTCTTTGTACTGCAAAAGTGTGTAATACATCAGCAGTGCAGCAGTCTGGTTACCGTTAAGAAGTTCGTATGTTCCGTTTGGTGTCTTTACTGCAATACCAACCCTGTCAGCATCAGGATCTGTAGCCATCACGAGTTCTGCACCTGTTTCCTGCGCTTTGGCTATTGCCATTTTCAAAGCATCTTTCTCTTCAGGGTTTGGTGATTTCACTGTCGGAAAATTCCCGTCGGGAATATCCTGTTCCGGCACATGGATAATGTTTCTGAAACCAAACATTTTGAGTGCCTCAGGGACCAGCATAACGCCTGTACCATGTATAGGAGTATAAACTATTCTCATTTCCCGGTGCTTTTCAATGACTTCAGGGTTCAGTCTTATTTTTAAAATCTCATCAAGAAACAATTTGTCTGTTTCTTTGCCGATGATCTTTATTTTTGACCTGTCGGCATCAAAACGTATCTCTTTAACTGATTCTATCTTTCGTACTTCTTCTATAATTCCCTTATCGTGTGGAGGAACCACCTGACCACCATCTTCCCAGTAGGCTTTGTAGCCGTTGTATTCTGGCGGGTTATGCGAAGCCGTTATCACTACGCCACTTTTGCAACCATAATACCTTATGGCAAACGACAGCTCCGGGGTGGGCCTCAGCGATTCAAAAAGAAGTACTTCAAACCCGTTTGCTGAAAATATATCTGCTGCAGTTTCGGCAAAATAACGGCTGTTATTTCTGCAATCATGAGCAACAGCCACTTTGATGAGAGTGTTACCGAAACATTTTTTCAGGTAGTTTGCCAGCCCCTGCGTTGCCATTCCAAGAGTGTAAATGTTCATTCTGTTTGTCCCTGCCCCCATTATGCCACGAAGTCCGCCAGTACCAAATTCAAGATCCTGGTAAAAAGCATCTATAAGCTTCGCTTCATCACCTTCCAGCATCTCCTTTACTTCCTTTCGCGTCTCTTCATTAAATTCCTCGCTGAGCCAACTCTGGGCTTTTTTTATTATTTCTTCCGGAATAGTCATTTTTACTTAGTTTTAGGTTTCCTATAATATAAAAATAATGTTTTCTTTTTTCATCTGCTTTATGCATTTTTTTAAACTTTCATCCCATGCCGGAATTGTAATACCATAATTCTCTATAATCTTCTTTTTTGACAACACTGAAAAACATGGACGCACAGCTTTTGCAGGAAAATCTTTTGTAGTCACTGGTTCAATAGTGCATTCAATTCCTGATAGTTTCAGAATTTCCTGCGCAAATTCAAACCATGTACATGCGCCTTGATTTGAGTAATGATAAATTCCTCCGTTGAAAGCTGTTTCTTTCGAATTAATATCTGAAATAATTTTCATTATTGCATCTGCCAGATCTGCAGCCCATGTTGGAGAACCTTTCTGGTCGTTCACCACTTTAAGATGTCCGTTTTCTTTAGCTTTCCTGATAATTGTCTTAACAAAATTATTACCATAAACCGAATAGAGCCATGAAGTTCTTATTACTATTGACCATGAATGCTTGAGTGCATGTTTTTCACCTTCAAGTTTTGATGCTGCATACACTGATAGAGGATTCGGAGGATCTGTTTCTTTGTATGGCTCCTTCGTATTGCCGTCGAAAACATAATCGGTCGAAAGATGAATTAACCGGCAGGTTGTATCCTTTATCGCTTCAGTTATGTTTTTTACACCTTCTGAATTAATTTTGAAAGCCAATTCCTTTTCATCTTCTGCTCTATCAACATAATTATATGCAGCACAATTGATTATCCATTCGGGTCTTTTTGAAAGAATAAACTCTTTGCTTTTTGCAGCGTCAGTGATATCGAGTGTGTCAATATCTGTGAAAATGAAGTCATATCCGAAAAACCTGTGCGAAATTTTTCTTAGCTCACTTCCCAGCTGTCCCTTTGAACCAGTTACAAGTATTAACGCCATATAATTATTGATATTTCAGAAATTGTTGTCAGCATTTCTTAAATAAGGAAGATTTTTATCTTTTTCACTTATAATAGCCTCTTTAATATCTATATTCCAGTCAATTCCAAGAGCAGGGTCGATGGGCAGGATGCCTCTTTCATATGAAGGATTATAGTAATTGTCACATTTATACTGAACAATAGCTGTTTCGCTGAGCACTGAGAAACCATGTGCAAATCCTCTTGGTATGAAAAGCTGTTTTTTGGATTCTGCGTCGAGTTCTATACTGTACCATTTTCCAAAAGTCTTAGATTCTCTTCTCAGATCCAATGCCACATCCAGGATTTTGCCCTCTACCACTCTTATGAGTTTTGCTTGTTCAAATGGCCGGAGCTGATAATGTAATCCCCTTATTACTCCTCTTACAGATTTTGATTCGTTATCCTGAACTGGATTAAAAACAATTCCTGCTTTTCTGAAAACCTCCATATTGAAAGTTTCCATGAAATATCCACGTTGATCTGTAAAGACCTGAGGTTCAATAATTAGTAGCCCTTTAAATTTTGTTTCTGTTATTTTCATGGATTCTTTGTAACATGTTATATTATATCATCATTTGCTATTCGAAGCAGATATTGTCCGTACTGACTGTTCCGGTAAGGTTCGGCGAGTCTGATAAGCTGCTCTTTGGTGATAAAACCTCTTTTATAGGCTATCTCTTCAATGCACGAAGCTTTTAGTCCCTGTCTCTGTTCAAGGGTTGCAATAAAGTTGGAAGCCTGAAGAAGGCTGTCAAAAGTTCCGGTGTCGAGCCATGCCATACCTCTGCCAAGAAGCCTTAGCTTTAATTTTCCTTCCTGAAGATACATGAGGTTGATATCGGTTATTTCAAGCTCGCCTCTTGCAGAAGGCTTCAGGGATTTTGCTTTTGAAATAACACTATTGTCATAAAAATAGAGACCTGTTACAGCATAATTTGATTTTGGTCTGGCAGGCTTCTCCTCTATACTTAAGGGTTCCAGCAGACTGTTAAATTCTATCACCCCATAGCGCTGTGGATCGTTTACATAATATCCGAAAACACAGGCTCCTTCTTGAAGTTTTGCAGTTTCGAGAAGAATATCACCGAACCCATGCCCATAGAAAATGTTATCCCCCAGAATCATACATACCGTATCAGTTCCAATAAATTTTTCTCCGATAATGAATGCTTGCGCCAGTCCGCCTGGATGAGGCTGTTCGGCATATGAAAAACTTATTCCCAGAGAAGAACCGTCTCCAAGAAGATTCATGAATACCGGAAGATCCCTCGGGGTGGAGATAATTAAGATTTCCCTTATTCCGGCAAGCATCAGCACCGACAGAGGGTAATAGATCATAGGTTTATCATAAACAGGTAAGATCTGTTTGCTTATTGCATTGGTGATGGGATAAAGCCTCGTACCCGACCCCCCTGCAAGTATAATACCTTTCATGATTGGATGATTTTATAATAAATGTTCAATGTCAATATAATATTTCATTTTCTCCCTATACTATAATAGGTAAATCCAGCTTTTCTGACTTCTAACGGGTCGTAGATATTTCTTCCATCGAATATTACTTTCCCTCTCATCGTTTCAGCCATTTTTTTTAAGTCAGGAAGTCTGAATTCCGGCCATTCTGTAACCAGTACCAGTGCATCGGCCTTAATAACAGCCTCGTACTGATCAGATGCATATTTAACCCTGTTGCCAAGAACTTTTTTGGTTTCTTCCATGGCAGCAGGATCATAAGCTTTCACAATTGCACCTTCCTGAAGCAGTTTCTCAATCAGGTAAATTGAAGGAGATTCCCTTATGTCATCGGTGTGGGGCTTGAATGATAGCCCCCAGATTCCTATCGTTCTTCCCTTAAGATTATTGTTGAAATGGTTTCTGATTTTAAAGAAAAGAACATTCTTCTGGTATTCATTTGCCTTTTCCACCGCTGCAATGACCTTCATCTCGTAGCCCTTTTCAGCAGCAGTTCTGATAAGTGCTTTTACATCTTTTGGGAAGCATGAACCTCCATAACCTGGCCCCGGGTATAGAAACTTATTCCCAATTCTTGAATCACTGCCAATACCTTTTCTCACCTGATTAATATCGGCTCCAAGCAGTTCACACAAGTTGGCTATTTCATTTATAAAACTGATTCTGGTTGCCAGCATGGCATTTGCAGCATATTTTGTGAGTTCGGCAGAGGGGATGTCCATATAATAAATAGGATGGTTATTGAGAACGAAAGGTTTATACAACCTGCTCATTATCTCGGCAGCTCTTTCATTTTCGGTTCCTATTACAATCCTTTCGGGACGCAGAAAATCCTCTACGGCTGAACCTTCCTTCAGAAATTCAGGATTGGATGCCATGTCAAACGGAATATCAACTCCGCGTTTCTCCAGCTCCTCCCTGATAATTTTTCTTACTTTCTCAGATGTACCCACTGGCACTGTGCTCTTTATCACAACCACAACATATGATTTAATGTTTTTCCCTATCTCTGATGCTACCTTAAGTACGTGTTGAAGGTCGGCACTTCCATCTTCGCCAGGGGGTGTGCCTACCGCAATGAAAATGGCCTCTGAGCCTTCCAGACTTTTTTCCAAATCGGTGGTGAATGATAAACGTCCCTTTTCAATATTTCTCTTCATCATTGGTTCCAGGCCCGGCTCATATAGCGGTGTTTTGCCTTCCTGCAAAAGCTTAATTTTTTCTTTATCAATATCTACACAGGTTACCGTAACACCTGTTTCAGCAAAACAGGTTCCTGTTACCAGCCCTACATAACCGGTTCCGGCTACAACAATTTTCATAAAGTTTATTTTAAATTTTTAATCAGATTATCCGTTCCTGCAAAGATAACACATCAGATGAATTAAGAAAATCCGCCATTAACATACAATCGCTTTACTCTTTTTTTCAACAGTGGACTTGAAAACTAAAGAGATGTTGTGTTCAAGCTGGAAACAGCCCACAGTCATAAGGTACTATTTTTTTATTAAAAACCGTCTTGAATTTATGATGAATCGAAAAAATAATTTATCTTTGCAAACCTGTTTAAATCAATATAATGTCTAACTTATTAATTATTAGTTTATTAAATTAAATTTATGACAAAAGGCAAAGAAAAAACAATCGATCTTGAAGGAATTGAAAAAAACGACTCCATTGAGAATCAGGAGGCGGAACCATCAGGAAAAGAATTAAATGAAGAATTGAAAGAGGGCGTTGAAACTCTTTCTGCAGCAGAACCGGAATCTGAGAAGGTGCAATTATTTGAAAAGTCACCTGTAGTTTCTGAAAAAAAGGAAAAGCCTGAACGTAAAAAGGCAGCTTCTGAAGCTGGACCAAAAAAAAGCACTTCAAAAGAGAGAGTGGCATCCGGGAAAACCAGAGCGAAAGCTGAGCCAGCAGCGGAAGCGAAAGAAAAAGTTATCGAAGAAAAAGTAATGCCGGGAGATGAATTCAGCTGGGAGGAATTCGAAAGTAAAGAAAATCGCATTTCACCGAAATATGCTGAATATGAGGCTGTTTACGACAAAACCCTTTCAACTATTGCAGAAGACCAGGTTGTTAAGGGTACGGTTATTCAGATGACCAACCGTGAAGTCGTTATCAACATAGGCTACAAATCTGAAGGTGTGGTGAGTCTGAATGAATTCAGATACAACCCGAATCTAAAGGTTGGTGATGTTGTTGATGTTTATGTTGAAAGTACAGAAGACAAAAAAGGTCAACTTGTTCTTTCCCACAAGAAGGCACGGGCTTTGAACTCATGGGAAAGAGTTAACCAGGCATATGAAAATGATGAAATTATAACGGGTTATATAAAATGCCGGACTAAGGGCGGGATGATTGTAGATGTTTTTGGAATTGAAGCATTCCTCCCGGGTTCACAGATAGATGTGAAACCAATCCGCGATTATGATGTATTTGTCGGAAAGACAATGGAATTCAAGGTTGTAAAGATCAATCATGAATTCAAGAACGTTGTTGTTTCTCATAAGGCACTCATTGAAGCAGAGCTTGAACAGCAGAAGAAGGAAATAATTTCCAAACTTGAGAAGGGACAGGTTCTGGAAGGTGTTGTCAAAAACATCACTTCATATGGTGTATTTATTGATCTGGGAGGTGTTGACGGACTAATACATATAACAGACCTTTCATGGGGACGCATAAATCATCCTGAAGAGATTGTGCAGCTCGACCAGAAACTTAATGTTGTTATTCTTGATTTTGATGATGAGAAGAAGCGTATAGCCCTTGGTCTCAAACAGCTTACACCTCATC
The DNA here is from genome assembly GCA_029552825.1 of Bacteroidota bacterium. Classification (GTDB taxonomy): domain Bacteria; phylum Bacteroidota; class Bacteroidia; order Bacteroidales; family VadinHA17; genus LD21. The sequence goes on from JAKPDL010000182.1 coordinate 14,212, forward strand.
CGTGGGATTCACTGGATCCAAACCTCAAAGTTGGTGACAAAGTAAAGGGTAAAGTTGTTGTGCTTGCCGATTACGGAGCATTTGTTGAGATTGCTCCCGGGGTTGAAGGATTGATTCATGTATCGGAAATGTCCTGGTCACAGCACCTCAGAAGTGCTCAGGAATTCCTCAAGGTGGGCGATGAGGTGGAGGCAGTTATACTTACCCTCGACAGAGAGGAAAGAAAAATGTCACTTGGCTTGAAACAGCTGAAACCCGACCCATGGCAGAATATCGAAGAAAAGTATGCCGTTGGCACAAAACATAAAGCCCGTGTAAGGAACTTCTCCAACTTTGGTGTGTTTGTAGAGATTGAGGAAGGTGTCGATGGACTGATTCATATATCAGACCTTTCCTGGACGAAGAAAATCAAACATCCTGCAGAGTTCACTTCAATAGATGCTGAAATTGACGTTGTGGTTCTTGAGATTGACAAGGAAAACAGAAGATTAAGCCTTGGACATAAACAGCTTGAAGAGAATCCGTGGGATGTGTTTGAAACAATATTTACCGTTGATTCCGTTCATGAAGGTACCGTAGTTGAGATTTACGATAAAGGTGCCGTTATAGCACTTCCTTATGGTGTTGAAGGATTTGCTTCTCCAAAACAGCTTATTAAGGAAGACGGAACAATGGCAAAAGTTGATGAAAAACTTAAATTCAAGGTTATAGAATTTAATAAGTCGGCAAAGAAGATCGTTGTTTCCCATACAAGAGTTTTTGAAGATGAGAAAAAGGCTTCGGAAACGGCAGGGAAAAAACCGGCAGAAAAGAAAAAGAAGACAACAAAGAAGGCTAAAAGCGGGATTGAAAAAACAACTCTGGGTGATATAACAGATCTTGCGGCTTTAAAAGAAGAACTGGAAGAAAAACAGAAGAAAACTTCCAAAAAATAGAAAAAAAGCTTAAATTTAAGCTTTAAATTTAAGCCTTATGGATTTCAATATTGAGACCCGCAATAACAGTACACTGATTCAGGTTCAGACCGAAAAGCTTGATACTCATGTAGCTCCGGCCCTGAAATCTGAACTTGTACTTGTTTCCGGTAAAGGTGAAAAAAACATCATCCTTGACCTTGGAAAATGTCAATACTGTGATTCCTCAGGCCTGAGTGCCATTCTTGTGGCAAACAGGTTATGCAAAAATGCAGGAGGTACTTTTGTTTTATGCGGCCTCAATGAGGCAGTGGAACGATTAATTACCATTTCTCAGCTCGATACTGTTCTGACCATTACAGATACAGTTGAAGAAGCTGAAAAAATAATATCATCGTAGGCTGTCAGCATTGCAGGAACGAAGATGAAATTAACCATTCTGGGAAGCAGTTCCGCATTGCCGACATCTGCAAGAAATCCATCCGCTCATGTACTTAATGTGCATGAGCGTTTGTATTTAATTGACTGCGGTGAAGGAACGCAGATGCAAATGAGAAAATACGGTATACGCATTAGTAAAATAAACCATATTTTCATAAGCCACCTCCACGGAGACCATATATTCGGACTATATGGACTTCTTTCCACTTTTAACCTTATGGGCAGAACACTCCCCGTCAACATATATGCACCCGAAAACTATGGCAAAATCCTGAAATCTCATCTCAGTGATTTTGACATACAACTGAGTTATAATATTAATTTTACCCCGCTGAAAGGCAGAAAACCTGTCCTCATACTCGATGATAAGTATCTTACTGTTACAGCCTTCCCCCTGAAACACCGCGTTCCTGCATTTGGTTTCCTATTTCGTGAAAAACTACAGGACCGCAGGATAAAAAAGGAAATGATTTCACTGCATAATATCCCGATCTCAAAAATGCATGGAATTAAAAAAGGGGAAGACCTTGTAAAAGATAACGGTACGGTTGTAAAAAACGAAGAGCTTACAATCCCACCTCCTGAACCGCTGTCGTATGCCTACTGCAGCGATACCCGGTTTTTCAAACAGCTTCCATCATATGTAAGAAATGTTAGCCTCATATATCACGAAGCTACATTCGATAAGGAAAAGGAAGATCTTGCAGAGCTGACAGGCCATTCAACAACTACCGATGCTGCAACTGTAGCACTTAAAGCAGGAGCAGGTAAACTGCTAATCGGGCACTTTTCATCAAGATACAAAGATGTAGATCAGCTGGTTGAAGAAGCACGTTCAATCTTTCCTGAAACTTATGCGGCCGAAGACGGTAAAACCTATTTAATAACACATAACAAAATATCCTGAAAGTCGGTTATATTTAAATTAAATTTTATAGAAGGTGCAGGAGAAAATTATTATACTCGATTTTGGTTCACAATACACTCAACTAATCGCAAGGCGAATAAGGGAACTTAACGTATATGCCGAAATCTTTCCTTATAACCGATTCCCTGAACCCGATAGAAATGTAAAAGGTGTAATCCTTTCCGGTAGCCCGTTTTCGGTAAGGGATGAAAATGCGCCCTTCCCCAACCTTGAAGGAATAAGAGGTAAACTACCCCTGCTTGGGATATGCTATGGAGCTCAATATCTGGCCCATTGCTGTGGTGGAGTGGTTCTGCCTTCAGAAAAAAGAGAATATGGGAGAGCAATGTTTTACGTGAAGGAAATTGAAGATCCACTTTTCAGAGGAATAAGCTATGGAACACAGGTGTGGATGTCGCACGGAGATACAATTACCAGATTACCTGCAGATTATATTATAACTGGTTCAACTGCTGACATAGATATAGCCTCGTTTAGAGTATCAGGTGAACCAACATGGGGCATTCAGTTTCACCCCGAAGTTTACCATACTTCCGAAGGTAAGAAAATCCTTGAAAATTTTGTAAAGGAAATATGTGGCTGCAGCGGCGACTGGACACCGGAATCGTTTATTGAATCTGCCATAAAGGAAATCAGGGATAAAACCAAAGGTGAAAAAATTATTCTGGGTCTTTCCGGAGGGGTTGACTCAACTGTGGCAGCAGTATTGCTTAACCGTGCAGCTGGCAGTAATCTTGACTGCATTTTTGTTAATAACGGACTTCTTCGGAAAAATGAGTTCGAAAATGTGCTTGAGTCATATAAGAAACTTGGTCTGCGTGTCAGAAGTGTCGATGCATCCGATATCTTCCTGAAGGAGCTTGAGGGTATTAGCGAACCGGAACAAAAGCGAAAAATAATCGGAAGGGTATTCATCGAGGTATTCGAGTCGGAAGCCGCAAAGATAAAGAATGTTAAATGGCTGGCTCAGGGTACCATCTATCCTGATGTGATAGAATCAGCTTCAGTAAACGGCCCTTCAGCGACAATAAAATCGCATCATAATGTGGGAGGACTGCCAGAAAAAATGAAACTTAAAGTCATCGAACCCCTGCGCTTGCTTTTCAAAGACGAAGTAAGAAGGGTGGGTAAAGCTCTCGGTATACCTGATGAAATTCTGAACAGACATCCTTTCCCGGGACCTGGCCTGGCAATCAGAATAATCGGACCAGTAACTAAGGAAAAGCTGAGAATTCTCAGGGAAGCCGACGAAATTTTTATTGAAGGACTTAAAAAACATGGTTTGTATGATAAAGTATGGCAGGCTGCCGTTATATTATTACCTGTTCAGTCGGTGGGGGTTATGGGAGACGAGAGAACTTATGAAAATGCGGTGGTACTGAGAGCCGTTGACTCAACTGACGGAATGACAGCTGACTTTTCAAGGTTGCAATATGATTTCCTTGGCAATGTCGCAAGTGAAATTATTAACAAGGTGAAGGGAATAAACAGGGTAGTTTATGATATAAGCTCAAAACCTCCTTCAACAATTGAGTGGGAATAAAGAGTATTCAATAATTTTGTTCTGCGTAAGTATTATGAATTTTTTAATTAAAACTCAAAAAAATAAAATGAAGAAGCTTATTTTCAGTGCGTTGGTTTTGGTTCAGCTGATAATGATATCATTGGAAGGTGCTAGTGGTCAGGTGCTTTCAGAGAATACATTTAAACTGGGAAGGACACTATCGCTGATAGATGCATATTATGTTGATACAGTTAATATTAATACACTTACCGAAAAGGCTATTGTAGCAATGCTTATGTCGCTTGACCCTCATTCCTCATACATTTCAGCAAAAGATGTGAGGGAAATGAATGAGCCATTACTTGGAAATTTTGAAGGCATCGGCATTCAATTTAATATACTTCATGATTCTATCGTTGTGGTGGAACCTATAAAGAATGGCCCAGCTGAAAAAGTAGGAATCAAAGCAGGTGACCGGATTGTGAAAATAAATGACGAGAACGTCGCAGGAATAAACATAAGCACAGAAGGTGTTAGAAGCAGACTGATGGGGCCGAAAGGTACAAAAGTGGATGTTACGGTTTACCGTAAGGGCCAGAGTCAATTATTCTATTTCACAATTACAAGAGACAGAATACCCATAAACAGCCTTGACGCAGCTTATATGCTGAATCCTGAGACGGCATATTTCAAGTTTAACAAGTTTGCGGCAACAACTGAAAAGGAATTTATTGAAAAACTTACAGCTATGCCGGTTAAATCAATTAAAAATGTAATTATAGACCTGAGAGGAAATCCTGGTGGGTATATGCTTGCAGCTGTTGCACTTGCGAATCATTTTCTTGATGGAGAAAAACTTGTGGTCTTTATGGAAGGCAGAAAAACACCTCGCGAAGAATTCAAATCAAATGGCAAAGGATTGCTTACCAATTGCAATCTCGTTGTACTAACTGATGAAAATTCAGCCTCTGCAAGTGAAATTTTTGCAGGTGCAATTCAGGATTGGGACCGTGGTGTTATTATGGGACGCAGGACATTTGGTAAAGGACTGGTGCAGAATGGCTTTTATTTAAACGACGGGTCTCAGATAAGACTCACCATAGCCCGATATTTTACCCCAACCGGAAGATCCATACAGAGCCCCTACAATGAGGGCTATCAGAAATATATTGAAAACTTTTTAAGACGATTCAGAAATGGCGAAACACTTAGTGCCGATAGTATAAAATTTATAGATTCACTTAAATGTAGCACACTCGTAACGCGCCGCACAGTTTACGGCGGTGGCGGCATAATGCCAGATGTGTTCGTTTCGGAGGATACTACTTATTATTCTGAATATTATGCCGGACTTATCAGAAGAAGTGTATTCAATTCATTTGCACTGGAATATTCCGATAAAAACAGGGAGAAAATAATGAAGACGTACAAGGATTTTGAAGACTTTAAAAAGAAGTTTACTTTCAGTGATGAAGACATTAGATGGTTCATTAAAATGGGTGAAGAAGCAGGAGTTAAATACAATGAAAGCCAGTTTCGTATATCACACGACCATATTCTGAAAGTTCTTAAAGCTCTGGTAGCAAACAATTACTGGCAGACCACTGAATATTTCAGAATATATAATGAAGGTGACAGGGTTATAGAAAAAGCTTTAATGCTGCTTGCAAACCCTGCAGAATATAAAAAGATACTTGGTTACCAGAATTGAAATTACTCAATATAAATGATTTTAGCATTAAGTCATTGAATAACAGATAAAAAGATAGTTAAAACAGTATGACAGCGGTATCTGAACAAATTACTGTGATTGATTTCAGGGATATATTATTCAAATCAGGGGAAAAAAGCCATACGTCAAAGAAAATAGGCCATTTACAGCATGATTTTAACATATTCGTCAAATAATTATAAATTTACTGGTGAGAATTTGCAGAATTTTAGTTACTTTGGATTTTTATTATATTTGTTACTGAAAAAGTAAGAGATCTTTTTCTAAAGGAAGATTAGATGGGCTTTGATGTAGAGAGCTACCTCACGGAGCAGAAAAACGGCGAAGTTATCCTTTATTATAAGGGTAACATTGATTCTGAAGTCATTAATCATGTGCTGGATACTGTGGAGGATAAGCTTATTCAGGTAAATGAACAGGCTAAACTCCGGAAGAAAGTATACAATGTTCTGGTTGAGAGTCTTCAGAATCTCTACCATCATGTTGACAAAGTGCCAAGTGATTTTGAGGACCAGTCGGCTGAAAAATATGGACTTCTTATGGTTAAAAAGATAGAGAACGGATATAAGATCATAACTGGCAATTTTATAAGAAAAGAAAACATTGAAAAGCTGGAAGAGAGAATCAAGAGGATTAACCGATCGAGTCAGGAAGAGATAAAGGAACTCTATAAATTTATTCTTAACCATCAGAGAATTACCAATAAGGGAGGAGGGGGACTCGGATTGGTTGATATTGCCAGGAAGACAGGGAACAAACTGGGTTACCAGTTTAAAGATTACGACAATGAACATGCATTTTTTTATCTTGACATACTTGTGGACAATTCAGAATAGGAAAACATTAAAACAATAATAATATTATGGAACCGATCATCATTGAAGGAACAGCCAAGACACCAAGCGTAAGATTTGACGCTAACACCGGTATTTTTGAGATTAAAGGGCGTTCAATTCCCGAAAACTCGGTTGAGTTTTATAAACCAATTGTTGAATGGCTTGATAAGTATAAAGAGAATCCATTGAGCAGAACAGAGGTAAATATCAAGCTTGAATATTTCAATACAAGTTCTTCAAAATGCATTCTGGATGTTTTTAAAAAGCTGGAAGCTATTCATAAGGCAAAGAATGAAGTTCAGATAAACTGGTATTATGAGGAAGACGACGAAGATATGCTTGAAGCTGGTGAAGACTATGAATCTATTATCAGAGTGCCTTTTAAGATGATCGAAATAAGTGATTAACAGTAATTTAATACATGGCTGTTTCATTATGACGTCCGGCCAGCCGGGCGTCTTTTTTTTAATCAACCGCCTTCGCTTTACCTAGTAAGATCTCACCTGAATCAAGTAGCTTCTTAAGAAGCCGGAAGTAGAGTACTATATATAATAATATGGTAATTATCCACATAACTATCACATTTACTACAAGTGTATTTACAGGAGTACCGAAGATATTCTTTACTGGTGCATAAAAGTGGGCTCTTATTAACTTGCTTTCAGGTTCCATGAAAATAGGATCAGATTTCTGGTAAATCCTGTTTTTATAAATGATAACTTTTTTTACTTCATTCTTGTTTGTTACAAACTCATCGAGTTTATCATTGAAGTATTCGTTCTTCAGATCGGAAATTTTCTGTTTGTTCTTTGCCTCCCATTCCATTATCATTTTGTCGCGAAGTGAGCTTGCCCTGTTATATAGACTGATATAATACTGTCGTACTCTTTCAATATATTTCTTTGTTTCGGCAAGAACTTCCATATTGAATTTCTCAGGGGTGAGAAAACCTGCATATTTGTATTGATCGTCAGGTAGTCTCTTTAATTGCTTGTTAATCTCAAAATTAAGCAGGTCTAAATCATTATTGTACGTTTCATCTTTTATTCCCTGTATCAGACTGTTTTCAAGTCTTGTGAGCCGTTCATTAATTTTTTCGTTCCAGAAGGTCTTAATGAAGTTAGCCTGGCTCATTGTCATGTTATATAAATAGAGCGGTTTTTCATACCTGTTATTGATATATTGTTCAACGGCAAGGGCTTCATAGCCCCAGCGCGCAGTTATTATCTCACCGTAGAACGGGATTGTGACCGGGGACGAAACGTTGGGATTCAGCTTTTCGTACTTTACAAGCACACCACTTAATATAATTTGCGGAATCACAAGGAAAGGAATAAGAATGTATATCGTAACCACAGCCTTAAAACTGTCGGATATTACCAGACCCATCATATTAGCTGATGTCCAGCAGGAGAAAAGAACAAGCCAGTACTGGAACCACATGCCCTTTATTTCTGTAATTGAATTTCCTATCATTACAAACGTAAATGCCTGTATAGCAGAAATAAGGAATTGTACTGCAACTTTCGACAACAGATAACTGTTCCAGCTCAGGTTCAGAAATGCCTCCCTCTTTAATATTTTCCTGTCTTTGATTATTTCTTCTGCACTTACTGTAAGGCCCATGAATATTGCCACTATCACCGACATGAAAATATACACAGGCAGGTTTTCGTTGTCGGCAAAAACAAAATGTGCATCAGGTGCACTGGCATCGTGATACTTGATAAGAAATGCCAGCAGAAAAGCAAGGAAGGGAGCTTCCAGCAGGGTAATTACAAGGTATTGAGCATCAGCAAGTTTTGATAAAATATCCCTTTTTGCAAAAATGAGGAACTGTTTAAGTTTCCCCGGTGTTTTGAAATTTATCTCCGGAATACCTTTCCCTTCCTCGAGTGGCTCCTGGTTACCGGCAAGATAAGTTTTATAATATTCGTTCCATTCCTCAGGAGATATTTTTCGAGTGTCAGTTGGCTTGCCATATTCATCGAGCACCCTTGCTTCAACAATATTGAAGATCTGCTCGGGATTTACGTTGCCGCATACATGGCATTCACTCTCATTATAGTTTGCATGATGAATTCTTGTCTTAAAGTAAACTATTGATTCAATGGGGTTTCCGTTATAAATAAGATAGCCTCCGGTATCAAGAATAAGCAGCCTGTCAAACATCTTGAAAATGTCTGAAGATGGCTGGTGGATCACCACGAAAAGAAGTTTCCCTTTAAGTGCAAGTTCCTTCAAAAGATCCACAATATTTTCAGAGTCTCGTGAAGAAAGGCCTGAAGTTGGCTCATCCAGGAACAGTATAGCTGGCTCTCTTATAAGTTCAAGAGAAATGTTGAGACGTTTTCTCTGACCACCGCTTATCTTTTTGTTCAGCGGATTCCCAACCTTCATGTCTCGTATTTCGTACAATCCAAGATTCTTCAGCGTTGTATCGACCTTCTGCCTTATCTCTTCATCTGTAAGATTATCAAAGCAGAGTTTGGCATTGTAATAAAGGTTTTCGAACACTGTAAGTTCTTCAATAAGCAGATCATCCTGTGAGACATAGCCTATCAATCCCTTAACTTTTTCACTTTCAGTATGAATGTTTATTCCATTTATGGTTACTTCCCCCGAAAATGGTTTGTTGGTACCGTTAAGGACACTAAGCAGGGTTGATTTACCTGCTCCACTTGCACCCATTATTCCCACCATTCTGCCCGACTCTTCCTCAAAACTCATTGGGTGTATGCCTATTTTTCCTCCTCTGAACCTGTATTCAAGATCTTTAACTTTATAAACTACCCGGGATGCCTGTAATTCCTCTTTGAAGAACTGTTTGATAACATCGCTGTAATATATCGGAGATGATTTCGGATCTCTCAGCGATGAGCCTGGATTAAAGGGATATACTTTATCTTCCTGCAGAAGCTGACCATTCATGTATAGTTCACCCATATCACTGAACCTTACAAAATACATCTGAGCTGAGTGAACATAAAGAACCCAGATCTGCCCCTTTACATCACGATTATAAAAATGAATATATTCTTTTGAAGGATCGTGTTCCCTGTTATCGATTACCAGAATGCCCTGTTTATTGGGTATTTCTGTGAAAGGATTCAGCACAAAATGTCTGATAAGTTCGTATTCATCGGAGTTTACGTAAAACTGGTTGGCCACCTGCTCGATAAACTCCAGCTCAAGCTGACTTACTTCAGTTCCTTCCGATTTGCAAAACTCTAGCAACTGTACGAGTACAATGATTTTCTGATCCTGAGTCAACTGGTCATTAATGTCATTGCATATTTTCAGAACTCTTACTGCAATAGCTGCAGTACGCCTGTTCTGGGTACTTTTCATCCGTTTTTCCTGCGCCTCCTTATAGTACTCATCAAAGAAGCCGAGATAAATTTTAACCAGTTCCTGGTTCAACTGGCGTTTAAGAAATGCCTCAACCACCCCGCGCCTATCACTGTCATTCGACTGAGGCCTGGCTATAATTGCAAACAGCTGCATCAGAGCTTTTAGAATCTTTTCACTCATGTGATCCAGTTATTACGTAATATTAAGGCTGAAATTAGTAATTTGTGCCAAATTATCCTAAATTAAAGATATTTCTCTCAAAATTTTCTTTTTTTCTTTTTCTTTCTTTCAACAGAAAATCCAAATTTCCCCAAAAATCTGCCAGTCCCGTAATATCTGCCGTGAAGGTAACACAATGGGCCTGCATCATTGAGTCTGAATATTCCCGTTTTACTTTCGTAATAAGCTTCATCGGCATGAATAGCAACCACTTCTGAAATAAACATATGGTGCGTCCCCAGCTCTTTTATTTCCCTTACAACGCATTCTATGTTTACAGGAGATTCTTCAATCAGAGGGGACTTTACTATCGTTGCCCTGACCGGTGTGAGTCCTGTTTCTTTGAACTTGTTGAAAAGTGCACCCGAATTCACACCGCACCAGTCGGTTGCCCGGGCAAGTTTTTCAGTTGTCAGGTTAATAACAAAATCCATGTTTTTCTTTATAATACCATATGAATGCCGTTCGGGCCTGACCGAAATATAACACATTGGAGGTTCGGTGCAAATCGTGCCTGTCCACGACACTGTTATAATATTGTATTCCTCTTCACTTGCACCACAGCTTACCATAACTGCAGGAAGAGGATATATCATGGTTCCAGGTTTCCATAACAGCTTTCCCATACATTTGAATTTATAATAAGACGGGTAAATTTAATTAATACCTTGCTCACAATGAGCAAAATTAATAGTAAGGTTTCATTCACATTCGTTAATTTTCTACGAATCGGTTTCCATGTAATCCATATGTCATAATGACATGTTAAAAATACCTTAATATGTCAAAAATTACCATGTAAATCAATAAGTTGTATATGGCAGGGAATTTGTAAAATAAGGTGAGCTAAAATATTAAAAAAGAAAGGAGTAAAATAATATGAACCTTAATAATTTCACTATAAAAGCCCAGGAAGCTGTAATGCACGCATTCGACATAGCCGCATCGATGAATCATCAGGCTGTGGAATGTGCGCATATTATGAAAGGTATTCTTACGGAAGCCGATAAGATTGTGCAGTTTATTTTCGGCAAGACAGGTGCAGATATCCGTGCTTTCAGCAGAGCTCTCGATCGCATAATTGATTCATTTCCGAAAGTTACAGGGGGTGAATCATATCTTTCTTCGAGAGCTGCTGAGGTCTTGCGGAAGGCATCGGGTCATGCACTGAAGATGAAAGACAAATTTGTATCGGTTGAGCATCTGCTGATTGCGCTTCTCGAATCGGACGACCAGGTAGCCAGACTTATGAAGGACAGCGGGATAGATATGAAGGGACTTATGGCTGCAATTAACGATTTGAGAAAAGGAGCTACTGTTGAGAGTCAGACGGCAGATGACACTTATAATGCACTTAACAGGTTCGCAATAAACCTCAATGAGATGGCACAATCGGGTAAACTCGACCCGGTTATCGGAAGAGATGATGAGATTAGAAGGGTATTACAGATATTGTCAAGGCGTTCAAAAAATAATCCCTTGCTTATTGGTGAGCCCGGTGTCGGAAAGACTGCAATAGTGGAAGGTCTGGCACACCGTATCGTGAGAGGTGATGTGCCTGAAGACCTTAAATCGAAGGTAATTTATGCTCTCGATATGGGAGCACTCATTGCAGGTGCCAAGTATAAGGGAGAGTTTGAAGAGAGGCTTAAATCGGTAATTAATGAAGTGGTTTCTTCTAATGGTGAAGTGGTTCTTTTTATTGATGAAATTCATACACTTGTTGGTGCCGGCAAATCGGAAGGAGCAATGGATGCTGCCAATATTATGAAGCCGGCTCTTGCAAGAGGAGAGTTAAGGGCTATAGGTGCTACAACTCTTAATGAATATCAGAAGTATTTCGAAAAGGACAAAGCTCTTGAACGCCGTTTTCAGGTAGTACACGTTGATGAACCTGACAGGGCTGACGCCATTTCAATTCTCAGAGGATTGAGGGAACGGTATGAAACTCATCATAAAGTTATTATTCGCGATGAAGCAATAATAGCAGCAGTGGATCTGTCATATCGATATATTACCGACCGTTTTCTGCCTGATAAAGCCATAGACCTTATAGACGAAGCTGCTTCGAGGCTGAGGCTGCAAATGAATTCATTACCTGAAGAGCTCGATGAGATACAGAGGACAATTGCACGCCTTGAAATAGAACGCGAAGCAGTGAAACGAGACCAGGACAAAAGAAAAGAGGAAGAAATTTCGCGTGAGCTTGCAAAACTCATGGAAAAAAGAAATGAACTGATGGCAGCCTGGAAGTCGGAAAAGAATCTGATCGAACAGATGCAGGAGAAAAAGGAGGCAATGGAGATGATCAGACTTGAAGCAGAACAGGCTGAAAGGATGGGTGATTACGGCCGTGTGGCAGAGCTGAGGTATGGGAAACTGATCGAACTGGAGAAAGAGATTGCTGCAATAAAAGAACAGATTGAGGAAAGAAGAAGATCTGGTTCACTTGTGCGTGAAGATGTACGAGCAGAAGATATTGCAGAGATAGTCTCTAAGTGGACTGGAATACCTGTTTCAAAAATGCTCGAGAGTGAGAGGGAAAAACTTCTTCGCCTTGAGGAGGAGCTTCACAAAAGGGTTGTTGGCCAGGATGAGGCAATAGCTGCTGTTGCCGATGCTGTAAGAAGATCGAGGGCAGGACTGCAGGATGAAAAAAGACCTGTGGGCTCATTCATTTTCCTTGGAACAACAGGTGTGGGCAAAACCGAACTTGCCCGAGCACTGGCCGAATTTCTGTTCAACAATGAGAACCTGATGACGAGGATTGATATGTCAGAATATCAGGAGAGACATTCGGTATCGAGACTTATAGGAGCTCCCCCGGGTTATGTCGGATATGAAGAAGGCGGACAGCTGACTGAAGCTGTCAGGCATAAACCTTATTCGGTCGTCCTGCTCGACGAAATAGAAAAGGCACATCCGGATGTGTTTAACCTTCTGCTACAGGTGCTCGACGAGGGAAGACTTACTGATAACAAGGGAAGAACAGTTAACTTCAGAAATGTAATAATTATAATGACCTCCAACCTCGGTTCCGATATTATCCGCGAGAGGATGGAACAGTGGAACAATAACCTTCCGCCCAGGGAAGAAGAGAAACTAAGGAACGAAGTCTTTGCATTGCTGAGAAAATTTATGCGACCTGAATTCCTTAACAGGGTTGATGAAATAGTAATGTTTAAACCATTGACTATTAATCAAATAAAAGAAATAGTAAGAATTCAGCTTGGCAACCTTTCTAAAGTACTTGAATCACAGGGCATTAAGCTCGAAGTGGGTGATGATGCAGTTGAATGGCTTGCTGAACATGGGTTTGATCCGCAGCTGGGTGCCCGACCGGTTAAACGACTGATTCAGAGAGAGGTTGTGAATCGATTGTCGAAAGAAATAATAGCAGGAAAAGTTAGTAAGGATGATACTGTTTATCTAAGCGTGAAAGACGGAGCAATCTTTTTCAGCAATAAGAAACCATCTAGGAGAACGACTTGATGCATTCATCAACGTCATCGTAAATATCAAAAATAGTATTCAGACGCAGGTTCTGAAAAAGATTGTTTACGTGAGGCTCAATAGAACAAATTTTTAGTGTTCCGTAATTATTCCTGGCTGATCTAAGTATTGAAAGCAGGGAACCAAAGCCGGTACTATCTATATATTGTATACCCTTTAGGTTTATTATCACTCTGGAGTTTGGTTCGTTGAATAACCTTGATACTTCTTCTCTTACCTCATCAGCAACCAGTGCATCAAGTTTATTTAGAGTGAATGATACAATTTCGATATTACCCCTCTTTTCACTGGTAACCATGGTTCCCTGCTTTCAGATACTGTTTATTAATTTTTCAAGTTCAACTATTGCTTCGGCAGTATCGTGCTCATAATTTGATATGTAGGTGCTGTACTTTTCTGTTTCCATACCCTCTTTTGCCTGCAATTCGAAAGTCTTAAGCATACTGGCAAGATTTTCCATCCCCATAATTGCTACCGACGATTTTGCTTTATGTGCCAGAAGTCCAAGATTATAATAATCAGCTTCTTTAAGTAATTTCTTCATTTCTTCTGAAATCTCACGAACCTGCGCCTTAAACATCTCCACTATTTCCTTAACAGTTTCCTTATCACCACCTGCCACTGACAACAGATATTCAGGGTTAATATAATTATAACTCATTGGGAAGAAATAATTTAAATTGAAAAAGGTTTTAGTTTTCAATTATAAAAATAATATTTATTTCAAAATTCAGGAATTTCGTTATTAATTTATTTCCGGTTGCTTATACTGTCGACCTTATAACTCCTTTTACCAGCAGATAAAATGAATATAAAATTCTGCGAGAAAACATTTTATTGTTTAATAAGATGTTACTTATAGTTTATTTTTTAAACAATAAACAGAAAATCAAACTGTTTTTTATTTGAAATAAATATTAAATTTAGCGTGCAAAATTCCTTTCAAAATGAGACTAACAGGATATTCATTGTTGCTTATTTTATTGATTCTCACCTGCAGATCAGCAAATGCCCAGACAAATGTGGAAATAGAAAAGAGCCAGTTCAGAAATGTCAGGGATGGATTTAAAGTCGCATGGGAGCATGTGAAGGAGGGCGATGCATATTTTATGGAAGGTGGGGTATTGTACAGAAATGCTTTTGAAGAGTATAAAAAAGCTTACGCATATAATTCAACAAATGCGGAATTAAATTACAAAATCGGAGTTGCTGCCTTATTTTCAGATAATCAGGATAAGGCAGCCGAATATCTTCTTAAAGCCTATGAAATTAATAATAAAGTAGCTGAAGATGTGCTCCTGCTGGCAGGGAGAGCTCTTCAATATGCTGGCAGATACAATGAGGCAATAGAAAAACTGGAATTATACATCGACTCTTCCAACAAAAGAAATAAAGCTGGAGTGGAGATGGCAAAAAAATACATTGAGGAATGTAAGTCAGCTATTGAATTAACAAAAGATACATTGAGAATTGAAATCCAGAACCTTGGTGGCAGTGTGAACTCCGATTGTGATGATTACAGTATAGTACCGACAGGGGATGGGAAAAGAATATATTTTGGCTCGAGAAGAGCTACATCAGGTTCTTCTTCAAAGCGTTATGATGATAAGAAGTTTGATGAAAATATTTTTATTACTGATTTTCAGAACGGTGTCTGGACAAATGCATTACCTGTTGGAAGTAAAATAAATACTGAATATTGTGAAACTCCTCTTTTTCTGAGCAAAGCAGAAGACAGGCTATTTGTTTATGCGGGTTATGAAGGAAACGGTGATATTATGGTTTCCGAATTGAGAAGGGGGTCGTGGAGGGCGCCGGTAAAAGAAAAAATAGGGATTTCAAGCAACTTTCCCGAAACATCGATGTGTATTTCACCCGACGGAAATGAAGTTGCCTTTATACGCGATGCAGGTAAAAAAGGTATAGGCGGGAAAGACATTTATATTGTTAAAAGAATTCAGGATAAAAGGTGGTCAAAACCTCAAAATGCAGGAATAACAGTTAACAGCCGGTACGATGAGGAATCTGTAAGATATTCGAAAGGAGGTGATACATTGTGGTTCAGTTCTGCAGGGCACAATGCAATTGGAGGATTTGATATATTTTACAGTGTAAGAAGCACCGATGGCAGCTGGGGTCCTGCTATGAATGCAGGCTTTCCTATAAATACGCCATGGCATGAGCTCTTTTATGTCCCTGCCCCCGACGACGACA
Organism: Bacteroidota bacterium; assembly: GCA_029552825.1. Lineage (GTDB taxonomy): Bacteria > Bacteroidota > Bacteroidia > Bacteroidales > VadinHA17 > LD21. The sequence goes on from JAKPDL010000182.1 coordinate 29,867, forward strand.
GTGCATTTTATTTTGTCTCCAACCGCAAGGGGGGATATGGTGGTCTCGACATTTATAAGGGTCGCCTGCTGCCTCCTCCTCCGGTTGTAACTCCTCCTGAACCCGAACCCGAACCTGTAAAGCCACCTGAACCACAGATTGTGGTGGTACGCGATACGGTAGTCATTATCAAGGAAGTTGCACCACCTGCCCCGGTCATTGACAAATCAGTTTACCTTACTGGAAATATTACCGACTCAGAAACAGGTGCTCCTGTTCTTGCACGCATTGAAGTTATTGATTACCTTACAGATGCAGTTATTGCCACAACAGCAAGTTCTGATGCTGACGGTTCATATAAAGTAAAACTGCCTGAAAGGAAAATATATATAGTAAACGTTAGAGCTACAGGTTTCCTGTCGGATATGAAGAAGATATCAATACCCGAAGATTATCCTTCCGATTTAATGAGGCTTGATGTTCAACTTGCAAAGGTCAAGGTGGGGAAGAAAGTTGTTCTCAACAATATCTTCTTCGAAACAGGGAAAGCAGTGCTGACTAAAGATTCTTTCGAAGAACTCGATAAACTGGTGGGTATTATGAATGATAATCCCTCGATGAAGATTGAAATATCAGGCCATACTGATAATACAGGGAGTGCTGTGATAAATGCCCGGTTGTCAACAGAAAGAGCAAGAGCAGTTGTTGAATATCTGGTGAGCAAGGGGATAGACAGAGCGAGAATGACATATAGGGGTTATGGACCCGACCAGCCAATAGCTGATAATTCTACTCCTGAAGGGCGAGCCAAAAACCGCCGTGTGGAATTCAAAATACTTGAAATGTAAACTGAATGAGAATTTCATGACTTTAAGCATGAAATTTTATTAATCAGTGACTTATTTTTGACTTAAGTTTTTACAATTTTCCATAATTATGAAACATACTCCATTTACGCAGATCCACATTGGTCTGGGTGCAAAGATGGTACCTTTTGCCGGATTTTACATGCCTGTAGAATATACAGGAATTATCGATGAACACATTACTGTGAGGGAAAAAGTTGGGGTATTTGATGTGTCGCATATGGGTGAATTCAGAGTCAAAGGACCGAATGCATTCGCTTTTTTACAGTATATTACCTCAAATGACGTTTCAGCACTGTACGACGGAAAGGTTCAGTATTCATGTTTCCCCAACGGCAGGGGAGGAATAGTGGACGACTTGCTGATTTACAGGTTCAGTTCCGATGATTATCTTCTCGTGGTAAATGCTGCAAATATTGAAAAAGATTGGCAATGGTGTGTGCAGCACGCCAGACGCTTCGGTATTTTACCTGGAAAGGAAATTATTAACCTGTCCGACTCCACAGCACAGTTAGCTGTTCAGGGACCACTTGCACTAAAGGCAATGCAGAAATTAACCTCTGCCAGCATTGAAGGCATGGAATACTATACTTTCAAGGTTATTGAATTTGCTGGAATAAAAGATGTTATTTTCTCAACCACAGGTTATACTGGTGCAGGTGGATGCGAAATATATGTGAAAAATGAAGATGGACCGCGGTTATGGGAAGCTGTTTTTGAAGCCGGAAAGGAATTTGGAATCAAACCTGCAGGACTTGGTGCCAGAGATACACTGCGTCTCGAAATGGGCTACTGCCTCTACGGAAATGACATCGATGATACAACCTCCCCTATAGAGGCAGGGCTTGGCTGGATAACAAAATTTGTTGACGGCAAAGACTTTATCGACCGGGAACTTCTTCTTAAACAAAAGACCGAAGGCACCAGCCGGAAACTCAGAGGTTTTGAAATGATTGAAAAAGGAATACCAAGACAACATTATGAAGTGTTTGATTCCGCAGGAAATAAAATAGGTGAAGTGACATCAGGTACAATGTCTCCCATGCTGAAAAAGGGAATCGGTATGGCATACCTCACCAGAGGATTCTGGAAACCTGGTACTGAAATATTCATTAGAATAAGAAATAAAGACCTTAAGGCAGTAATCGTTGAACTACCATTTTATAAAAAACAATAGGCTTGTAATAAATGATCTATTGATTTTCATCATTCCTGCTGAAAAGAGATAAATATGTAATTTTGAAATGCTGGCTTAAGCTCCGGAATAATGGAAAAACTCAAACTTGAAGTTTGCCTTTCTCCTGCAATGTTCCACAGGTATGATTGTAGAGGCAATATTGTGGTTATTATAGATGTACTGAGGGCATGTTCGGCAATTTGCACTGCTTTTGAAAACGGCGCGGCTGAAATCATTCCTGTTGCAGAAGCTGAAGAGGCAAAGGAGTATAAAAACAGAGGTTATCTGGTAGCAGCTGAAAGAGATGGTTTTACACTCGATTTTGCCGATTTTGGAAATTCTCCTTTTAATTTTACACGCGAACGTGTTGAAGGCAAAACAATAGCTTATTCAACAACCAACGGGACGAGGATTATAGAAATGACTGATAAATCATACAAAACTATTATAGGAGCTTTTCTGAATATTTCTTCGGTAACAGAATGGATTCTGGCAGAGAAGAAGGATGTAATTCTTTTCTGCGCCGGCTGGAAAGACAGATTCAGTCTTGAAGATACAGTTTGCGCCGGAGCATATGCATCGAGGCTCCTTGAAAGTGGACTCTTTACTACTATTTGTGATTCCGTTCATGCTTCTCTGGACATATGGGAGATAGCCAGGAATGATCTGAGAGGATATATTGAGAAAGCAGCTCAGAGAAGCCGTCTTCGCGATAAGGGACTTGACGATTGTATTGATTTCTGCCTTACTGCTGATATTACACCAGTTATACCGGTCGTGGAGAAAGGGAAAATTGTACCTTTGAGATATAAATAGAAAAAAGGCAGAATTAAATAGACAGGGACAGGAAGGTAGTATGAAATTTTAAGAAATAAATAAATTGAAATATTATTGCGATAAAAGAACAGTATTAAAATAAACTTCAAACTATGAAAAAGCACAATTTTTACGCAGGGCCTTCTATTCTTCCGCAATTCACTATTGAAAAGACAATAGAAGGAATCAAAAATTTTGCCGGAACAGGGTTGTCAGTTCTTGAGATATCCCACCGGAGTAAAGAGTTTATAGCATGTATGAATGATACAATAGCACTGGTTAAGGAGCTGCTTGATGTTCCTCAGGGTTATCATGTTATTTTCCTTGGAGGGGGTGCCAGCTTGCAGTTTTGTATGGTGCCGATAAATCTACTTAAGAATAAAGCAGCATATCTTGTAACAGGTGAATGGGCTTCCAAAGCTTTCAAGGAAGCAAAGCTTATTGGTGAAGCAGTTGAAGTGGCATCATCAAAAGACAGGAATTTCTCGTATATACCGAAAAATTACACCATTCCTGCCGATGCCGATTATTTTCATATAACAACAAATAATACCATTTACGGAACTGAGCTTAAGGAGGATCCTGATTCACCGGTACCTGTGGTTGCAGATATGTCATCCGATATTTTCAGTCGTCCGGTGGATGTTTCAAAATATGCAATAATTTATGCTGGTGCTCAGAAAAACCTTGGACCGGCAGGTGTAACAATGGTTATCGTCAGGGAAGATGTTCTCGGGAAAGTTGAGCGTACCATCCCCACAATGCTCGATTACCGTACGCACATAAAGGCAGAATCGATGTTCAATACTCCTCCGGTGTTCGCGGTATTTGCCGCACAACAAACCCTTCTCTGGCTGAAAGAAATGGGTGGTGTAAGAGTTATGCAGAAACGAAACGAAGAAAAAGCAAAAATTCTTTATGATGAGATTGAAAGGAATAAATTGTTCATGCCCACGGTAAGCGATCCTGCCGACCGTTCAATTATGAATGTATGTTTTGTGATGAAACCCGAATACAAAGAACTTGAAGCAGAGTTCCTTGATTTTGCAAAATCACGAGGGATGGTTGGTATTGCAGGACACAGGTCGGTAGGTGGTTTCAGAGCTTCACTTTATAATGCTCTTCCAAAAGAGAGCGTTGAGGCTCTGGTGGAGGTTATGAAGGAATTTGAATCCAAAAAATAGAATCATGAAAATATTGCTGGCAACAGAAAAACCATTTTCTCCTGCTGCAGTCAGAAAAATGCGTGAGCTGGCAGAAGCTGAAGGGCATCAGTTTGTTACGCTTGAGAGTTACACGAGTATTGAAGAATTATTACATGCTGTTGCCGATGCCAGCGCACTGATTGTAAGGAGTGATCCAGTTACTGCTCAGGTTCTCGATGCTGCACCTGAATTAAAACTTGTGGTGAGGGCTGGCGCCGGATACGATAATATCGACATCAAAGCCTGCACAGCCCGCAATGTGATTGCTATGAACACACCCGGGCAGAACTCCAACGCTGTTGCTGAACTTGCATTCCTTATGATGCTTTATATGGCACGTTCAGGGTTTGCAGGAAAATGGGGTACGGAACTCAGAGGCAAGTCGATAGGGTTACACGGATTTGGAAACGTCAGCCGTTTTATGAACCAGATCGCAAAAGGTTTCGGCATGAAGGTATATGCCTACGATCCGTATGTTGAGGAAAATGAGATGAAACAGTCAGGCGTCATTCCCTGCAAAACTCCTGAAGAACTTTACAGCAATTGTCAGTATGTGTCATTGCATATTCCTTTAAATAATAAAACCCGGAAATCTATTGGCTACGAATTACTGAAACTGATGCCACCCGAAGCTGTGCTCGTGAATACAGCAAGGAAAGAAATAATAGATGAAGATGGCTTGCTGAAAATATTCGACGAACGGTCAGATATTAAATATCTTTCGGATATTGAACCTGACTGTAAAGCCATATTTGAACAGAAATACAGCGGAAGATTTTTATTTACGGCCAAAAAGATGGGGGCTCAAACAGAGGAAGCTAATACCAATGCTGGAATTGCTGCTGTAAAACAAATTATTGATTATTTCAAAACAGGAAATGATAAGTTCAGAGTTAACTGAATAATACCTTATATATTATATATGGCTGTTGTTAAACCTTTCAGGGGTCTGAGACCACCTGCATCAATAGTTAAGGACCTTGCCTGTCTTCCATATGATGTAATGAACACAGAAGAAGCAAGGCAAATGGCAAAGGGGAAGGAGTGTTCATTGCTTCATATCACAAGGGCTGAGATAGATTTGCCTGAAGGAACTGATATTCATTCCAGAGAAGTTTACGACAAATCGGTTGAGAATTTTAGATTGTGGCGTGAAAGAGGCTGGCTGGTTCAGGATAAAGAGCCACATTTTTATATTTATGCCCAGACCATGGGAGGAAGAACTCAATACGGTATTGCCGGTTGTGCTTCCGTTGACGACTATTATAACGGAATTATTAAAAAACATGAGCTTACCCGGCCCGATAAGGAGAGGGACAGGATGATTCATATTAAGGTAAACAATGCGAACATTGAACCAGTTTTTTTAGCCTATCCTGCTGTAGATGAGATAGATAAAATTGTTACGGAAATAACACAAAAACAGAAGCCTGAATACGATTTTATTTCAGAAGATGGAATAGGCCACCATTTCTGGGTGATATGGGATAAAGATACAAACAGGAAGATTGAAGAACTTTTCCGAACAAGAGTACCATATACTTACATCGCAGATGGTCATCACCGTACAGCTGCAGCAGCTCTTGCTGGCAAAGAAAAAAGGGAAAGCAATCCCCTGCACAGGGGAGATGAAGAATATAACTTTTTTCTGGCAGTCCATTTTCCTGATAACCAGTTGAAAATACTCGACTACAATCGGGTTGTGAAAGACCTTAACGGGTTAACACCAAAAGAATTAATTGAAAGGATAAAAGCGAGTTTTTCTGTAGAAGATAAGGGAACAGAGATATATCATCCCCGGCATTTACATAATTTCTCAATGTACCTCGATGGCAGATGGTACAGCCTCACAGCAAAGCAGGGTACTTATAACGATGATGACCCGGTTGGGGTCCTCGATGTCAACATCCTTACAAACCATATTCTTGCCCCGGTACTGGGGATTGAAGACCTGAGGCGTTCAACACGCATCGATTTTGTTGGCGGTATAAGAGGACTTGAGGAATTGAAAAAGAGAGTCGACAGCGGCGAAATGCAGGTTGCTTTTGCTCTTTACCCTGTTTCCATTAAACAACTTATCAACATTGCGGATACAGGCAACATAATGCCCCCAAAGACAACATGGTTCGAACCCAAGCTGCGAAGCGGACTGGTGATTCATCTGCTTGACTGAAATAGAATTGATATGGATATTGCATTGAATATTAAGCGGTTAAGGGATGAAGTCCCGGAACATGTGAAGATAGTTGCAATTTCTAAAACACACCCGGTAAGCGATATAATGATTGCTTATCAGGCCGGGCATAAAATATTCGGAGAAAACAGGGCACAGGAATTACTTTCAAAAAAAGATCTGTTGCCACAGGATATCGAATGGCATTTCGTAGGTCATCTTCAGACAAATAAAGTTAAAATGGTTGTGCCGAATGTGAAACTGATTCATTCGGTTGACAGCTTTAAGTTATTGAATGCCATTAACAAAGAAGCAGCAAAATTAAATCTTTCAGTTGAGTGCCTGCTGCAGTTCCATATTGCACGGGAGGAAACAAAATCGGGATTTACTTTTGAGGAAGCACTTAGAATGCTTAATTCTCAGGAAATCAAAGAAATGAACAATGTGATAATCAGAGGGGTAATGGGGATGGCTACTTTTACCGACGACATGAAGGTGGTCAGGAATGAGTTCAGAACCCTTAGAAAATATTTTAACATATTAAAAGATAGATATTTCATTGACAATAAGTATTTCACTGAAATATCAATGGGTATGTCGGGCGACTACAGAATCGCAATTGAGGAAGGAAGTACTATTATACGCGTGGGAACTCTTATATTTGGAGAACGTAATTATTTTGAAAACGATTAAACATATAATATGAGCAAGCTCAGTACAAAATACCTGGGACTGGAGCTGAAGAGTCCTGTAATTGCTGGTAGCAGTGGTCAGACGTCATCTCTGGAAAAAATAAAGGAAGCAGAGAATTGCGGAGCTGGTGCAATCGTTCTGAAATCACTCTTTGAGGAACAGATAGAACATCTTATAGCTTCTTCAGGTGGTCCACACTCATACCCTGAAGCCGAGGATTATATGGCGTATTACATAAAAGCCAATGCGGTTGAAGATTATCTGAATCTTATTTCTGCTGCCAAAAAAAGTATTAGCATTCCCATAATACCCAGTATTAACTGTATATCAGCCGGTTCATGGATTGATTATGCGAAAATGTTTGAGAATGCAGGTGCTGATGCTCTTGAGATCAACATCTTTTTCTTACCGGTAAAAGGTGAAACCACAGGCTCAGAGATTGAAAAAAGTTATCTGCAGATAATTGAAAAACTCAAAAGCAAAGTTAAAGTACCAATTGCAGTAAAAATCGGCTTCAGGTTTACTAATATTCTGAATATTATTGAATTACTTTACAAGAGGGGAGTGGAAGGAGTTGTAATGTTTAACAGGTTCTACGAACCGGATATTGACATTGATAAAATGGCAGTTGTTCCTGCAGAGGTATTCAGTCTGCCGGCTGAAAGACGCTATGTTCTCAGATGGATTGCAATGGCTGATGCTCTAGATTTCAAAATTGATATATCGGCTTCAACAGGTATTCATAGTGGTGATGATGCGATAAAATATCTTCTTGCCGGTGCTGATACCATACAGGTATGCTCGGCACTTTATAAGAAAGGCATTGGTTTTATAAAAGAGGTGAACGAACGGATAATCAGCTGGATGGAAAAAAGGGGATTTAATTCCATTAATCAGTTCAGAGGAAAACTCAATTATTCAGCTGTCGGGAATCCGATACTTTACGAAAGGGCACAGTTTATGAAATTCTTTTCATCGCACGATTAGAAATTTAAATAATGGTATAATTCCACCTGTAGATTTTTCATTGTACCCGGTGATATAAATTTTTAACCACTAATGATGCATTAGAACTATCAAAGTGATACTGAATCAATAACATAGGTTGACTAAAAGCAAAGAAGGAATAGCACATTTTCTATAAAAATTTACCATAAATTTTAAGTTGAAATATTCAATAAATTTTCTTGAAATAAAAAAGATATTTTAACCTTTTTTGAAAAATAAAAATATTGTGCTAATTTAGTCGTTAATTAGTTGGTAACTTAAACTTTTTGATCATGAATAAATTAATCAGAACAGGAATTATCACAGTTATAATTCTGTCATTATTTGTTCTTCCGGGGTGCAAATCGGGAGGTGAAAAGCAGAAAAAAATTGAACCTGTAACTCAGAAGGATGTCCAGAAGATTAAGGAGGATATAAGCAAGGCTGAAAAGATGTTTAATGCACTTCCTTCGCCGCTTGAATCGGCAATGCTTATAAAAACAGCCGGTGCTTCATTTGACAGAAGGTATCTTAATCCGATTGAGAATGTAAAACTTTACACAACAACCCGCAGCCAGGCACTAAATCTGGGGATCTATACATGCGATCTGAGTTTTGCCAGTCTGTATGACCAGACACAGCTGATTATAGATTACATGAATGCTGCCAAAAAAATGGCTGATGGACTTGGAATTCTTGACGCAATTAACCAGGAAACTATTTCAAGGCTTGAGGAAAATATCAATAACAAGGAAGTGATTATGGAAATCATTTCCGAAACATTTATGAATTCCAATTCATACCTTGCAGATAATGACCAGGCAGCAGTAGCAGCTATTGTCCTGACGGGAGGATGGATTGAGGGTTTATATATCGCAACACAACTTGTTGATCTTAATAATTTCAATGGCAACAAATTGGTGGCAACTATTATCGATCAGAAACTTTCAATCGACATTCTCATCAACCTGCTTGAGAGCAATAAGGGCAATCCTGCCGTGGATGAGCTTATAAGCCAGGTGAACAAGCTGAAAGCAGTTTTTGATAAGATTAATATACAGACAACACCAATTAAAACCGAGATTGATCCTGCCACAAATGTGACAATACTGAAATCAAAAGTTACTACCGATATGTCGGTTGAGACTTTTAAGGAACTAACAGCTGTTGTTAAAGAAATAAGAGATTCATTTGTAAAATAACACCGCCATGAAGACAGTCCGACTTTTTTCAGGTATATTGCTCTTATTAATAGCTTTAAGTATACCTGCACATTCCCAGTGCAAGGCTTTCGCAAAAAAAGAAGTTCTTCCTGAACTTTCACCATATGTTCACGATGGCAACTATCATGCTGCCATACTTGTTGAAGGTGAAGAGGCTGAATTGTACAAAACATTTTATTCCGACATGGAATACAGGGTTGTGGTAATGGGCGAAAGCAAACTGCCGGCAGTGGAGTTTAAAGTACTGGATGAGAATAAAAACGTCCTCTATTCAAGCAAGGATAATGGTAATTCCAGTTCGTGGGATTTTAAGCTTGAATCAAGTAAGCAGCTGAAGCTTGTAATAAAGGTTTCTTCTTTTAATAAACCTGGCGATGTTCCTGCAAGTGGTTGCGTGGCAATAATGTTTGGCTTTAAAGTGAAAAAATAATTAAGAATTCAATACCTGTAAAATAAAGAAGGGCGTTACACAAAACGCCCTTCTTTATTATTTTGTTTTTGTCAATTTATTGCTGAGGAATTTTCCGGTGTACGATTTTTTACATTTTATCAAATCTTCAGGCTTGCCTTCAAATACTATATAGCCGCCTTTGTCTCCTCCTTCAGGACCCAGGTCAATTACCCAGTCGGCACATTTTATCACCTCAGGATTATGTTCTATGAGAATTACCGAATGTCCATGTTCAACAAGGGCATTCAATGACCCAAGCAGTTTGCTGATATCATGAAAATGAAGTCCGGTAGTTGGTTCATCAAAAATGAAAAGTATATGTCCGCCAGCTTTTTCCTGACTGAGAAAATATGCTAATTTCACCCGCTGGCTTTCCCCTCCGGAAAGTGTACTCGACGACTGCCCGAGCTTGACATAACCAAGTCCGACATCAACCAGAGGTTTCAGTTTCTCTACAATCTTACGTTCAGTTTTTCCATTATAACTGCTGAAAAAACTTATGGCTTCATCTATAGTCATTTCAAGAATATCGTAGATATTCTTTCCGTGGTATTTTATTTCGAGGATTTCCTTCTTGAATCTCATTCCTTTACATGTTTCACAAACAAGCTCCACATCGGCCATGAATTGCATTTCAACTTTTATTATTCCTTCTCCCAAACAATCCTCGCACCTTCCACCATCAATATTGAAAGAAAAATGTGACGCTTTGAAATTATTCTGTATTGAAGCCTGCTGTTCGGCAAAGAGTTTCCTTATTTCATCATAAGCTTTGAGATAGGTGACCGGGTTTGATCTGCTCGATTTTCCTATAGGGTTCTGGTCAACCATTTCAACACCTGTCAGGCTGTTGATATCTCCCGATATTTCCCTGTAATTACCAGGCCGTATACCTGATCCTTCAATTCTCTCAGCTAGAGCTCTGTAGAGTACATCGTGAACAAGGCTCGATTTACCACTGCCGCTTACTCCGGTTACAACAGTAATTGTGTGCAGGGGAAATTTTACATCAATCGATTTGAGATTGTTTTGCCTTGCTCCTTTAACTTCAATATAACTGTTCCAGGGCCTTCTTACCGGCGGGACAGGTATCTCGAGCTCTCCTTCAAGATATTTGACAGTTAATGAGTTATTACTTTGGGTTGAGTCAATTTTCCCCTGAAATATCACCTCACCTCCAAAGAGTCCTGCACCTGGTCCCATGTCTATTATTTCATCAGCAGCCCTTATTATCTCTTCCTCGTGTTCAACCACAAGCACGCTGTTACCCATATCACGAAGTTCTTTGAGCACACTGGTAAGCAGGTTAATATCGCGGGGATGAAGGCCAATACTTGGTTCATCTAAGATGTACAACGAGCCTGTAAGATTACTTCCCAGGGAAGTGGCAAGATTAATCCTCTGTGATTCACCACCTGAAAGTGTCGAGGAGAGTCTGTCGAGGGTGAGATAGGGGAGCCCGACATTCAGCAGGAACTTTAATCTTGAAGTAATTTCATGAAGAAGACGTTCTGCTATTTTTTGTTCCTGCTGTGTTAGTTTGAGTGTATTAAAAAAATTCAGCAATTCATCCACAGGCATAGAAACAAGTTCCTGAATGGATTTTCCTCCAATTTTCACATATGAGGCTTCCTTTCTGAGGCGTGTCCCTTTGCAGGCAGGGCAGGTTGTCTTACCCCTGTAGCGGCTCAGTAATACCCTGTATTGAATTTTATATTTCTTTTCTTCAAGGTATTCAAAGAACTGGTTGATGCCCCAAAAATAGCGATTACCTTTCCAGAGCACCTCCTTCTGTTCAGGTGTAAGCTGGTAATATGGTTTGTGTAATGGAAATCCGAAGAGATGCGCTGTGGAGATGAGACGCTCTTTCCATTTTTTCATTGACTCGCCTTTCCAGCATACTATAGCGTCATCATAAACCGACAGATTCTGATCGGGGATAACAAGGTTCTCGTCAATACCTATTATTTTCCCGTATCCTTCGCACACCGGGCAGGCTCCAATCGGGTTGTTAAAACTGAATAAATGCTCCGAAGGTTCAATAAACTGTATCCCGTTCTCTTCGAATTTGTCAGAAAAATTTTCCCTCGTTATTCTGCCACCTTCATATATTACAAGCTGGCAAAAACCTTTTCCGGTACTGAGTGCAGTCTGGATAGAATCTGCTGCCCTGCTTATTCCCTCTGAGGAATGGGAAACCAGTAACCTGTCTATTACAATATTGATTTTTTCCCCGGGGTTGCAGCAAAGTGGTGAATCCGGATCATCAATCCTGATTAGATCCCCATCTTTCTCAATTCTGTTATAACCCTGTTTTACAAGAAATAAGAAGAACTCTTTTGTAGTTATTTTTGAAGGAATTTCTGCGGGAGAAGTGATTATTACAGTTGTATTCTCAGGCAGTGTTTTCAGAAAATCCACGATATCGTCAACGCTGTGCTTCCTGACTTCTCTGCCCGTAACAGGTGAATAGGTTCTTCCTATTCTTGCATACAATAACCTCAGGTAATCATATATTTCGGTTGATGTGCCGACTGTAGAGCGGGGATTCCTTGTGTTTACTTTCTGTTCGATGGCGATAGCAGGGGGTATCCCATCTATGAAATCAACTTCAGGTTTTTGCATCCTCCCGAGAAACTGTCTGGCATATGCAGAGAGGCTTTCAACATACCGCCTTTGACCTTCTGCGTAAATAGTATCAAATGCTAGTGAGGATTTTCCTGAGCCCGAGACGCCCGTTATCACTACCAGTTTATTTCTCGGAATACTTAGACTTATATTTTTAAGGTTATGTACCCTTGCCCCTCTGATTTCAATGTTCCCCTCCATAACAGGTCTGCTTGTCAACACTTTCAGTACGTTCGTCAAAATAATTTGTTAAAATCCAAAAGTAATACTTTTACTTTTAATATTTTTTATTTTATTTGTATTTAGAACTATCATAAAAGGAGGACTGCCTATTGAAAATCTCTACTCTTTGAAGTCAAAAGAGTGAGCTATGAAAAAAGAAACATCTGACTATGAACTGTTACAGAGGTTCATAGATGGTGAGCAGTCCTGTTTCGAGGAATTAATTCACCGCCATAAAAACAAGGTATATGCGTATATAAGTCTTTATATACGTGATCAGGCACTTGCTGAAGACATATTTCAGGATACATTTCTGAAAGTAATTCAGTCGGTTAAAGCAGGAAAATATTATGAAGACGGAAAATTCCTGTCGTGGGTGATGAGAATAGCCCATAATCTTATTATTGACCATTTCCGCCGCATAAGGCAGATGAATACAATGTCGAACGACGATTATGAATCGGACCTTTTCAATTCAAAATCGCTGGCCGAAAAGAACGTTGAAGAAGATATTGTCAGAATTCAGGTAAGGAAAGACGTCAGGAAACTTATAAGCATGTTACCCTATGATCAGAGGGAGGTTGTTATACTTCGTCATTATACAGGTTTGAGTTTTAAAGAGATAGCTGAAATTACAGGCGTGAGTATTAATACTGCACTCGGGCGGATGAGGTATGCGCTTATCAATATGAGAAAAATGATAAATGAGAAAAAAATAAGCCTGACTGTAAAATAATATTCATTACGGCAAATCGTTTTTTATATAAAAATGAAAACGTGTTTGCCTATGAATTTAAACTCTACTCCTTTTGTAAAGTATGATGAAATTGATGTTGAGGATGCTGATCTGATTGATGAGGCATGGGATTTCCGGGCCGAATTTCATGATGTGTTCGAATTGCTTGATACTCTGAAAGCAGAACCTGACAGGCAGGTTACTGAAAGGCTCATGGAAATTATTGAAGGTCAGATGTGACTTTATACCTCCACTGGAGGGATTTTTAAAAAACACAGGAAAATTTTCCTGTGTTTTTTGTTTTATTAAAAATATATGATATATTTGTGATATCAAAATGATATCATCATGAAAAAAGAGTTTGTCATTAAACCCATGTCGGGTTACATCGCTCTGCTGGCAGCATTATTGTTTCTGGGCGGGGCAATTGCCGGATTTATTTATGAATTAATCTGGCCTGGAATTGTTCTTACGGTACTTTTTATTTTTACCGTGATTGGGTTAACAATAGTTTACCCGAATGAATCATGTGTTACAGTTCTGTTTGGGGCATATCGGGGCACTATAAAGGAGAATGGATTTTTCTGGGTTAATCCTTTTTATCTCAGGCGCAAGATTTCATTGCGTGCAAGGAATTTTGACAGTGAGCCCATCAAGGTAAACGATAAAATCGGAAATCCCATTAAAATAGGGCTGGTTCTGGTATGGAAAGTGGAGGATACCTATAAGGCGGCATTTGAAGTTGATGATTATCAGCATTTTGTGCTGGTACAAAGTGATGCTGCACTTCGTAAACTTGCGGGATTGTATCCTTATGATAATTTTGAAGATCATGAAGCTACCCTTGCACTTCGTAGCGGAGGCGAAGAGATTAACAACGAGCTTGAGCGGGAAATTAGCGAAAGGCTTGCGATAGCAGGAATAAATGTGATTGAAGCAAGAATCAATTACATTGCCTATGCAGAGGAAATTGCCAATGCAATGCTCCGGAGGCAACAGGCAACTGCTGTTGTTTCAGCAAGGTACAAAATTGTTGAAGGAGCTGTATCGATGGTTCAGATGGCTCTCGAACAACTGTCCGACAAAAAAATTGTTGAGCTCGATGAAGAGAAAAAAGCTGCGATGGTCAGTAATCTGATGGTGGTACTTTGTGCCGACAGGGATGCCACCCCTGTAGTCAATACAGGAACATTGTATACCTGATTTATGGTGAAAAAGAAGGCATTTATACTCAGGATTGATCCTGAAAAACTGGAAGCGCTCGAAAAATGGGCTGCTGATGAATTCCGTAGTACAAACGGACAGATAGAATATATTATCGACCAGGCACTTCGTAAAGCTGGACGATTGAAATCGAAACCAGTTAGTGAAACAGAAAAAGATAACAAAGCAAGCAGTTAATTTCTTTAAAGCTTTCCTGTTACTGGTTCAGGAAATAAATGGAATGGCAGGCAGCAATGCCTGCCGTTTCAGTTCTTAATCGACTTGGGCCAAGATGGACAGATCTGAATCCCATCTTCTCTGCAGCCCTTATTTCATCATCAGTAAAATCTCCTTCAGGACCAATAAGAAAAAGTACGTCTTCTCCTTTCTTATATATTCCGGATACATGCTCTCTTGTGAAATTGGCCGAACAATGTGCTATAAGCTTTATACCATTAAAATCAGCAGAAATAAAACTGTTAAAATCAATCGACTCATTCAGGTTCGTCAGATATGTTTTCAGCGATTGCTTCATCGCCGAAATTATTATTTTCTTTATTCTTTCTGGTTTTATGTTCTTCTTTTCGGTGTTTTTGCATATAACAGGTGTGATTTCATCCACACCAATCTCAACGCATTTTTCAACCAGCCAGTCAAACCTTTCAGGATTTTTCAGTGGAGATACAGCCAGATGCAGTCTGTAAGGTCTTGGCTGAAAATCTTTTATGACTTTTGTTATTCTGACAGTACACGCCTCAGGGTCTGGCTCTGAAATAACTCCCTGATAAAGGTTTCCTGTACCGTCAATGAGTTTTACAGGATCGTTTTTTTTCAGACGCAGAACTTTCACACAATGCCTGGATTCTGTAACGTCGAGAATACACTTTTCGCCTTTGATGCCTGAAGCGTAAAAAATATGCATTCCTGAAAGAATTATTATGTTCACTTTTGTTCTTGTTCTTCAGCCTGATCCGAAGTCATACGCTGCAAAAATCTCGGCAGCCTGTCTTCAACGGCTATCATGTATGTGTATGGCACCCGGGTTGAGGATTCAGGATGCGTACGAACTTTCTCCTTAAGGGTAGAGATAAGAGTATTATATTCAAGATTGCTTGACTGTGTCATCAGAACACCTCTGAAGTATGAGAAGTAGTACCAGGTTGAATTATCTGCTTTAAGATATATATCGAGCATATCACCAGATCTTCTCCTCTGTATTTCAATAAATCCGTCGACGTAAACATTCACAGCATTTGAGCCTATCAGTCCAATTCCAATTTTACCCTTTGAACGGAATGAGGAAGTTGGTTCGTTCCAGTAGAGTTTCACATCGTTCAGCAGCAGCTCATATGGGTATTCCCTCGGCAAGTTTCTGGTTGTTCCGAACAGACCTATTTCTTCATTTATTCTTGTTGCTACAGATTCTCCTAAAAGGTCTTTCATGGCTTTTTTGTAGAATTCTGTATTAAGATTGACCGGTGCCAGTGCTGGTACCCTCCTTATCTCATTGCTCATCATTTCGAGTGCTTGCGGGGAGAAATAGAAATCGAGAGCAATAACGGCTTCAAAGTTCACTTTGCCCGAATCGATATTGTGAATTACCTTGCCTGCGGCAGCCATTTTCAGGTGGTCATAATTTGCGCCGAAATTAAGCTGACCCTCACCCGAGAGAATACAATAATTTTTATCAAGAGTGATCATGTTCCCAGGCAGTGAAAGGTCGGCAAGTTTTTCCATTGATGCAATTCTATATACTCCTTTTTCCTTCTCATACCACAATGCGCCCTGTGCGTTGACTATCTGGGCGTCGCTCCAGCTTTTCCTCTCAGAAAGAAATGCCGGATAAATATGGGCGGAATCCGTTGATATGAATGAGCCCGAATATACTGGATTGTCATTAATATCCCTTACCTTTTCGGCTATAGGGATAATAACCATTTTCGGGTTTATGCTGGATTTAAATTTTACGTTATAGCTTTTGAAACTGCAGTTATGAACAATTCCGGCAGCCCCGGTAAATGTTAGGTAATCGTCCTGCGCCGAGAGCATTACATCGCCTGTAAAGGTAAATGCAGGGCTGAGCATAAAATTCTGAGTAACAGGAATGTATCCTGTTGCTGATGTAATACCTTTATCGGATGTTATTTTCGGGAAGTTAATCTGCTGGATATTGCCGCTTTCATCAACATAGTTATAAGTTGCACTCCCTGAGTAGCTGCGAGTATTTTCAATGACTATGTTTCCTGAATGAAGCAAATGCTTGTTATTGACTGCAATAACAGCATTCTGAAGAGGTTGAATCCTTGCTCCCCTTTCAATTGTTATTCTGCCTTTATCGGGCTGAATAAGAGCATCTGCGATGTGTATGTAATTAATGTTTTCAGCAATAACAACTTCCTGATTAAGATCATATCTTCCTTTCCATGATGTGAATGCGATAGTGTCTTTTATAATATTGGTTGCAAAGAAGGTGGGTTTGTCAAGCTTATTAAAGTCGAGTTTCAGCAGTTCTTCCGGTGACATAAGTGGTGTTTCAGCTTTACCCCTCTGTTCCATGTTAAGAATCCTGTTTTTCATATCGTACTGAAAATCTGTCATTGTACAGATATATTGTATTTCGGGGAACTTTACCAGGGATGTGCCTGTATTAAGGCTGAATTTCGACTGGTACGAATTGAAGTCGATAGTTACATTGACATTTTCAGCAAGAAACCCGATGGCCTCACCCCGGGTTGATTTTAGGTTATAGTCAGCTGTATCGCTTTGAATTATGTTTTCTGCAAAGTTGAATTTGTTTGAAATAATTCTGGAGTCTGTAATGTCAATTATTCCCGAACCCGATAATCTTTCCGGGGTCAGAATAATTTTTCCGTCAAGTTGTGTGCCATTGCCAAACATATCAAACTTTTTCCCGGGAGCATTGCTTGCAATCCATTCATCAGTTGAGGTTAACCATTTAACCGATACATCGTTGGATGAGAGCACCGGAAAACGACCGCTTCCGTCAGGTGATATTGTAAACGAACGGGCAAAGGTTATCATTGAGTCGGGAAAGAACCTGAATTCATCCGATTCTGTTTCAGAAGTAATCCTTCTTAGTTTACCGCTGCCAGTCAGACCTTTGTTGCTCATTGAGATCATATTGTATAATCTGCCCTTGCCATCATATACTTCAATTCCATCAGAGGGAATATTCATTGTAAATCCAAGAGAGTTGTCTTCCTGAATTATCAGGTATTGTTTCGTTGGTTTTATAATGTTTCCCGCGTGGAATTCTCCAGGGAGATTCATCATTTCATTTGTGTAATGATCTATGTTATCGTAGGTGAATGGCTCAATCCTGAAATAAAAGTCCTGTTGTTTGTAAATTCCTTCAAGCCCTGGTATTTTATCATAGAAAATATATGAATAGGTGGTCGCATTGATAATAGGATACTGTTTAAGGCTTCTCAATCCTGATTTGTTTTTCGGGTCATCTATATATAATTCAGCTGTTGTAAGCTGTATCAGGTTCTCGACATCCTTAATCAGTGGTCTTCCCATTGCATCTCTTTCCCCGGTTTCAACAGCTATTCTTATTGAATCAATTTTGTGAAGGTTGATTTTAAAAGTGTCATAATCGAATACAAAATTGTGTCCGAAAATTGTAAAAAGCCCTGCTTCAACAACTCCGTCGAATGAAATTTTCCTGTTTTTCCCTATTTCAATTCTCTGGTTGTACGGATAGAGAGATACCATTTGTGAATCGCTCAGAAAAATATTTCTTACCCCGTTTACTGTCAGACGGAAGCTATTAAGGTCGAGAAATGCATTTTCTACCGGAGCGTTTGTTTCGCTCATAAAAGAAATCACATCATAATCTTTCTTCTTTGCATATGCATTTATGAAGTCATCCACTTTGCTTTTTATAGTCACTTCATTATTAACCCTGTCGTAGAAAAGAAAGCCCCTGTTGGTAAGGTCGATGCACAGGCCGGTTACGGCTTCCTCAGGTTTCTTCATCCATTTTGCAAATTCTTTTACAGGAAACGTGTTTGAATAAAACCAATCGGCAAACTGCCTCAGGCGGTAAAGTGGATGATATTCGTCAATGCCAGCAAGTCGTTCGAAATATGTTGAATTGAAAAATGAAGCTGACTCGAATCTTGCCTGGCCAAGTGAAGCTCCCCTTGAGCGGGAAAGAATTACTGTCGATTGGTTCATGTTCCAGATAAGGTTTTCGAAATATATATCGAAACCATGAAAGGAATCAAACCAGGGACTTTTTGCTATTGGGTTGTTACTTCTGAAAAGGTTTATTTCACGGTTTTCAGCATTATATGAAAAGCCTATGCTTGAATGGTGAATGGAATCATTCCCCAGATAAAAAGTAGCAGATGATTCCTGAGTGTTTATTCCTCCGCGTGTAATGAGACAAGTGTTGGCAGCAACCTTCAGGTAAAGGGTGTCATTTCTGAAAATTGTAATGCGTGCAGGAGTGAAAACATCACCCATGCCTATTACTGTAGAACCTTCAAGCCTTATACCCCCTTCATAATTTACATCTTTGAAAATATTTTTTATTGCAAAGGTTTTGGTGTATGTTTCAAACCTGGGATACCTGATGTTTTCACGATTACCCGAAAGTGAAACCTGGTCGGTAAGTTTTCCGTATTCGGGTTTTTCAAAGAAAGTTTTATAGGTAAATAGTGCAGAATCAACCTCATATGCAGCCCTCTGAAGATTAATAGAATAATTCCTGATTTCTGCAAATGCTTCATTTCGGGGATAACCTGCCTTTTCAAAATAAACCGTACCAATAACACCCCTGAACATGGTATTTTCAGGAAAATATTTTCCGGTTACGTCGTATATCTCTATACTATCTTTCTGGGAATAGGCCGTTAGAGTTACATTTTGAGCATTTATAAAGAATGAAGTATCGTATTCAAATGTTGTATTCTGTCCTTTTATCTTCCATTTTACCGTTGCTGATTCGAAAACAATACCTGATGTTACGAACGAGCTGGTATTTCTCAGGTGTCTGTCTATATTGTCGTTGTTGATGGCTGGTTTGTGTATCATGGCTCCAAGTCCAGTAAGCCAGGTGAGAAAATAGCCTTTGTTGCCTTTATATTGAGAGAGGTCGAGAAGTGTTTTCAGAAAGTCGATGAAATGAGGAACAGGCCTGAAGTTTCTGGCAGCCAGCAATGAGCTGATGCCCATAATATTTTCAGCAATATCTGAGGAAAAATATGCGCTGTCCCAGCTGGACGTAAATTTACTCAGAATGGCACTCTGGTCTGGTGTGAGGTTCGGGCCCATATATGCAGCCAGTTCTGCGGAGAATTTTTCCCGTTCCCCTGAGAAAACCTTTCTGCCCTGCGTAAAAGCACTACCTGAGGCAAAGATGAGTGCCAGACACGTAATAATCAGCTTTTTCAGCATCGTGCAATCAGAAAATTTTACTTCAGAAACAATAAAGTTGATAAAATTTTTTTAAAAACGGTTATTTGTTTAAGCTTATTTTGGATTTCAATTAGAAGCTGGACCAAAAAAAGCGAAAGGGGCTGTGTACAGCCCCCTTTATAGTTGATAATCTCCTTATTTTACTGCTTCCACAATAGCGCAAAATTCTTCTTTTTTCAGTGAAGCGCCTCCAATCAACCCTCCGTCAACATCGGGCATTGAGAATAGCTCAGCAGCATTTGATGCCTTACAGCTGCCACCGTACAGGATGGTTGTGTTTTCACTGATACCTTTACCATATTTTTCTGCAATCAGTTTACGGATAAACGACTGCATTTCCTGAGCCTGTTCAGGCGTTGCGTTCAGGCCTGTTCCTATTGCCCAGACAGGTTCATAGGCAATTACAACATTTTTAAATTCATCTTCAGTCAGATTAAAAAGGCCTTCGGTAAGTTGCTCTTTTACAACATCAAAGTGAATGCCCTGTTCTCTTTCTTTCAGAATTTCACCGCAGCAGTAAATAACTTTAAGTCCGGTTGAAAGAGCCATCCTCACTTTTTTGTTAAGCATTTTATTATCCTCTTTAAACAATGTTCTTCTTTCCGAATGGCCAATAATTACATATTCTGCACCAGTGCTTTTTATCATACTGCATGAAATTTCCCCGGTAAACGCACCAGAAGGTTCTGAATAGCAGTTTTGTGCACCAAACTTAATATTACTGTCTTTCAGAACATCTTTCATCACGGAAAGATGAATAAATGGAGTGCAGAGTACAATTTCTGCTTTCGGAGTTTTTCCGGCGAAATATTCTTTTACTCCTTTTGCAAGTTCAATGCCTGAACTTAGATCCATGTTCATTTTCCAGTTTCCTGCAACAATTTTCTTTCTCATAATTATTAAATAGTTTAGATTCAGTTAATTATTTGTTTTGATAAGATTTTCAATATCTTCCGGAAGGTTTGCCCACGACCATTTTCCTGTTATTGTCCCGTTACGCAGCATTATATAACCCGGATTGGAACGGACCATTGTTTTAAGAGTTATTTCGTCCACAAGGCAAAACTGAAGGTTGCTATCGTAATCTTTTATCTTATCGGATGAAGAAGCAGTAAGAATATAGAAATCAATACCATAGGTCATGCATTTGTGGCCGGTCTGAAAACCTTTATTCAGTCTCTCAGGTTTTGCCTTTTCGAGTTTCGGGGAGATCATTAAAAGCGTGAAGTTGCTGTTGTTCAACACCATATCTGTAATATCCCTGTTGTCTGCAGTCACTAACGAGAAACCATGTATTGGAGGTTCGTAACCTTTCTTAACCAGAACAGATTTCTGGTCAATAAATTTCCAGGTTGTATCGTCAGCAGGAAAATTATCGAGGGTAAATTCTTTTCTGATCCCGTTTTTTTCATATATGAAAGTGGTTTTGTAAACCGGGGCAGGAGCACCTTCAGGTATCTCCATAAGCTCTTTAATGTTGTTTCCTTTTTTATAAGGCAGGAAGTCTATAATCGGGAGGTATTTAAGGTTATAACCTGTGAAACCCATAAAGATGATTGATACAGAGAATATGACAAGCCAACCCGGTAGACTTCTAATGTATTCAAGTGGTTTGTTTTTATCGAAAATTAAAATAATCACTAATGTCATCAGCACAACATTTTTCCAGAAAGTCTGCCAGTTTGTTAATTTTATGGCGTCGCCGAAACAACCACAGTCCGACACGGGATTGGTTATAGCAAGTATTAATGTGAGAGGTGTAAAAATTGACATTAGTACTGTAGCACCCATCACACCTGCTTTATATTTTATACCTGTCAGCAGTGAGAAGCCTGTAATAAATTCTGCCAGACAGAGCAGAAAAGCTAGAGGCAGGCACAAAGGCTGCATGAAATCAAGTCCGAAAGCTGTGAAATAATCAGAGAATTTGTATGTTGAACCCAGAGGGTCAATTGCTTTAACTGTTCCTGAGAAAACGAAAACTGCACCTGTAATGATTCTAGAAATTACTCTCAAAATTTTCATATCAGGTCAGGTTTTTTTGTTCAAGGATGTTGATGATTATCCTGAAAATTATATCAGGTGGTAGAATTTTTCCTTCAGTGTCGCTGCAGTTTACAACTTCAACCAGGGGATCTGTTTCAGCCACTTTCAGGTACATCTCACGCACCCTCATCTGGTATGCAAGACTGCTTTCATGAATGTCGTTTTTACCGTTGAGGTATTTTCTGTCGTCTCCTTTTCTTCTGGTTGACAGCTTACTTTCGACGAAGTTGAAAGGCACATCAAGGAAGAGATTTATATCGGGACGCGGGATTTTGAAATATTCAAATTCAAGTTCAAAAATCCATTTTTTAAGTTCTTCCTGTTTTTTTTCATCATTTAGTTTGGCGCACTGGTAGGCTATATTAGAATATGTATAACGGTCGAGGAGTACAACTTTCCCTTCATTAAGCCAGGATTTAATCATCCCGGCTGCATCTTTTCTGTCGCCAGCATATAGCATAGCAACCAGATACGGGTCTACTTCGTTGAGTGAACCAAACTCACCTCTTAGAAACCTTGCTATCAGTTCACCGAACCATGGTCTATCTGTTCGTGGAAAGTGCAGAAACTCGCATTTTTTGTTTCGGGCTTCATAGAAATTTTTCAGAAGTTTAATCTGGGTCGATTTCCCTGAGCCGTCGAGACCTTCTATAACAATTAGTTTCATACGGAATTCTTTATGTGCAAATGTAATAACGGAGTGTGAATTCAGAAAGAATATTTGCCACTTATACATGATTATTTTATTTTTGGATTTTAATAATTATGCTGAAGAAGTCAGAATATATAAATACCGGGGGTAAGCTTATTGATCTGAAGATTCCACGGATTATGGGCATAATAAATGTAACCCCTGACTCATTTTATACAGGAAGCCGTTATTTTGATGATAAGAGTATTCTGGAAGCTGCCAGCAGGATGCTGGATGAAGGTGCTGATTTTATAGATGTAGGAGGGTATTCTTCACGTCCCGGTGCTGAGGATATCACACCTGAAGAGGAAAAATCGAGGGTGCTCAGGGCCATAAAACTTATAACCCGGGAGATTCCCGAAGCAATAGTTTCAGTTGATACCTTCAGGGCCGAAATAGCATATGAGGCCGTTATGGAATGTGGTGCAAAAATCATAAATGATATTTCAGGCGGTGAGGCAGATAAAGAGATGTTCAATGTGGTGGCAGAACTCAATGTTCCATATATACTTATGCATATGCAGGGGACACCCCGTACCATGCAGATAAATCCTGCATATAATGATGTTGTAGCAGACATCCTAATGTGGTTTGGGGAAAGAATATTTAAACTCAGGACGATGGGAGTAAAAGATATTATTCTTGACCCCGGTTTTGGATTTGGTAAGACTGTTGAACATAACTATGAATTGCTTCGGCGTCTGGGAGAATTTAAAATTGCCGGGTTGCCCATTATGGCAGGTCTTTCAAGAAAATCAATGATCTGGAAAACACTTGATGTTAAACCGGAAGATGCTCTCAACGGTACTACTGCCCTTAATATGGCAGCTCTGATGAATGGTGCCGACATTCTTAGAGTTCATGACGTAAAGGAAGCTGTACAGGTCAGGACTCTTTACCTGAAGCTTCGTTTAATAAATAAAGAAGGTTAATAATATTGGACATGTTGAATAATTTTATGGAAAAATAATTTTGTAAGTAGTTTTTAACAATGCCTTTTCACATTACCATATATGATGTAATCGATATTTTCCTTGTGGCCTTCCTTCTGTACCAGCTATACAGACTAATAAAAGGAACACCGGCATTAAGCATATTTGTTGCAATTTTTCTGATATATCTTTTCTGGCTTCTTGTAAGAGTTCTTAAGCTTGAACTTGTTAGTACCCTTTTGGGCCAGGTTATAGGTGTGGGAGTTATTGCGCTCATAATTGTTTTCCAGCAGGAAATCAGGAAGTTTCTTATAGTTATGGGTAGCAGGTATGTTTATAATAATAAGCTTTTAGGTCTGAAGAAGATATTTCCTGAAAACATGGTGCAGAAAGGGCATAAGAATACTGAAGAAATCATCAGGGCAGTTGAATACCTTTCAAATAACAAGATAGGGGCTCTTATTGTTATTGGACGTTCAGGATTGCTTGAACCTTATTCTGAGGGAGGAGAGAAGCTTAGTGCTGCCATTAATGCCAGTCTTCTGGAAACAATCTTTACAAAAAATACTCCTTTGCACGATGGTGCAGTGCTTATTGAAAATGGAAAAATAATTGCTGCCCGTTGCCCATTGCCTATAACCGAACAGGTTAATTTGCCGGAAGAATTCGGAATGCGTCACAGGGCAGCACTGGGAATGTCGGAACACACTGATGCAATTGTGATCGTGGTTTCTGAAGAAACCGGGAAAATAAGCGTTGCCGACAGTGGTGTAATCAGGAGTAATATTTCAATAAAAGATTTGAGACAAATTCTGGCAAACGAGAGAATATAAACACAGTTAGTTACTTCATATACTTCAGTCTCAGGTTAACAATGCGGTCGTAGACAAAATAGCAGGGATTCTCGCACTGTGATTTTTCATACTATACCCGGGGATATGCAGTATCAACTGCTATATAATCTTTACCATTTATGTCAGTGTAAGTTGCAGTTATTGTGTATTTTTTGTTAAGCGGCACGTCAATTTCCCATTTTTCATAATGTATATAGAAAAGATTAAGAAGAACATTATCTTCAAGGTTACCCTGATAAATCCTTACAATTGCTGCCGGATGCCAATCGGTTAACTGTTTTTCCATATACAGTACCAGGGTTGCGTGGTCGGGTTCATCAGGCATGCAGTCGTTACAATCAATAAATATCGGGTTCTCATCGCATGAGAGAATCGCTGAAAATAACAACATTATGATATATAATGCATACTTTTTCATTCTACCTTCAATACCATCTGATATATTTTCCTGGAGCTCTTATTTTATTGAAATATATTGTGTATCCGATTCCTGCTGTTATCCATAGAGGTCCAATTTTATAAAAAGGTGTTCTGAAGTATTCCAGTTCAGCTTTCAGCAGAAGGTTATTTTTTGTCCATTTTAATCCTGCTGCCGGTAAAATTTTTATTTTACCACCGGGTGTTTCATTGGTTCCTTTCAGTCTGTTAGCAAAAAAGTAACCGCCCGAAAGCGAAGCAGTAAGGGTCCAGTTCCCTCTAAGAGGATAATCAGTGAGCCTGAAGTCTTTAAATAGGCCTGCATAAAACAGGTAGCTTTTATCCATATACTGATAATAAACGTCCCCTTCTTTTTTTATTATTACCCTGGTATATGCAGGTTTGAAATCGATTCCGGATAAAACTCCGAAATTTCTCAACGGTTCCTTAAAAGAAGCTGATATGCCAGTATAGATATCGTGGAGATTAAATTTGGTACTGGAAACAATATTTACCTGGTCAAATCCCTTATGGATAGTCTGAGGAATGTTATATTTTGTTAGCAGATTTATAAGTTCTGTTCTTCCGTATGCGATAGCAACCGCATAAGGGCTTACTGCCTTTGATTGTTCTGATGATGACCATTTTTCTCCTTTTCTGAGGAGGTATTCAAGAGCCTCTTTATGGTTTGACATTATGCAGAGGTCAAGGGCATTGTAATTGTAATTGTTTGTTTCGTATATATTTACAAATCTTTTTATCAGCAGGTCCATTATCAGTGTATCACCATTTTGAGCAGCAATGAGAAATGGAGTAAATCCATCATTATCACGATCGGAAGGGTCGGCGCCATTTTGCAGAAGAAGATCTGCAATATTTGCATGTCCTGCCCATACCGCTGCCATCAGAGGTGTAGTACCTTCATTATCTTTGGTGTAAATTGCGGCATCATAATAAAGAAGCATATCAGCAGCAGAAAAGTATCCATATGCACAGGCGTAGTGAAGGGGAGTGGCACCAAACCTGTCTCTTATATTGACATCTGCCCCTGCTCTGGCAAGAATTTCTGCAATTTCAGTGTTATTCTTCTTAACAGCAATATGAAGCGGTGATTCTGAGTAATTTGAAAGAACATCAAGTTTGGGTCCATATTCCAGTAGAACCTTTACCGCTTCTGTCTTGTCATTTCCCACAGCAAAATGAAGCGGAGTCACTCCTTCCATAGTGGATGTATTTACATCTGCTCCATACTTTATAAGCCATCTGATGCTGTTAATTTTTCCTTCAGCTGCTGCGGTTAAAAGTGCATAGTTGAGGTTTAATTCTGCTTCTGGACCCCTCAGTAGACTTATATATCTAAGAGTATCATCCTCTTCTTCTAACCTTTTATTTTCCTGTGAGCTGGAAATATTTGTGTGAGAGGCAATTATTAATAAAACTGCCACTATTCGCAGATATAAATAGAGTTTCAGAGGCATGATACAAAGTTATTATTTTGATTTTATTTTGTATCGAAAACTTCCACCATGTTAATAATTATGATTTTATACCGCAACAATTATTTCTATTTTTGCGAAGAAAATGGTAAGGAAGTCTCTTAAAATATTATTTATATTATCAATTATATTGCTTGCAGGATACCACCCCGAAGCAGTTGAAAAAAATATCTACCTGAAAGAAAAACTTGTACCGGGCAACATAAGGCTTACCAATGATTTTTCTGAAGCACCTGAATTCGAAAATTTTGAACGAGTTATTCGTTATTTCATGCGCCGGTGGGACCTGGTAGGGGTGTCGGTGGCTGTTGCAAAAGACGGCAAACTTGTTTATGCAAAGGGATTTGGCCTTGCCGATAGTACATCAAAAGAACAGGTTCAACCATATTACCGCTTCAGAATAGCCAGTATATCCAAGCTGATAACTGCTGTGGCAATTATGAAACTTCAGGAAGAGGGCAAGTTGTCAATTAATGACAGAGTTTTTGGACCCGATGGAATTCTTAATGATCCATATTATAGCAATCCTAAAGATAAGAGGATTTACGGCATAACCGTAGCCCACCTTCTTGCCCATGAAGGCGGATGGACAACCCGTTTCGGGGACCAGATGTTTATGCCTTTTGTAGTGGCAAAAGAAATGGGAGTTCCCGTTCCTGTTGATACAAAGACAATAGTACGGTTTGCACTAAATAAGAATCTCCATTTTACACCCGGCACAGGCCGTTCATACTCCAACCTGGGATATGCTATACTTGGACTTGTAATTGAAAAAGTTTCAGGCTTGTCATACAGTGAATATTGCAGGAAAAACCTTTTTGAACCTTACGGTATATACGATATGTATCTGGCAAAAAATCTGAAGGACGAGAAGTTGCCTTTTGAGGTAACATATTATGTGCCACCCGATGCTATATTGAAACCTTCTGTTTATGGTAACGGTGAACTGGTTTCTCCCGCCTACGGGGGTAACGATATAGAAGCACTGGGTGCTGCAGGAGCCTGGGTTGCCACAGCACCTGACCTCCTGAAATTTGTTCTGCATATTGACGGATTAAAAGGCAGGAAAGATATATTGCACGAAGAATCAATCAGGTTCATGACCGACAATAACAATAAATATGCTCCCATCGGTTGGAAGGGTACCATAAATAACGGAGTATGGTGGAGGACAGGCTCATTCCCGGGTACAGCAGGTATGGTGAAACGCCAGCCTGACGGTATCTCATGGGTATTTCTTACAAACACAAGTACATGGAATGGCCCTGAGATATCAACGGAGATAAACATATTTATGACCAGAGCACTTTCACAGGTGAGAAAATGGCCTGAACGCGACCTGTTTAATTATTATGTGGAGGCTCCTCTGTCATCCGACATAACAATCGAATAAAAACGAACAGTAATGTGTTTTACAGTAAATGTAAACATTGTAAAGGAAGAGCTGGAAGAAAGATACCATGCCCGGCTGATTGACCCTGAAAACTACCGCCCAAGCTATTATTATCATGCATTTTCAATTCCGAAACTTCCTGTTGTACACACCGGAAACAGGGAATTTATCGAACATATGAACTGGGGCCTGATCCCTTCATGGGTAAGAGACCGGGAAAAAGCTGATGAAATTAGATATAAAACGTTCAACGCAAGAGCAGAAAGTATTGATGCAAAGCCTTCATTTTCAAATTCATTTGCTACAAGGAGGTGCATTATACCTGTAAAAGGATTTTTTGAATGGCAGCATGTTGGTGAAAGAAAAATTCCATGGTATGTCTTCAGAGCAGATGAAGATATAATGTCGCTTGCAGGTTTATGGTCGGAATGGGTGGATAATACTACCGGGGAAGTTGTAAAAACTTTTACTGTTATTACAACAGAGGCAAATGAGATGATGTCAAAGATTCACAACTCCAAAAAAAGGATGCCGGTTGTTCTGGAAAGATCATCAGAAGAAATATGGCTCGATTTGAAAGTTCCAAAAGACAAGCTTCTGAAACTGCTTGAACCCTATCCCGATAAAATTTTGAAGGCTTATACAATAGGCACACTTATTAACAGAAAAGATGCAGATAAAAATAGTGCCGATTTAATTAAGCCTGTTGATTATAACTTACCGGGAAAACTGCTTTGATAATTTCCAGTTAGATCCTGTTACCACTGGGGAACAAAATGGTAGGTGAGGGTACCAGTCTGGTTCTTTGAGGCTGTTGCATCGGGATTAAATCTGGAGGAGTACGCCGAAATGATGGCTGCTTCTGTCAGGCAAGGATCAGAGGTAGTACTTTCACCTGCAATTATTGCTGCTTTTACTACTTCACCTTTCGGATTGACTTCAATTGCCAGCACAATTTTCCCTCCGCCTTCACACTTATAGATAGGAAGTGGCAGATAGACGTGGGTTCTTCCGGGCAGATAGTAATATATCCGGGTAGGACCACTGTATCTTGCCGCCATTTCGTTAGACTCACGCATTTTTTCATCCCTGTCTTCTTCATCTTTTTGAACTTCAATACCCCTGTCAGAGGATTCTGCCTTCAGTCTTTTTTGTTCATCAATATAGTTATCAGGACCAAGAAGACCACTTTTTATCATTTCCTCCTTCACTCTGTCGATGTAATCTTCAGGATTAATTTTAAAATCGGGCTTTGCCGCAAGATTTCTCGCAATATTCAGTATTTCCTGGTCAACAGCCTGATTATCATCATTAATACCAACAGATTGTTTCGGTGCAAATTCTTCTGGCAGATTCTCTTCAAGAAAAATAATTTCATACTCCCGCATATATTTGTCAATATCGAGGGAACCTATTTTAACAATCATAAAAATGATACCCGCCGTAAGGTGAATAATCACAGCTCCGAGAATTCCAACAAGTTTTTCCCTTCCGTTCATAATTCTGTGCGAAATTATAAATTATTACTTTTGCCACTCATTCCATAGATTAATTATATAACAAATGCCAGTAGAAATAATTGTTAATCAGATTCTGATCCTTGCTATAGTTGCACTGGTTGGTGTAATTGCCTCAAAAGCAGGAGTAATAACTTCAGAAGGGAAAGATTTTCTTGCAAAAATTATATTCAATGTTACCCTTCCTTCCATGCTTCTGGCAAGTTTTGGCAGTATTGATGCTACTCCGCGACTGCTTACAAACAGCCTGGAGTTTATTGGACTCTCCTTTTTCTCAATTATGCTGTTGTTTATTGCCGGAACGGCCGCATCATCCATACTGAAACTCAAAGGTGAAGAGTCGGCAATTTTCAGAATTCACAGCATGATGGGCAATATTATATACCTTGCATTTCCTGTCATTTATTCCCTTTATGGACAGGAAGGCATTCTTTACGGAAGTATTTTTACAATAGTTTCAAATGTAGTTTTATGGACATTAGGAATTGTGATAATTGCCGGAAATTCCAAAATATCAGTAAAAGAAAGCTTTAAATATATCATCAACCCTAACACAATAGCTATTCTGACAGGATTTTGCCTTTTCCTGCTGCATATTAAGTTGCCCAAGATTATTATAGATTCAGTAGGAGGCATCGGAAGTACAAATACCTATCTTTCAATATTATACATAGGTTCGGTTTTGTTTTATTCAAAAACCGGGAGATATTTGAAAAATATAAATATTTATGTCCTGTCGTTTAACAAAATGATCCTTGTCCCTTTTCTGCTTACAGGAATTTTTTGGTTAGCAGCGGCTTATCTTAACCTGCATTTTGACAAACTGGTTCTCTCGGTATTAATACTTGAATCAGCCATGCCATGTATGGTGAATGTTGTTATTATAGCAAAAATCCTCGGAATGGATGATGCACCTGCCGTTGCCAATGTATTCGTAAGCACAATCTTAAGTATAATTACTTTGCCCATTGTATTGATATTTCTTTCTGTTTTAAAGTAATTTTTAAAATCTAACCTATGGGAAAATTATCTGTATTAGAAGTCATTAGAGATAGATGGAGTCCTTACTCTTTTTCATCTATCCGGGTTGAAGAAGAAAAATTCGAACTGCTCTTTGAAGCTGCCCGTTTTGCACCTTCATCAATGAATGAACAACCCTGGCTTTTTATATTTACAACAAAAGATGATGGGAAATATTTTGAAATTTTTCTTGATTTTCTTTATGAAGGAAACAGGATATGGGCTAAAAATGCTTATGTTATTGGTATTGTAATGGCAAAAACCAGATTTTCAAAAAACGACTCTCCAAACAGACATTCACTTTATGATACAGGTATGGCTGTGGGTAATCTTCTTGCACAGGCAACTTCCATGGGTTTGTATGTTCACCAGATGGGCGGTTTTTCGGTGGATAAGGTAAAGAAACATTTCGGGGCCGATGATTATATTGAACCTGTAGCGATGATGGCGATAGGGTACCTGGGAGATGGAACCGACCTGAGTGATGAGCTGAAAGTCAGGGATATGAAAAGAAGGCCGCGAAAAGCATTGAACGAATTTGTATTCAGAAATGAACTGAGTAACCCGGCTTTCAAGTAAATCAGAAATAAGCCGTGAATTTTAAGTTAAGACTTCTTCCTGTAAGGTAATCGGGTATTGCGAATTGCCTTGAGCGGCCACTCTGGTTATTGACAGTCTTTATCCAGAAATATGAAACAGTATTGTTTATATCAAGCAGGTTGAAAATCTCTACACATACAATCAATTCTTCTATGCCACTCATGAAACCGGATGACGAAAAGTTATTGAAGACTTTTGTCATCCCGAGGTCAACGCGCCGGTATGGAGGCAACCTGTGATACTGGTCGTACCGGCTGTTAAATGGAGATATTACCGGCAGTCCTGTCACAAACGAAATGTTAATATGTGCCCTGTAACTCGGATTTCCGGGTAAATAATCCTGGAAAAATATATTGCAGTTGAGTGTCTGTTCCGAAGGTGATGGAAACATATCCTCGATAATACCAGGCATTTCTAGTTTCGAATCCATAATAGAAAGGCTGAACCACGATTCGGCGCCTTCGACAAATTCACCATTCAGTCTGAAGTCAATACCCCTGCTGTAACCTGTAGCCATGTTATCTCCTTCGTATATTATTCTTACATTATCAAGACGGTAAGGGATAATACCAGAAAGCTTTTTGTTGTAAATCTCTGCTGTGAATCTGAATGGTCTTTCCCATGCTTTGAAGTCGTACGACATGCCTGTTACTACATGAAATGATTTCTGGGACTTGATATTTTTATTAAGTGTTCCGTCAGGGAAGCGCATCTCTCTGTAAAAGGGCGGCTGAATATATGCTCCTGATGCCAGCCACGCCGAGATGCCCTTTTCCATTTCAACTCTGGCAGAAAACCTTGGACAGGCAAAAAACTCTGATGTAAATGAGTTATATGTGCTTCTTATCCCTCCTGTTAGTATTGTATTGTATTTTTCTCCCCTTAATGTTGCCCTTGCTTCTCCATATGCTTCGTAAATACGGTTGATTATTCTGTTGCTCCCTTTCAACATTGAACTTACTCTGAGTTCGCCGTTTGTATTCCATGGAATTGAAAAGCCTGCTGAGTCAACCATTTTCCATTCACGGATATTATCGTTAATGATTTCATTGTTTGCCTTCAGACCCCATCTGAAAGACAGGTTATCTGAAGCGTTCATAAAACCGCTGTACTTTATCGTAAAAAATCTTGCACTGATTTTGTTCCGTGCATGCGAAAGGAAACTTCCTACTCCTATGTTTAACAGAGTATCAACCATGTTTTCAGAACCCATATTCCTGTCCAGCATGTTTAGACTGTAAAATCCCCTGATGTCGAATTGTTCCCTTTCGTTTGTTCCGAAATTTGAAATAATTATCTTATGTGTTGATTTTATTCCAGAATATTTCCAGGTTAATGCAGTGTTCCAGGTCTGGTACCTGTCTTTTTCTCTTCCTTCGAAGACAACATAGAGCCTATAGGCTTCAGTTTCATTTCCAAACTTGCTTTCCCTGCTGCGCGGTACATAATTATAGGTATTGGATGAATAAGTGCCAAACAGTGAAATCTCCGACTTATTTCCAGTCTTAATGGTTACAATGCTCTGTATATCTGCAAAAACTGGCAGGTAATCGCCTTTTGAATCAAGGGTTTTTAGCATAAGCCTGCTCGATTTGTACCTTAGTCCGGTAAGCCAGGTTATTTTACCCGAGCGACTTATCCCTTCAAAATGTGCAGTGTTAATCAATAATCCTGCAGAAACTGAACCTTTTAAATTATCAGGGCGCCTGTAAGTAATATCGAGTACCGATGACATTTTATCGCCGTATGTGACGCCGAAACCACCTGCTGAAAACAACACTGAGCTCACCATATCTGGGTTTATAACGCTAAGACCTTCCTGTTGACCTGATCTTATCAGAAAAGGCCTGAATATTTCAACGTCATTGATATAAACCAGGTTTTCATCGAAGTTTCCGCCTCTTACCGAATACTGGCTGCTGAGTTCGTTATTTGAGGAAACACCCGGAAGAGTTTTCAGTACAGTCTCAAAACTGCCCGATGCTGAAGGCATCATGCTGAAATCTTTCGGAGAAATACTGATCATTCCTGCTCCAGACTGCTTGCTCCGGGCTGATACAGTAATTTCATCAAGTCCTGTAACCTTTCTGCTGAGGATTATTTCTCCCAGATCAATATTATAGTTACAAACGATTGTTATCGCTTTTCTTTCATAACCTGTGACAGAAATACTGAGAATATGCTCTTTTCCATCTTTCAGAACAGAAAGGGAGAATAAACCATGATTATCGGTATATATGCCTGTATTATAGTTGCTTATAGTTATGGTTGCATTTTCAACTGGAATTCCTGTTGTATCTTTTACAACACCTCTGATAACAATTAGATCCTGGGCAGTTGAATAACTATTACTCAGAAAGACTAAAGGAATAACAGCCTGGATTATTATTTTGGGTAACCGGACCATTTATTTCTGTCGGCGTGCTTTTGTTTTGCTGCCTGACTTCTCTTCTGATTTTTCATTTTTAAGAAGTCCGCTTTTCAGTCCGCTGAAGAATTTTGCCCATGCAAAAGGATTGAGCAGGTTGTTAGCTGGATTCTGATTGCGTGTCATAATGGCATTGGCATTCTGCTGCATTGCCATCCTGAATCCGGCTTCGGGCGTAACTGCATACGCTCCGGTCTGGTTTATGCTCTCCTGTATAAGATAGAGATTTTCATACATGTATTGAATCTCCGGCTTGATAACAGGCCGGGTGGCAAGAAATTCCCTTTTGAATTCCTCATAGGTTTTCCATGGAAATATTGTTATGCCTTCAATTGAAATGGTATCGGCAACAAGCATTACATCCTGCTTGTAGATACGGCCATCAAAATCGGAAGGGATACTGTAAGAATATTTTTTATAACCTAGTGCACTGATGATTATTGTATCTCCGGGCATGGATATAATGGAATAAATACCTGTTACTTCACTTATTGTACCCCTCCGAAGTTTTTGGGAAAATACCGAGGCATTGTATACAGGCTCGTTCTCACGGTTAGTAATTACCCCGCTTGCCTGTATAAGTTTATACTTTTGACTTTCCTGAGCCTCTAATACTCTCAGGGATACCACCAACAAAAAAAATATATAAAATACCCTTCTCAATAGTTGTTTTTATTTATAACGCAATCCGACAAAAAAGAGTCTGTAAAGTAAATAATAATGATTTTATTTGGTAAAACTTTTAACTTAATTTTAATAAATGAATTGTTCTGGTTAAACAATTTCTTGTTTGCTGTTCCTGATAAAAATCGTTATTGAGTTGATTTAATTTTGTTAATATTACCATGTTATAAAAATCCTCTATTATGCAGAGATTATTGTTGCTTGGAGATGAGGCAATTGCTCAGGGCGCTATTGATGCAGGCATAAGCGGAATGTATGCATATCCTGGAACGCCGTCGACCGAAATAATGGAATATATTCAGGCTTCTCCCGAAGGAAAGTCAGGCAGGATAGAATGCAGATGGTCGTCGAATGAAAAGACTGCAGTTGAAACGGCACTTGGTATGTCATATTGTGGGAAGAGAGCCATGGCAGCCATGAAACATGTTGGACTGAATGTCGCGGCCGATGCTTTCATAAATTCCGCCATTACAGGGGTTAATGGCGGGCTTATTATTGTTGCGGCAGATGACCCTTCCATGCATTCATCACAGAATGAGCAGGATTCTCGATTCTACGGGAAATTTGCGCATGTTCCGGTATATGAACCCAGAAATCAGCAGGAAGCTTATGATATGGTATTTGATGCTTTTGAACTATCCGAAAAGTACTCGTTACCCGTGTTAATGAGAATCCCAACCCGACTTGCTCATTCAAGATCCGGTGTTGTAAAACGGAGACAGATTCCTGAAAAAAAATTCAGGCTTCCCGATGATTCCAGGAGGTTTATTCTTATGCCGGCAATAGCACGGAAACGATTCAAAATCCTGCTGGAAAATTATGAAAAATTGCAGTTTGATAACAGGCTTACAAAATATAATACTTTTAAAGATGGACCCGACCGAAGCCTTGGAATTATAGCTTGTGGGATTGCAGTAAATTATTTGATGGAGAATTTTTCTGATGATGAATTGCCATATCCGTTACTTTCGGTTTCAACTTATCCTTTTTCAAAGGATATCATAAAGGACATTACCGGTAGGTGCAGGGAGATACTTGTTCTTGAAGAGGGCTATCCCCTGGTAGAAGAGCAGCTTAGAGGCATTCTTGACGAAGGCAGAAGGATATATGGCAGAATGGATGGGACAATACCACGTGACGGTGAACTGAATCCCGACATTGTTGCATCGGCTCTTGGCATTAAAGCTGGGAAAGGGCATACTGTTCCTGAAATAGTCAAAAGCAGACCTCCTTCATTCTGCAAGGGATGCGGGCATGCCGACATGTTCAATGCAATAGTTGAAGCAATCAAACCCTACGGGATTCAGGGGGTCTTTTCTGATATAGGATGTTATACACTTGCAGCCCTTCCGCCATACAGCTGTATAAATTCATGTGTCGACATGGGCGCTTCTGTTACCATGGCAATCGGTGCTGCAGATGCAGGTCTTTTCCCCTCCATAGCCGTTATAGGCGACTCCACATTTACCCATTCAGGGATGCCCGGACTCCTGGATGCAGTGGCAAAAAATTCACCGGTTACAATTATTATAGCCGATAACCTCACAACAGGCATGACCGGCGGACAGGAATCGAATGCTACAGGGAGACTTCAGAGCATATGTACTGGTATTGGAGTTGCTCCGGAACATGTGCGAACAATCGTTCCCCTCAGGAGAAATCATGAAGAAAATGTACGTATAATGAGGGAAGAGTTTGAATACAGAGGACCTTCGGTTGTAATTGCAACAAGGGAATGCATTCAGGCAGGAGCCAGAAGGAGAAAAAGTGAAAAATCTGAAAAACAGAAAAACAACGAAGAATGAAAAAAGATATAATAATAGCAGGCGTAGGCGGACAGGGAATACTTTCCATCGCTGCAACAATTGGTCTTGCAGCAGTAGAAAAAAACATGTTTCTCAAGCAATCGGAAGTCCATGGCATGAGCCAGAGAGGCGGGGATGTGGTTTCACATCTGAGAATATCTGATAAGCCCATTCATTCCGACCTGATACCTTATGGCACTTCTGACTTGATTATATCAGTTGAGCCTATGGAAGCACTCAGGCATTTACCATGGCTTGCTCCAGGTGGATGGATTGTGACAAATTCAAATCCATATGTTAATATATCCGATTATCCTCCTGTAGATGAGATAATTAAGAATATAAAGAAGGTTAAAAACAGCATAATTGTTGATGCTGATTCAATTGCTGCTGATTGTGGTTCCATTAAAGCTGCAAATATGGTAATTCTTGGAGCAGCATCTCCTTTTATGGGAATACCGCTGGAAAATCTTGAAGATGCATTGAAAAAAATGTTTTCAAAAAAGGGAGAGCAGATAGTGGAAATCAACCTGAAGGCTTTCAGGTCAGGTAGAAAAATTGCAGAAGTTCAATGAATCAGTACCTGTAGTGCAGGTGAATAAAAAACATGTCAGATGCGCTTTCAGAAGGGTCTGCAGGAATTTTTCCTTGATAATCAATTGCAATACGAACACCAGGAATGAAAGTATGTTGCAATCCGAAAACTATAAGCTGGTGGTCATTTTTATAATTCCATTCAATGATTTCACCAGGTAGAACAACAGAAGAAGAATAATCATATCTGCCAAAAAGCTGAAGTTTATCAGTCAGGTTTACTGAACCAGTAGCCGAAAAACCCCAGACATTATGCCCTCTGGTATTATCGTGATTTGTTCGGTAATTGAATTCACCTCCAATCTTAAAAACATTCCATGTAAAGCCTCCAAAACCAATAAAGGTTGATTGCCATATTCCGGCAATTTTTCTTGTATCACAGTAAACTCTCAGAATTGCATCATTTGCAGGAAAGTAATTGAATCCAAATGAAGCTTTGAGAGACCCATGGTCGTTAATAGCTACACCTCCGCCATTCATCAGGGTGAAATCGATACCTGTGCGGTTGTTGAAATTATAATCTATTGCAATTCCAAGATCATATAAACTGCCATATTTATTTATCGACTGAAACGTGTTGGCAACATATCTTTTGTCATAGAAACGAATCTGGTAAATCATGATTCTGGTACCAGTTACACCCATCCTGATCTTTAATTTTCCGTTATCATATCCGATTGATACCTCCCGTATGGGGGAATTGTTTCCTTCATGGGGGATTGAATCGAATAGTTTTGCCATGTTAAGTATTATGGAGCCTGAAAATCGACCCTCTTTCAGGAAATCACCCCCAAAATAAGCTCTCGTGATACTGAATTCAGGTTTATGAGTATTGTCGGTAATCGAAAAATGAAAATCTGTAAAAATTTCTGCAGAAGGTGTAAATATCTTTTCTTCCTGTTGTGAAAATATCTGAAATTCAGCTATTGTCAATAAAATAGTTAATATAAAAATTTGTTTAAAGTGTGACATGATTTGAATTAATGGCAGCCAAAATTATTCAATTCTGAATAATATCAATATTTTTGTCCGGCCAATTAATGAATAAAATTATGAAAAAAGTTTTGTTAAGTGTTTTAACTCTTTTAGCAATAGGCCTTTATGCTATTCAGACTGCTGAAGCACAGAGCAATGTAAAGCTTTACGATCCATCACTTGATGGCATGAAACAGATCAGGGAGGCTGTGGCTCAGGCAAAGAAGTCTGGAAAGCATGTTTTTATTCAGTATGGCGGCAACTGGTGCCCGTGGTGCATTAAATTCGATGCATTCGTAAAATCCGATACGGGGCTAACACGTATTATTAATCAACATTATGTGCCTGTAAAGCTTAATTATGATCAGACAAACCGGAATTATGAAGCAAACGAATATCTGGGAAATCCTATTCGTTTCGGTTTCCCGGTATTTATTATTCTTAATGGTGAAGGAAAAGTACTGCACATTCAAGACAGTGCATTGTTGGAAGAGGGAGAAGATTATAACCGTCAGAAAGTTTACAGTTTCCTTAACAACTGGACTCCACCGGCGATAATCCCTGTGAGAAAACAATAGCTGTTATTTAAATAACAGAAAAAAGGGATTGTTATGTACAATCCCTTTTTTCTGAGGAAATGCAGCGCTTCACCTAAGCTTTTTTATTCTGCTGTCTGTTTTACCGGTGAGCCTGCAGGGCTGAGACACAGTAAGTTGCTTGCGACAATCTCGGTGGTGTATTTTGTAACACCAGTTTTATCTTCATAACTGCGGTATGCAATCCTTCCTTCAACATATACCTGCCGGCCCTTTTTAAGGTACTTTGAGGCAAAATCGGAAAGTCTGTTCCATACTACAATGTTATGCCAGGTCGTTTCGGTTACCTTCTGTCCTTCACTGTTTTTGAACGTGTCACTGGTGGCAAGAGTAAACCTTGAGACTCTTTTCCCGCTATCAAGGGTTCTGGTTTCCGGATCGTGGCCAAGATTGCCGATCAAAAGGACTCTGTTCTTCATCTGGTTCATGACTTTAAAATTTAAGGTTAAACAATAAATTATTTCACAGCAAACATAAACCAGGTAAATAAGGTGTCTCGGTTGATAAATATTTAAATTCGTTTAAAAGATATTTATAATCGTTTCTATTCGTTTGTAAACGTTTTTTTATATCTTTATCAAAACTTTATCGCTGTGGAAAGAAGATGTCTCGACTGCGGTGACGTTATTCACGGACGTTCCGATAAAAAATTTTGTTCCGACCAATGCAGGAACAATTACAATAACAAGTTAAACCGCGACACCAACAATTATGTAAGGAATGTTCATGGTTTGCTCAGGAAAAACAGGCGGATACTCTGCGACCTTTACAATGAAGGTAAAAGGGTTATCCACAGGGATGCCCTGTTTGCCCTTGGGTATAATTTCAATTTTTTTACCCATATTATTCAAACCCGCCAGGGTGATAAGTACCACTATTGCTTTGAATA
Organism: Bacteroidota bacterium; assembly: GCA_029552825.1. Classification (GTDB taxonomy): domain Bacteria; phylum Bacteroidota; class Bacteroidia; order Bacteroidales; family VadinHA17; genus LD21. The sequence goes on from JAKPDL010000182.1 coordinate 68,611, forward strand.
CGGTTACAGGGAAAAGGATGATGAGTATATTGAGCTAACTCAGAATCTCCAGTATCTGGAGTATATCTGATCTTATCTTGTCTTTTATTTTCGGATTGAGTAAGAAACATTTTCTGGTGAAAGAGGTACTAGAATCCCCCTGTAACTTACCGACTGTATGTACGAATTGTTAACAGAAGCGGAACAATAACCATTTTCACCCAGAGTAAGGTATATATCAAATTTGTCCTTGTTTGGAGTAATAGCCTCAACCTGTATATTATAAATGCCTTTCGCTTCATCGCTTTTCATTAAATATCTTCCTGTTCTGCCATTGAAATTTATCCCCGATATTTGTCTTGCGCCAAATGAACGCCCTGCATAACCTAAACTTACAGAAATTATTTCACCATTAATTATTATAAAGTTATTTCTCGGAACAAGATCTACCATCAGTCCGTCGGGGAGAATTATTTTATCCATTTTAAGGACAAAGCGCCTCGATTCAATTGCTTTTTTTATCGCCACCTGTGATGCAAGCCTCTCGGCTTTTCTTTTTTCAGCCCTCAGGGAATATGATTCTTTTGATACCGTACATGAAAAGGCACCAATAACAAGAATAATCAGCAACAAAAATATCCTACTGTTCATAAATATCTCTTTTTCTATGATACTTCAAAATTCATGCCGCTAATTACTTTCATGAGTTAAATTAATGTCTTTATTTACGCTACCATGGTTCTAATGTTGTTAAGGTAATTTTAAAAACACCTGTGTTTCGCGAGCAGCTTTATGATTAACATGATGAAAAATAACCATTAAAATAACTTTAACACAGACAATGAAATATGTTAAAAATGACATTTTTAGAGATAATGAGGTAAAAAATCGTGTTCTATATGCAACCTTTTACCCCATATTTACGTTATTAATGTGTTGATATATCTAATGGAGTCTAACTTAAATTTTGAATTATGAAAAAACTATTTGTTTTATTGTTTGTATCATTGATGGCAATTCCGGCTTTTTCCCAGATTAAATTCGGTATTAAGGCCGGAGCTGCAACAGCAACAGTGCCAAAATATGATCTTTCAACAGGTACAACAAATATTGAGGCAGTGAAAGATGCTGCATGGGGTTTCCACGGAGGTTTGTTTCTGAGGTTGACCCTTCTTGGTATAAATATTCAGCCTGAGGCATATCTTGCAACCAACACTTATGAATATAAAGTAACTTCAGGTACTTTACCAGAGATTAAAAAGCAGACTTTCAATAGACTCGATATTCCTGTTCTGGTTGGGTTTAAACTGGGCCCTGTGCGGCTTAATGCAGGCCCGGCTGCTGCTATACAGATAGGCACTCCGAAAGCCCTTATCGACGATCCAAATTTCGAAGAAATGTACCGTGGAGCAACCTTTGGCTATCAGGCAGGTTTGGGAATAGACCTGTTCAAGAAAATAACACTCGATGCCAGATATGAAGGTAGCCTCAGCGGTAAGTTCGGTGAAGCTGTTACAATTGGTGGACAAACCTTCAAACTCGACCAGCGTCAGCCAGCTTTCGTTCTGAGCGTGGGCCTTATTTTCTGAACGAACATCAATTATATTCGAAAAACTCTCCCTCATTGGGAGAGTTTTTTTATTTTTACACAGCCTATTAACGAAGTATATGACAGAAGTAGCCGAAATGGGTTTTCCCTGGTTTCAGTTTTTGATAATATCATTTTACCTGGTTACGGCCCTTTTTATATGCTTCATGATTATTTTTGAAAACAGGGCTCCGGTAAAGACTCTTTCATGGGTGATGGTTGTGCTTCTGGTTCCGGTAGCTGGAATCATTTTTTATCTGCTCTTCGGGCAAAATTACCGGAAACAGAAAATATTTTCGAGAAAGAGTGTCCTCGACATGGAACAACTTAGCAATATAGCTGCTTTCCAGGTAAAAACTCTGCCAGAACGGCTTAAAACGGCAAGCGAAAAAGTGCGTGAAAAGGAACATTTGATTAAGCTGATGCTAAATAACAGCAAGTCAGTTTTAACAGAGTTCAATAAAGTAGATATCCTTATTGATGGCATCGAGACCTTCCCGTCAATGTTCACAGCAATAAATGAGGCTAAATCTTTCATTAACATTGAGTTTTACAGGTTTGAATCTGATATTCTTGGCATGAAATTCTGCGATGCACTCATTAATAAAGCAAAGGAAGGAGTAAAGGTTAGGGTAATATATGATGATGTAGGAAGCTGGAATTTGAGTAAAAAAGTAGTAAAAAGAATGCGGGAAAGCGGAGTCGAGATTTTTCCATTTATGCCTGTCAGGTTTCCATGGCTTACAAATAAAATAAATTACCGCAATCACAGAAAAATACTCGTTGTTGACGGAATAAAAGGCTATGTGGGCGGTTTAAACATTGCCGATAAATATCTTCATGGTCATCGTGAAATAGGTAACTGGCGCGATACCCACCTGCTTATAAGAGGGGAAGCCGTAACAGCACTCAACTATGTATTTATGGTCGACTGGTATTTTGTTAGCGACATACTGCTTACTGATGAGGAACCCATTGATGATAAATACAAGGTTGCTGACAGGTGCTGGATTCAGGTAGCATCAAGCGGGCCCGATTCTGACTGGGCAAACATCATGCAGGTTTACTTCTCGGCAATTGCAACGGCAAGAAAATACATATACCTCTGCACCCCATATTTTTCACCCGACGAAACAATTCTCAACGCCCTGCTTACAGCATCCCTTTCGGGTGTTGATGTCAGACTTATTCTACCCGGAAAATCTGATTCGCCAGTTTCTTACTGGAATACAAGATCATATATCAGCGAAATGATGGATGCAGGTATAAAGGTTTATCTGTATAACGACGGATTTAACCATTCAAAATACCTGCTTGTTGATGACGTCTTTGCTTCTGTAGGCTCAGCAAACGTAGATATGAGAAGCTTTGACCTTAACTTTGAAATTGCAGCAATGATCTATGATGAAGATTTTGCAGCAAGGCTTTTGAAGGTATTTTACATCGATGTGGCAAGAAGCATTGAGGTCAAACCCGATGAGTGGAACAAACGAAAGAAAACAGAAAGATACAAGGAATCAATAGCACGCATTTTTGGTCCGCTGTATTAATCAAAATTTTTATGCATGCTGAAAGAGGGAGAAGAATATATTTTTACAGCTGGTAAAGAAATCGAAACACCCGACGGGAAATTATACAGGATACTGCAAGGTCCTGATAATGTTAAATACCTCCTCAGGGCTGATTATTATAAAGAATATGAAATAACGGAAGGAAAAAGAATAACCTGTCGGGTCGACAAAATCAACTGCAGGGGAGAAGTCTTTCTCGAACCCCGCCATCCGGTTTATGAACCAGGTAAACAATATAAATTTAAGGTAGTATCACATGAATTTCGTAGCGACGACTCTGGCAATGATACAGCCGTGATCCTTGTCGAAGATGTCTTCGGAAATAAAATTGCCCTGCCATCAGGAGTTCAAAATACTGAATTACCGGCATCAGGCTCAGAGATTCTTCTTACAGTCGAAAGAATCTTCAGAGGCAGGCCGGTTCTCTACAGACCTTCTTCCGAAAAAGGAAGGTTCAAAGGTCTTAAATACGGAGAATATTATGACTTCAGAATAGAAAAGGTATCAAAAGGCATAGACGGAGAAGAAATTTTCGTTGTTTCAGACCCGTTTGGAAGAGTTCATACAATTCCAGTTAAATATTTCAGCCATTACAACATAAATCCCGGGTCGGTATTTAAAGGACGAATCATAAAACATTCAAGAAATAGTTCATGGAAAATTGAACCCCGCAATCCGTATTACAATAAAGATGATATAATAAGCCTTAAAGTTGAATCAGTTATGCCCGGTGTAAACGAAAATTCTGTCATTCTAACACTGAAAGATGAATTTGGATTTGTTCATCTGGTAAATTCGAAAACCAAACCTGAAAATAAACTTGTAAAATGCAGGGTTAAAACCATCAGAAAAGGTAAACCTGAATTGTCGCTATTGTAAATTTTTATTAACCATTTTGTTGATTTTCAGGTCAATTTTTAACTCATTGTTAACATAAAAATTTAATATTTATATTTTCTTTTGTAAAAAAGAAAAACATTGAACCGGCTATGAAAAAACAATTGAAAATCACAGGATCGGTTGTATTCCAGGCCATTTTTGCTGTGGCTTTTATTATTTCTTTATCCATGATATCTTATTCTGCCTCAGCTCAGGATAAAGTGAGACAGCAAGGAGATAAAATGACTGAACTTCTCGACAGGCTCGAGAAAGGGGAGAATATTACTCTCGAAGATCTGAAGTCTGCTTTCGGGGAAGGAAATATGTCCTTTGTCCCTGAATTACCTCCTTTGCCTGAATTTCCTCATCACTCATTTGATTTCAGTTTCAGATATTCAGACCGGTGTGATTCAGTACCAGGATTTGTGGATGAATGGTATTCTCAAGAATTCAGGGAAGAAATTTCAAAAGCAATGGAAGAAGCAAGAAAAAGCTTTGAAAAATTCAGAGATGTCGACTGGCAGATAATTCAGGAAGAAATTCGTAAATCAATGGAGAATATGAGAAGGGATATGGATTATCTCAGAGAGAAATACAGGAATGAAAAAGAGAATCAGCCGGCAAGGAAAGGTATTTCGATAATATAGCAAGTTTAAGGTAATCAGCAGTGATAGTTGTGTGAGGGTAAATTTCCCGGGGCTTTGCAGGGGCTTCGGGAAATTTTATTTATTGCCGGAAGAGCCAGCACTATTGGATGCAATCCAGAACCATACTACTGTAAATCCAATAAAATAAGGAAAAAACCTGACAAGTGTGTAAAAGAGGGAATTATAAGCACTGTCGATCCATACGAGGGTGGCAAGTGAAATCCCCGCAAATATCACAGTTATTATCCAGCCGGCCAGTGAAACAGGTAGATATATCCACCCGAATTTTTTGAAAAATGGTTTCATATTCAGTAATTTATCAATTCATTTCCAGAGTAACATTTTAAGTCCGATCAGTAAAAGGAAAATACTGAATATCTTCTTCAGTACATTTTCGGGAAGGCCAATGGCAATTTTAGAGCCAAACAAAGAGCCCACTATAAACGCTACTGCAAGTATAATGGCAACTTTCAGATCGACATGGCCTGCTTTGTAGTAGTTCCATGCGGCGACTATTCCAATGGGAGGAAGCATCATTGCAAGACTTGTACCTTGCGCCTCATGCTGGCTGAAGCCCAGCACAAGTATCAGCGCCGGAATAACGATAAGTCCGCCACCAATGCCTAACATACCGGCAAGAAGACCTGTAAAAAGACCTATAATAATAATAATCAAAACTGTAGTAAGTGACATATTCATTCATTAAAATTTTTTATCAGACAAATATATAAATATTCAGTTTCATTAAAATGTAAGCTTGGAGTTCCTGATGTTATTTCTAAATTTGCAGGTCTGAGAAGTTTTATGCTAAAACGTGGATTAAAATACTTTTTGTTCCCTCTTTTTTTCGCAGGGGTGGTAGTAGTTTATCTTTTCTGGAAAACATCTTTAACTGAAGAAGTACAGGTTTCAGGTGAAAAAGCAATTATCACAATACCTAATGGAGCAGGATGGGAACAGGTGAAAGATTCTGTTTATTCAAACCTTGAAGTCAGGAATAAAAAATTATTTGAGCTTGTTGCCGTACTGAAAGACTATCCCTCACTTATAAAACCCGGGAAATATATTTTCAGAGAAAACCTCAGTTATATAAAATTCATCAATATTTTAAGAGCCGGAGAACAGACTCCCGTAATGGTTACTTTCAATAATATAAGAACAATTTATGACCTTGCCGGTAAGGTTGGCAGGCAGATTGAAGCTGATTCTGCGCAGATAGCAGATTTTCTTTCCAATCAGGCAAATTACAGCAAAGATGGTTTTATAAAAGAAAACATAATAGCGGTTTTTATTCCGGATTCATACGAATTTTACTGGAATACGACAGCAGAGGGATTTTACCGCAGAATGCTCAGAGAGTATAACCGTTTCTGGAATGATGAAAGGAAGAGAAAGGCTGAATCTCTTGGGCTCTCACCTATTGAAGTTTCAATACTTGCCTCGATAGTTGACGATGAGGTGGCAAAACCGGAAGAAAAACCAAGAATAGCAGGTGTTTATATTAACAGATTAAGAAGAGGAATGCCTCTGCAGGCATGCCCTACTATAAAATATGCTCTTAACGATTTTACGATAACAAGAATTCTTGACAAATATCTTGAGGTTGAATCACCGTACAATACTTATAAGTATAAGGGCTTTCCTCCCGGACCTATCGGTTGCGCTACAAAAGAAGGTATTGATGCTGTGCTGAATGCAGAAAAACATGACTACTTATATTTTGCAGCTAAAGCTGATTTCTCTGGTTATCATAACTTTTCAAAAACCCTTGCCGAGCACAACCGCTATGCGGCACAGTACCAGAGAGAACTCAATAAAAGAAAAATTTACAGATAAAATTACACCACTACTTCTACTTCCCGTTCGAGTATAATTCCGAACTTTTCGTGAACAGATTTCTGTATCATCTCTGAAAGCCTGAGAATTTCCTCCCCGGTTGCTTTGCCGTAATTAACAATTACAAGTGCTTGTTTTTCAAATACTCCTGCATTCCCATGCCTTTTTCCTTTCCAGCCACATTGTTCGATAAGCCATCCGGCCGAAATTTTCATTCTTCTACCATTGTGAGGGAAAACCGGCATGGAAGGATATTTGCTTTTCATTATTTCTGCTGTAACGGCATCAACAACAGGATTTTTGAAAAAACTTCCTGCATTTCCAAGGGTCTCGGGTTCAGGCAGTTTGCTTTTCCTTATTCTGATTACTGCTTCACGGATACTTTCAAGTGTAATCTCACCACTATTAAGAACTTCATCTTTCAGCACCCCGTAACTCAGGTTCGGCTCCCTGCTCCTTTCAAGTTCATAAAAAACTCTGGTGATTATATACTTCCCTTTCAACTTATTTTTGAAAATACTGTCACGGTAACCGAAATGGCATTCACCCTTGCTGAAACTCTTTACAGAACCATCTTCAAGAGATATGGCACGAACCTCGTAAATATGATCTTTAACCTCCTCACCATAAGCTCCTATATTCTGAACAGGTGTAGCCCCAACAGTACCAGGTATGTACGAAAGATTTTCGATACCCCATAGATTTCTGTTTACTGCCCATCGAACAAAATCATCCCATTTTATGCCTGAACCCGCACTTACAATGACCCTGCCTGAATTTTCATCTTCCACATAAATATTCTTAATATCAGGGCGAAGAATTATTCCATGAAAATCATTGACAAAAAGGATGTTGCTTCCTGCTCCAATAATTAAAAGAGGCCTGATGTTACCAAATTCCGAATTCAGAAACTGCAGAATTTCACTTTCCGAACTTACAGTTACCAGATAATCAGCCCTGTAATCAAGACCAAATGTGTTCAAGTTCCTCAAAGAGACATTTCTGGCCACCATC
>JAKPDL010000194.1 GCA_029552825.1 Bacteroidota bacterium
TCAGGATTCTTTGCAGTAAAGGAACTTATATAAGAGCTTTTGCGAGAGATATTGGGAAGGCTCTGAATTCAGGCGCTTATCTGTCATCTTTAACCCGGACAGCTATAGGTCCTTTCAGGCTTGAAGAGGCTATGGATCTGGAAAAGTTCAGAAATTTTCTGGAACAAGTGAAACAAGAAAAAAATTTTTCCGTATAAAGGTTTCAGCCTTATTTTATGTTAAATAGTTTTTATTGAATCAATTAATTTAATATTAACTGCAAATATGAAACTATCACAATTCAGGTACACTTTGCCGCAGGAGCTAATAGCCCTGTACCCTGCACCGAACAGGGATGAATCGAGATTATTTGTCGTGCACAGGAAGACCGGCAAGTTTGAACACAGGATATTTAAGGATATTGTTGACTATTTTGATGAACATGATGTACTTGTGTTTAACAATACAAAAGTTTTTCCAGCAAGATTGTATGGCAATAAGGAAAAGACAGGTGCGAAGATTGAGGTGTTCCTTTTGCGTGAGTTAAACCGTGAACAGAGGCTATGGGATGTTCTGGTTGATCCGGCAAGAAAGATCCGCATAGACAATAAGCTCTATTTCGGGGAGAATGATGTCCTTGTCGCAGAAGTGATTGACAATACTACCTCCAGAGGAAGGACATTGAGGTTCCTGTATGATGGTCCGTATGAAGAATTTAAGAAAACTCTTTACAGTTTGGGTGAGACTCCTCTTCCGAAATTCATTAACCGAAAGGTAGAACCTGAAGACAGGGAAAGATATCAGACGATTTTTGCCAAGCATGAGGGGGCTGTTGCTGCTCCAACGGCTGGTTTGCATTTTAGCCGAGAACTCCTGAAAAGGCTTGAGATAAGGGGAGTGGAATTTGCAGAAATAACCCTGCATGTTGGATTAGGGATATTCAGAAGTGTTGATGTGGAAGATCTGACAAAACATAAAGTTGATTCCGAAAGAATTATTATTACAGAGGAGGCTGCAAGGATTGTTAATAAAGCGAAAGCTGAAAAGCATAAAATATGTGCTGTGGGTACAAGCGTAGTTAAAACCCTTGAAAGTTCAGTATCCACTGAAGGTTTCCTGAAACCGTACGACGGATGGACTAACAAATTCATATTCCCGCCCTATGAATTCCGGATACCTGATATGATGATAACAAATTTCCACATGCCATATTCAACTCTTCTAATGATGGTTGCAGCATTTGCAGGCTATGACCTGTGTTTTGAGGCTTACAAGGCAGCTGTTAAGGAAAAATACAGGTTTGGTTCATACGGTGATGCCATGCTGATTATCTGATTCTGATAAAGAATCTGATTTAAGGACACAAATAAACAGATCTTTCACCAGGAAACCGGGTAATTAAAGACCCGGTACTTTTTTTAATTTATTAAATTTATTAAAACAGACTCTTTATCTCTAAAAATCAGCCTTCCGTCAAAATTTTTTCAGAGCATTCAATATTTATATTATATTTAACCTAAACTTTTAAGACTAAAAGTGCAACTTATAAAGGGGCAGAACAGTCTTAAATTAAAGTTGTTGTTGGTTCGTTTGATTTAAGATGTTAAATAGGGCCAACAAGATTTATTATTTTTTAGACTGATGATTGTTTGGTTCTGAATTTTAAAGTATTTCATTTTATTTTGAGTGAAAGGAAAGAAATAGAAGAATTTAAAAACGGTAGATGTCAGTATACTGAAATTATTTCCTGCATTTACAGTACGAAATAGTGCAGGTTTTTCTTTTGAAAAAATTGGAAAATATTATAGGAGGTTTAATCATGAAAACGGTGCATAACAGATTAATGGGTTCTTCCGGAGGAAAAGGCTGCTCTTCCGGAAAGATAAGCGCCAGAATGCTCAGAAAGGGACTGATGATAGTCTTAATCGTTCTGGCATTCAGCGGATTGAAAGTTCGTGGACAGGGTGTTGGAATAAGTGAAGTGAATATCACACCTGATCCTTCATCAATTCTTGAACTCAGATCGGTTCAGAGGGGACTGCTTATTCCACGTATGACAACTGCCCAGAGACTGGCAATATCATCTCCTGCGGCGGGGTTGATTGTATATGATACAGATACAAAGTCATTCTGGTACTTCGATGGTATCTGGAAGACTGTTCCTGCGAGCCTGGCCGGAGGGCCTAATCAGTTATTAGGCATGAATGCTGCCGGAACTCAAAATGAGTTCAAAACTCTGGTTGGAACCGGCAATCAGGTTTATGTTACCCATGCACCGGGGAGCATAACACTTTCATTGCCACAGGATATTCATACTGGAGCTAACATTACATTTAACAGCCTTATTTTGAGCAGCCTGCTTCCAAATGCCGGTGTTTATACCGATAACAACAGCCGGCTTACTACCACACCTCCTACAACCGGTATAATAGGCTACTGGACACGTACTGGAAATATACTTTCACCTGCCAATGCGGACGATAATGTCACAACAAGCGGGAATATATATACTACAGGAGACGGGAATATATATACTGCAGGGACAGGTGCCATTACTTCGGCGGGATTGCTTAGCGGTTTAAGTGGTGCTGCAATTAATGGTGCCACTAGCATTACCGGACCAACAAACATAACCGGAATAACAGGAATTATTGGAGCATTAACAGTTTCCGGAGGAATAATAAATCTTAATGACAATTCGAATTATGATACAAGAATAAACACTGGCAGTTCGACTGGTAATGTAGTGATAGGGAATGCGGGCAGTTCGTTGTATTTACCGAAGTTTACGACGGCGGGGGTATTGCATAATGATGCAACCGGACTTGTCAGTTCA
>JAKPDL010000202.1 GCA_029552825.1 Bacteroidota bacterium
TTTTAACTCCTCATAAAACTTCGGTACCACTTTTATACCCCTGCTGCCCGGTGGTACTTTCGATGCGCCTTCAATCATGACATCATACACATTTTCCTTTACATCAGCATATAAAACCCGCCGCGCCCACTCAAGCATGCCAGATGCTATCCACTGGTTGCCGATGTTAAAAAGCCCGGGCAAAGGGTCAAGCTCGGTGGTGATTCCGTTTTCAAGTTGTTCCTTACCAGCTTTAAAAGAGTGTGCCCTTACCATAAGTATCTCCCATGTTCCTGAGCTAAGGACAGGCTGGTTTACACCCGCACCGGAACCGAAAAGAGCAAACTGCGTATCGTGACCTGTCAATACTACAGGTATGCCTGAGGGAAGCCCTGTTTCAGAAGCTGCAACTTCTGTCACCTTGCCTGCAACAGTTCCAGGCTCTGCCGTGGGAGAAAGTTTTATCGAGGGAAAGCCGATTTTACCTAAAATATTTTCCGAATATGTTCTTTTGCCCTGGTCCATCAACATGGAGGTTCCTGCCATGGTCATATCATTCATCATCTCACCGGAAAGCCTGAGGATGAATATAGAGGGCATAAAAAGAAACATATGTGCCTTTTCGACCAAATCAGGTCTGTTTTCGCGGAACCATACAAGTTTGTTTATCGTGTTGAAATTGAAAGGCAGTACGCCAGCTTCGGAATAGAGCTCATCAACAGGTATGTATTTGCCGATGTTCTGCATTACAGGCACCGTTCTTTCGCACTGCCACGAGATGACAGGGTAGAGCATGTTGCCATTTTTGTCAAAAAGTGTTCCATCTACTCCGAAAGTTGTTACCGTTACCCCCGCGATGTCATTCTTGTTAATTCCGGCAATAACTTTCCGGCATGCCATGCACATTTTGTCCCATATTTCTACAGCATCCCATATGCGCCAGCCAGGATAGAAGGGGTCGGGTTTGGTATTGTTCTGGTACGATTCCGAAGCTATTATATCTCCTTTCTCGTTCAATGCGGCAACTCGCACATTGGTTGCGCCGCAGTCGAAGACTATTGCAATGTTTCCGTGGGGCATATTCAGTACTTTGCAATCAAAGATAAAGAATGATTGGCAAAAATTTAAATACTGGTTAATTATATCATAAATACGATAGAACTTTTTCAGATTCAGCCAAGAATTTTTAGATGTGCAAACAAAGAATGGTATACAAGCAAAAAAATTTTATGGCTGTTCAGGAATCAGAATGTTCCGAAAATGGAATATTTTTCTGTGTTACAATAAATTGAAGAATAAACGTAAAGTCCGTTCACATTTGTTTCCATCTTTCTTTCCAGATGCAGTACAGGTGCACCGGGTTTGATTTTCAGAAACCTGCTTATTTTACCCGAAGCAGGTATAGCTCTTATTCTTTGCTCTCCTCCTTTTATCTCCACTCCATAATGATCGCGCAGTATTTTGAAAAGGCTTCTGTCCTTAAACTGCCGTGAAGTAAAACGCGGAAGATTGATATTTGCTATATAATTAATATCATAAAAGATAGGGGTTCCTTCAAGGAGCCTGAGCCGTTCCATGTAAATACACCCTGATTCCTTCTCGGTTTCAGAAAGAGGGAACATAAATTCACCGGGCCAGGGAATTACTTTAGGCTTTACAATTATATCGGTCTTAAGGCCTCTATCTCCTACAGCCGATGTAGTGCCTGCGACCGAAAGAATCCCTATCTCTCTTGGCATTCTGTGGACAATGCTTCCCTTCCCCTGATGTTTGCGTATCAATCCATCTCCGGCAAGCAAAGCAAGAGCCTGCCTTACAGTAGGACGAGTCATGCCGTAAATGCTGCAAAGCTCATTTTCGGAGGGCAACAGATCACCTTCCCTGTAAATGCCTTCAAGAATATGCTTCCTCAGAGTATGATATAATTCTTTATATCGTGGAAGTGTTATCATTTTTTATTTGAAAGTGTAAATATATTAAATTTTACTTGTAAATACAAGTTTAATTAATTATTTTTGCACATGCCATATAATCTTATTTTAATAAGATTGATCTGATACATATCTTAACAAGTTAAAAATTATAAGCAATGGCAACACCGGTAATTATGCCAAAACAGGGACAGTCGGTCGAAACGTGCGTAATAACCACGTGGTTCAAACATAAAGGCGATTATGTCAAAACAGGAGATCTTCTCTGCTCGTACGAAACAGACAAAGCCTCTTTCGACCTCGAATCGCCAGCTGAGGGAACAATACTCGACATATTTTTCAACGACGGCGACGAAGTGCCGGTACTTACTGCCATTGCAGTGATTGGAGCCGAAGGTGAGGATGTAACACCATTCCGGCCAGGAACGACCAGCAAGACAGCAAAAGCCGGGGAAACTGCTCCTCAACTAAGCGCATCGCTGTACACCAGCTCTGCAGAAGTTACAACCCCTTCAATGCCTGAAGGAAAAATAAGAATTTCACCACGCGCCAGAAACCTTGCTTTAAAAGAGAAAATAGATATTACCAAAATAAAAGGCACCGGACCAGCAGGGAGAATCATCATCAGAGATATTGAAAATGAATTAAAAGCAAGAATACAGCAACCTGAACCACAGTTCCTGAATGTTGAATCACCTTCTGCAGATTACACCGACAAACCTCTTTCAAACATTAGAAAAATAATTGCCGGTGCAATGCACGCCTCACTGCAGAACTCTGCACAGCTTACTCACCACATGAGCGCTGATGTTAGAAAACTCCTGGAAGCCAGGAAAAAAATAAAGGCAGAGATACAGTCAGGAAAGAATATCCTGG